>CAYJJX010000003.1:41812-147878 GCA_964370605.1 uncultured Oscillospiraceae bacterium | reverse complement strand
GACTGTCCCCTTAGTAATTTTGTTCGCCTCTGAGAGATTCGAACCGGCGTGAAGCTTTGCGGGTTCGTATGCGAACACGAAAAGCGACAAAGAAATTTTTGCGTATCGGCAAAAATTTTAGCCTTGCGCTACGTAGTTGACATACGAACATACGAAGAGGTGAAAAGGAACGCGGCGAAGCGTTCGTGCCCGGTCGGGTGTTATTATACTTAGGCAACAACATCCCTTTTGATTACACAACTCAAAATCTAAGGGGATAGTCCGATGGACTGTCCCCTTAGTAATTTTGTTCGCCTCTGAGAGATTCGAACCGGCGTGAAGCATTTCATACTATTCAAATCATAAAGTCAACACATCTTCAAATCAATCTTACCACCGGTTGCAACGCTATCTGCATTGTGTTATAATTTGTTTAGCCTACAACAAAGCAATTTTACAAATGGTGGAAAGCGTTAAACATGAATTTATTCTTAAATAATCATCAAAATAAATACAAGCCGGAAAATATTATCCGGCTGTTTTTCCCTGACATCAAGCTGCTGCAGAGCCGAAAGCGTGATCGACTCGAGGAGGATTTTTTTTATTTTCGGCAGTCGTCGACAAGGCTATTTGCAGTAATTCATCAAGACGGCAAAAATGAAGTTGCCTTGAAAAAGAGCAGAGATATTGAAAAGTTCTTATATGAATTTTTGTGTGATTCAACCGGTCGAGTCCAGCCTTGGGGAATGCTCAACGGAGTTCGTCCACTCTGGCTCTATCGCCAACGTGCCGCCGCCGGTATGACACATCCGGAAATTTCACAACAGCTGCACGAAGATTTCGACGTTTCAGACCAAAAAATTGATCTTCTTCGCAGATGCTACGAAACACAACTGACCATGCCGATAGAGCGAAACGTCGAAAAATATTACAGCCTCTATGTCTCTATCCCTTACTGTCCGTCTCGCTGTCGATATTGCAGTTTCATTTCCATGTCAAGCAATGACAATGATGAGATAGAGCTCTATCTCAAACTCCTGCTGGAAGAATTGAGTGAAATTTCCGAGTCGGTCGATCAAAAACTTCTTAGCATCTATGTCGGCGGCGGAACTCCCAGCGTTCTCTCCTCGTCTCAGCTGGAGCGACTGTTATCTCATCTGAACTCACGATTCAAGCCGCTGCAAGAGTTCACACTTGAGGCAGGGCGACCCGACAGTACCGACCTTTCCAAACTGCGAATCATGAAAGAACAAGGAGTCGATAGAATTTCCATCAACCCCCAAACATTCTGTGACAATACCCTTCGTGCGATCGGAAGGCATCACAGTGCAGACGACATATTGCGGTGCTTTGAAGAGGCTCGAAAGGTTGGGCACAACAACATAAACATGGATCTTATAGCAGGTCTTCCGACCGATACTGTAAACGGGTTTCAGCGCAGTCTAAACGAAACTTTGAGGCTTGCACCCGAAAATATCACTGTGCACAGTTTCACTAAAAAAAGTGGATCACACCTGTCACAGGGAGACTTTGCCGCGCATGACGGACTGACCGAAATGATGCGACTCCGTGACGAACTGCTGTACCAAAACGGTTATAATCCATACTACATATACCGACAAAAAAAGACACCCTCCAACCTTGAAAATGTCGGATACGCCAAAAGCGGCTATGAGTGTCTTTATAATGTTTATATGATGGATGAAATGCACAATGTTATATCGGCAGGTGCCGGCGGAGTCACCAAATATGTAACCGGAGCTCGAGACAGTATCAAACGAGTGTTCCACCCGAAATATCCGAAAGAATATATCAACTTGAGGCAACAACCCTAATTTTAGTATCCCTTATCCCAATCGATCTGTGGGGCGTCTTCCAACATCAATTTATAGCCAAGGCCTTTAATGTGAAGTATGCTTACATCCGGCTTGATGTAGTTGAGTTTGCGTGTCAACATGGTAATATACCCGTCCAGATTGTCTTCTGAAATATTTTGCGTCAACGTATTGTAAGGCAAAATCATACTTTCATTTCTCAAAAAGTGGCTGAGTAGATCCGATTCTATATCGGAAAGCTCGGCTTTTTTGCTGCCTATCGTTACATGATTCGTCGAGCTGTTCAGCTCAATATCACCAAGCTGCAATAAATCTTCGGAATTTGTTCCGGTTACAGAGCGAATCGTGCGTATCAGATTATCGACATTAAACGGTTTAGTAACGTATCCATCCGCGCCGCTCTCAAATCCCTTCTGCACATTTTCTTCCGCACCGAGTGCCGTAGTAATGATGACAGGGGTCTTTATCTCGTTTTTGCGCATCTTTTTCAGTATTTCAAAACCGTTCAGTTTTGGCAACATCACGTCCAAAAGTACCACGTCAAACAATCCTGACATGGCGGCGTGTAGTCCCTTTTTGCCGTCGCTCACTCCGTCGACCTCAAACCCTCTGCTCTCCAATATCTCGCAAAGCGCTTCCCGTAGATTTGTCTCATCCTCTACTACTAAAACTCTCATAAAATGTCCTCACTTATGTCAGATAATAACCTTGAACTCGGCATAGCTTCCAACTACACCTCCTGCGCTTATTTTACCTCTGTGCTGTTCTACAATTGCCTTTGCAATAGCAAGACCGAGACCGTAACTATTGCTCTCGCTGTTGCGCGCGGCATCGCTTCGGTAAAAGCGCTCAAATATTTTTCTCCGCTCATTTAATGGTATGCCATCACCGGTGTTTTTTACCACAATTAGATTGCGATTTTGAAAACGACTTAGCGAAACTGTGATTGTACCGCCGGTGGGGGTGTGCTTGATTGCGTTGTCTATCAGTGCCGCTATCACCTGTTTTATCCCGTCCTCATCGCCGGAAAATTGCAAGTTTGATGTAATATCAAGGTCAATGCGCTTGCTATCTTCAAACGCTCGTCCTTCAAATGACATGGCGGTAAGTGCAGTGAGATCTGACAAATTGAACTTTGTCTTGCTATGTATAACTTTATTCTGGTCATTACTCGCGAGATAGAGCAGATCGGCAACTAGCCTTTGCATCCTAGCAGTTTCTGCCTTTATGAATCCAAGCCATTTGACATCGCCATACTGTTCGATCATAACGTCGGTGTTGGCGCTGATGGTAGCAATGGGCGTCTTCAACTCATGTGAGGCATCGGCGATGAACCGTCGTTGAGAATCAAAAGATTCCTTCACGGGGCCGACAAGCCAATGAGAAAGTGTCCATGCAATTGCAAACAAAAAGAAAATTCCAACCGACCCAATTATTGAGGTAGTCAAGAGTAATTGGTCAAGCAGTGCATTGTCTACCGAAATGTCCATAAAAGCCACAACACTCACACCCTGTGGCATCTCGGTGACAGAATACAAAAGTTCCGATATCATATTACTTTCACGGTTATTCAGTGCAAACTGCGTAAACTCCTCCATCTCGGCGTCATCATAACGAAAATTAGGAGTGTCAATGGTGCGAACTATGTTATAGTCTTTATCCAGAAAGACAACATATCTCCCACGCTGACTGTTGCCGTCTTCAAGATTGGCCGGAAGCTCTCCTTCATTTGCAACAAGCTCCTGCAAAAGTTCAAGATTTCTTGCCTGTTGGGTTACCGTCATGACAATATTGAGCAAGGCAATGATCAAAATCATGACCAGCGTCAGCAATAACATGACAATTGTTATAAATTTCCGCCGCAAACGGCGTATCGGATTATCAACGCGCATGAGATGTGCCTTTCTTTCGTATAGCTTGCCCAGTCCTAAAAAGCTTAGCGCACCATAAACTAAACTACTATACGGTAAACCGCTTCTAAAAGCATTATTGAAAACCGCTTTTTGACAATGCTACTCTGCATGTTTTCAGATTGTCTGAATATATATGCCAACCGCGAGATTGACAACATTCGAATCTTGCGGTATGTCTCGCTACTCCTCTCGAAGTGTGACCGACATATCTTTCAATCTATCCAGCACAGATTGTACAACGCCATCAGCCTCAACATCGGTCAGTGTCGCTGTTTTTGAAAGCAATTTCAGGCTATATGCAAGGCTTCGACGACCTTCACCAAGACGCTCGCCCTCATAGATATCAAAGAGTTTTAACTCACTGAGCAACTCTCCTGCCGATTCTGTTATGGCGGCTGAAATGTCACGATGGGTTATTGATTTGTCCGCAACAAGACAAAGATCTCGTGTTGTTGCGGGATATTTTGAAAGCGGACGATAAACTGCCGTCTTTCCGGACATCTCAAAAAGCGTGTCCAGCGAAAGATCAATTATATAGCAACGTGTCTTGATTCCATATGCTGCTGCCACTTCCGGCACGACCTCACCGACAATCGCAACACTTTGTCCCGCAATTTTGAGCTCGGCGGTGCGCCCGCTATGCAGATATGAAATATCTTCCACTGCGTAAGCTACGGGCGGTGCGGTTGCGGCGGCGTTACAGATGCCCTCTGCAATACCTTTTGCGGTGAAGAAATCAACCCCTTGACCATAGAGACCGACAATAATCTTTTTCGGCTCGTCCGGCAGTGTCGAAGAATCGGCACCCTGCTTTTTGCGATACTCGGTTGCGTATTCAAAAATTCCGCAGGAGGCGGCGCGTGCATTATAGTTGGTGCCAAGCACTCCCAGCATAGACGGAACAGCGGTCGTGCGCATTACAGAGCTATCCTCACCGAGTGGATTCATGATCTCGACAGCGTCTCGCAGTTCACAATCACTTGGCAATTTCATCAGGTCAAAGTGTCGGCGGCTGTAAAATGAAAAACTCATGTTTTCATAGAGTCCGAAGCCGAGCAAACGATCCCTGATATCCTCGTCAAAGCGTTGGCGCTCCGACGATCTGGCACTGCCGGAACCTTTTATCGGTTCCGAAGCAAGTCGATTGTATCCATAGATTCTTGCAACCTCTTCTGCAAGGTCACAGCTACGGCTGACATCGTATCTCGTGTATGGTACATTCACACGCTCGCCATCGAGTTCGAATCCGAGAGAGGTCAATATTTCATCCATTTCTTCTTTTGAAATATCGGTACCAAGCAACTCGTTAATATCGCTCGGACTGTATTCTACCGAACGCGGCTGCACTTTTTGAGGATATACGTCTATGATACCGCTTTCGACGGTGCCACAACCAAGCTTTTCTACCAACGACAGTGCATAGAAAAGTGCCGGCAAAGCGTTTTCGGGCGAAAGTCCCTTTTCAAACCTTGCGCTACTCTCGGTGCGAAGTCCTAATTTTTTTGCGGTAGTACGTACGGCAGGACCATAAAAACATGCCGACTCAAACACGACATCAACTGTATCGGGATAAATCCCACTGAACTCTCCGCCCATGACACCTGCAACTGCGATAGGGCCTTTTGCATCGGTAATAACGGTGGCGCTATCGTCCATCTTATGGGTCGCACCGTCCAGTGTCACTATCTCTTCCGCCTGCTTTGCCGCACGCACCGTGATGTGTGCATCGTTAACATAACGCAGATCAAAAGCGTGCATCGGGTGTCCGAACAAAAGGCAGATATAGTTTGTGATATCGACAATATTATTTATGGGGCGCATACCGCAAAGGCGCAGACGCTCGCGCATCCACTGCGGTGACGGCTCAATCTTGACATTTCGAACGATGGCGGCGCAGTATCTTGAGCAGTTCTCTGTCGCGATGTCCACCTTTAACATATTGTTTATGTTGCCGTCCATGCCGTAGCTCGGAATGGTCAGATCGTTATATTCTTTATGGAAGGTGACTGCCGCCTCACGGGCAAGGCTTCGTACCGAAAGGCAATCGGGGCGATTTGGTGTTATCTCAAATTCCACCGTCATGTCGTTTAGCCCAAGAAGCGGCACGACCGACTCGCCGAGACGATCGGAAAAATCGACGGGCAATATCATGATGCCGTCTTCACCGCCGCAGTTTGGAAAATCGCTGTCGCTGAGCCCCAGCTCTCCGAGACTGCAAAGCATTCCTTGGCTCATTACACCGCGCAGTTTTCCTGCCGATATGTTCTTACCGCACGGGAGCTGTGACCCGTCCAGCGCGACGGGAACAATGTCACCCACCGTCAGGTTGTCTGCGCCGGTGACGATGGTAAGCTCGTCTCCCACATCGACACGACAGACCACTAATTTATCTGCATCGGGGTGGCGATCGATGGAAAGTATCTTTCCCACCACCACATTTTTTGTGCTGTCGCCGAGGCAGTGAACCCCCTCAACCTTTGAGCCGCTCATGGTCATTCCGTCCACAAACTCCTCACGGCTGACATCAAGTTTCACAAAATCCGACAGCCAACTATATGCAAGTTTCATAATGAATCATCCTTTCTGTTGTACAATACCGACATCCGCTAAAATCTCAAACCTCAGATCAATTATTTATCGGCACCAATTAAAACTGTTGCAAGAAACGCAGGTCACCGTCATAAAGCAGGCGCATATCATCGATTCCGTAGCGAAGCATGGTGATACGCTCCAGACCTACGCCAAACGCAAAACCGCTGTAAACTTCGGGGTCGATTCCGCAACCACTCAACACGTTCGGGTGAACCATGCCACAACCAAGCAGTTCAATGAATCCCTCACCTTTACAAAGTCCGCAACCGCTACCACCGCATTTAAAGCAGGTAGCATCCATCTCGGCGGACGGTTCGGTGTACGGAAAATGATGAGGACGAAAACGAACGGCACAAGAGTCACCGTACAACTTTTTCGTAAAAGTTTCCAGCGTATTTTTCAGATTGGTAAATGTAATGCCTTTATCTACCACCAATCCTTCGATCTGATGAAAAATCGGCGAATGAGAGGCATCGACGGCATCGCTGCGATATACTCTTCCCGGAACGATAATTCTAATGGGCGGTTTTTCAATTTCCATTGTTCGAATCTGCATCGGGCTGGTCTGGGTGCGAAGAAGCAGTTCTTCGTTTATGTAAAATGTATCCTGTGTATCACGTGCCGGATGAGTCTTTGGCATATTGAGCATCTCGAAATTATATTTGTCGAGTTCAATTTCGGGACCTTGTCGCACTTCGAATCCCATTCCGAGAAATATCTCTTTCAGCTCACGGAGAACCTTTGTCATCGGGTGAAGTTTTCCGATGGACGGTACGGCGCCGGGTAGAGAAACATCGATGCGCTCTGCCTCAATGCGTTCCCGAGCTTTTTGTTCTTTTATTGCACAAAGTTTTTCTTCCAGAAGCGCCGAAACCGATTCGCGCACCTCATTCACCAGCGCTCCCATAGCAGGACGCTCCTCTGCAGATAGCGAACCCAGCCCTTTCAAGAGGTCGGTGATCGCTCCTTTTTTTCCCAAATACTCGATGCGAATTGAGTTCAGTTCCTCTTCACCGACGGCGCTGTTCAAACGCTCGACGGCATCCGCTTTCAGTTGTTGTAGCTTTTCTTTCAATTTAAAACCTCGTATAAAATATGAATAGTACTATTTTAACATTTTTTTGTTGTATAGTCAACAAAAAAGCTGACCAAAATACATTTGGACGAGACATAAAAAAGGGGCGATACAAAGAATGGCGATCTATACCGACATTGCAACCGAAATATATAAAAAAAGCGATGGACATATTCCACATGGAGTGGAAACCCAGCGGTTTTGTGCCGCCGACATCGAGGTGACAAGGGTGCTGATAAAGAGAACGGGGCTAAATCGCGAGAAAGGCAACTACTCTGTAATCGATATGCCAAACTTTGCATTGCTGGACGATCGAAACGATCGATATATTACAGTGGTCAGCACCGAACTTTCACGACTGCTCCCCAAAAGCGGTCTTTTGATTGTAGTCGGTCTAGGAAATGAGACGGTAACGGCAGACAGCCTCGGCCCGCTAACCACACGCAAAATTTTTGTCACAAGACGACTGAACGAACAGACCGACAACAGCGATTTGCGACTTCGCGATGTCTGTGCCTTCACTCCCGGAGTTATGGGGCAGACCGGCATCGACACCCTTGAATCGGTCGGTGCCATCGTGAAGAGCGTGAAACCCGCCGCCGTCATCTTAGTCGATAGCCTATATACCGGCGAGCCAAAAAGGTTGGGTTGTACAGTGCAGATTAGCGATACCGGACTTCACCCGGGAGGTGGTTTCCCGCTGAACGCCGAGACAATCGGCTGCCCTGTCATTGCCGTCGGTGTGCCGACCATGAAACAACACAGCGATACATCGCGACAACTCATCGTCACCCCTCGACAGCTCGATACCATAATGACCAAGGCGGCTAACATTTTAGCACTCTCCATCAACAAGGCGATACAAAAAGAACTCACCACCGGCGAAATCACCTATCTTGTAAGCTAACAATCCTTTTGTATCAAACAAAAAAGCTTTTTGAATAAAATTTCAAAAAAGTATTGACAAACCAAAAAATACGAGTATAATTAAATTAGCACTCAAAGAGTGAGAGTGCTAATTTATGAATAATCTGAAAGGAGCAAGCATTATTATGGCAGGATTGGTACCGTTTAACTCGAGGGGGATTGGCTTCCACAATATGCTGGACGATTTTTTCGATGATAGCAGATTCTTCTCACGCAACCTCGCAGGCGACACATTCAAAATCGACATTCGTGACACGGAGGAACACTATCTCATCGATGCTGAGATGTCGGGAGTGCCAAAAGAGAATGTCTCGCTCGATATCAACGGCGACATTTTAACCATCAGCACCAAAGAGGAGCAAAGTGAACAAAGCTATCTGCACCGCGAGCGTAGGACACGAGCTGCAAGTCGAAGCATTCGGCTGGCGGATGCCGATACCGAAGGCATCACTGCAAACATGGAAAACGGGGTGTTGACGGTGAGTGTGCCGAAGATGAAAAACAAGCAAACTAATCGAAACATCGCCATCAACTGATGGCAAGGCACAAAGGTAATTTCAACCGATCGTCTCTGTTTGACAGTCAGAGAGAATCACCCGCAAATACTCAAAAATATAAATGGCCATCGTACCAAGCCGCCATGGCAAGGTCGGTGGCCACTTTTCATCAAAACGATGTGTTTTTATACCTAAATAACTAAAAAAGGCATGATATTCTGCTTTTCGCTGCTGAAACGCGATGCATTTCTCGATTTTTTCTAATTGATTTTGCCTTGGTATAATTCCAACAATTGGCATCAAACCAAGCTGTAAAATTGGTTCTAGTTATTGCTTTTCGCCCTTGCATGATGTATAATGATTTACCGATCATCATTTACCAAGGAGGCTTTTATGCCGATTATTCACATTTATGGTGCGTCAGGCTCCGGGACATCGACCTTAGCGAAAGCGATAGGCGACCGATATGGTTACAGAATGCTGGACTCAGACGATTATTTTTGGTTGCCTACTAACCCTCCTTATTCAAAAACACGATCTCGTGATGATAGGTGTAAACTCATGAAAGCCGATATAATTAAGCACGACAAAGTTGTAATTAGCGGCAGTTTATGCGGATGGGGCGATGAATTTATCCCCTTTTTTGATCTGGTTATTCGGCTTGTAACCCCCACAGATTTAAGAGTCGAGCGACTAAAGCAGCGTGAATATGCTAAATTTGGTGAAAGGGTCAGAGCAAACGGGGACATGCACGAAAATCATCTCGAGTTTTTGAGATGGGCAGAGCGATATGATTCCGGTGATACTAATATGCGTAGCAAAGCTTTGCATGATGAATGGCAAAAGCAAATTTCATGCAGGCAAATCGTTTTAGACGGCTCTAAAGAAGTCGACCTGCTTCTCGGCAAGATTAGTTGTATATATCCGCTATAGATTTTTCAGCCAAATGAACAAGGCGCCTATTTGATGGAATATCTGCTTATGGCTCTTCAGTCTAAAAGCTGTAACCGTCGGTTCAAGAAGAGTGCGGCTTGAAACCTGATATACATACAAAAAAGAGTGTGCAAAATTAATTTGCACACTCTTTTTTGTTGTCTTTCAAGACGAAGTTAGCGTAGATAAGCACTACGATTAGGCTTGCGGTCTTGCGGTGGTGTTTCTTTATTTCCGACGCCTATTGCTATCGCAACGCGAGGACGAAATCCGTTCGGAAGATTCATTGACTTAACCAGCTCCTCAAATTCAGGCTGACCAAACATCAGGCTGATCATTCCGATGATACAACTGGAAAGGCCTATCGACTGCGCCGCAATGCAAATGTTTTGCACCACTATACCGGTGTCAATGTCATTATAGCTCGGAAGCGAATTATCGGACGAAATCACGATAACACAGGGAGCACCATAGAATATTGAAAAATCCTCACTGCCGCACCTCTCGATAAGACGCGCCCTACTATCATCACTCATGTATTTTTTTGTTCCGCCGTTCATCTGTTCGATTATTGCAGGATCACTAACCACAGAAACATGGCACGGTTGTCCATTCATAGCGCTCGGTGCCCAAAGACCTGCGCTGACTAAAGCCTCCAACTGTTCCTTGCTCGGCATAGTGTCGCAATAGCCACGCACACTACGGCGTTCCAAAATACATTTCATTGTTTCATTCATATTGACCCCCTTGTTTTGTTATTAATTATTATCTGCCACGACGTCTTGGGACGAGCCTAATCTGTCGAAGCTTGCCGAAAAACTCATTGATATAGCGAAGGTAGTCGCCTATCTTTGGCCGCTCACCTTTGGGTATGAATCCGAAATAAATGAACGCCATCAAAGCAAAACCGGCGACCGAACCGAGTGCGATGACTATCTTCTGTCCCTCCAAACCCAAAAAGCCACCAAAACTATCGACCGTCTCGATCACAACGCTTCCGAGAAGTGAAAACGCAAAGCCAACTACTCCCGACAACCCGCCGATTATACCCATTTTCAACACTTTGTTGTCACCGCTGAGCGAGTCGTACTGAACATTAAATAGCGCTACACCAATGACAGCCCAAGCTATGGACGAATAGATATTTATAATTATTATGAGCCATGTAGCGTTTGAAGTGTCGATAAACATATAAAAAACACCGCAAGATGCAAGAAAAAATATCGAGGCAAAAAATGAGTGAGAATAGCTCGTTCTGCTGGTATATCTGCTCCAGAGTACCATCACAAATATTTTTTCTACCGAGCAAATTATTCCCAGTACCCCCATCAAAGAGTAACTCACTCCAAGACCGTTCAACACAAATATGCTGTTGTGCGGTATCCATATTTGGGTCGATAGCTGCCAGAGCAGTGTGAGTATCAATACCTTGCTGAGGTCTTTCGATCGTAGTAAATTTAGTATTGATTTGAGCGTCAAGCCGCTCGTCGCACCTATTTCAGGAAATTCTACTCTACGAATCGCTGCAAGGTCAAAAAATGCGATTGTCACAAGACTTATGCCTATCAACAAAAAGCCAATTTGTTCAACTCCGCCTTCCGCAAAAAAATCAAGCATTGCCGAAGCGATCATCGTTGCTAGCGCTATTGCGGCGAGTCCTACTCTTTCGCGAAGCGAAAAGAAACCGGCACGTCTTTCCGGCTTCAAACTCATCATTACCCAGTTACCCATCGCCGGAGCAATCATGGCCAGCGTTGCATGGCCAATCGAGAATATCCCAACGACCAGCAACGAACCTATCACCGACTTTCCAAGAAATAACGGTATGAAAAAAATTAATCCTAGGCACAGTTTACCTACAAACGTGCCTAGAACTATATATTTTTTGGGATTGCTTACACCTGCCATTAACAGCGGTCCCACCATCTGAAACAGTGCACCGAGAACCGGAATGGCTAAAACCAGTCCATTCACCGAGTCGGAAAAACCCATAAAGCGCAAAAGGCCGGCTAGGTATATTCCATTGCAGATGTTTAAAACAATAAAAGACGCAATATGGTCAGCAATAAAACCACGATTCTCACGTAGCATTATAGCGGTATTTCCGGAAAGTAATCTTTTTAATTTTGACACGATAATTCAATCAGCCCGAAAAGTCATCAGTAAGACACAAGTAATCCGCCGTTTGCGGCATAAAACGAGCAAAGTCCGCGGGTATCAAAAATCCGTACGTCAGAAATGTGATTATACGTCTGCATCATCATATTGCGTAGTTGTTGTGCCATTTTTAGATTGTTACAATGGTTAATCAACACCTGCGGAGCTTTTGCAGCCAAAAAGCCTGGATTTATACTCCCCATTAGTCCGACGAGTCGTTCCATCGTTTTTTCTTCGCCTCTCGTCTTTGCAATAACGTTGATAGCACCGTCGTCTGCCATTGCGACCGCTCTGATCCCTAGTGCAGTAGCAGTAAAGCCGACGAGTTTATTCATTCGACCCGTCTTGATTAACATACTAAAATCTTCTAATGAAAACAGCAACGATCTTTCGCTCACAAATTTGTCAATTTCAGCTTTTATCTCATCAAAATTGATGTTTTGATGAATCAGTCTAAACAGCTTTTCTGTCGTCATGGTCATTACACCGGCAACAGCCTTGGTGTCGATGACATGGATATTCTTTTCCGGTGACTCTTCCAGAACCATAGCTTTTGCCTGCAATGCCGAATTATATGTGCCGGAAAGTTTTGAGGTGATACAAATTGCAAAGGTATTTTGTGCTTTTCTAAACACCTTTGCCCACGCCTCCGGCGGCGGACAAGCAGAGCTCACGGAACCTTTGGCCCGCGCTAACTCTGCAAGCATTTCTTTCGGATTTATCGTCTCATCGTCTATATACTCATATTCTCCGATTCTGAGCGACAACGGCACGACAGCAAAACCTACATCAGGGTCGGCGTAGCTACTATTAAGCAGGTCACTCGAGCTGTCGGTCACTATTTGAAATTCCATTATTTATTTTCCCTTTCGGTGCTTTGTCCGTCTTGTTGCAATGTATTCGAAGACAACATACTGACCTTGTTTTTTCACCCTACAACAATCGCACACATACCGAAAAATCGTTAGTTTTCCAGAAGACGTGCCAGACGCTCCTGCGCCTTTCGATTCGCCTCTTCCACCATCATGTCTTTGACTTTCATCAATCGAGTCAGATTTCCGCGCTCGTTTTCGTCCAGTTTCATGGTGATATACCGAATTGTTTCTATGTATCTCGGTATAGTCACATACTCAAGCGCATTAACACGACGACGTGTCTTTTCAATCTCAATTGACAGAAGCTCAACGGCCTTTTCCATCTCGGCAAGCCGCAACATGTCTTCCATAATCTCAGACAATGAGTATACTGCGTCGTCGAGCTCGCCCGAGGTGTTGGCGAAGCCGTATGGGTAGATTTCCTCTGAGCGGTCGCTTTTTTTGCTGATCTCATAAAGCGGAACATCGACCGACATAATATTTGCATATGTGATTTTCAATCCGATGCTCTGTTTTGGGTAGAGTAACGATTGTTCTAGACTTTCAGGACTCATGTTGCCCGATGCCGACGCAAAGCCGGCAGAGGACAGTTCCAGTGCCTTCTCAACCTTTTGACGAAGCTTTTTATTCTGACGAACGATCTCAAGGAAACGCTTCATCAGTTCATCACGCTTGTCCTTAAGCAGCTTGTGACCTCTAGTCGCGGTCTTCAGACTGTTCTTAAGGCGTGATAACTCCATACGGGTGGGATTAACATTAAGTCGTGCCACTTATATGACCATTCCTTTCTGGCTGTTGCGAACAGTACTTATTCGTTGCCTGTTGGATAGTATTTATCGATAAATTCCGGCTTGATACGTTTAAGCTCATTTTTCGGAAGTATGGTCAAGAGTTTCCAACCGATGTCGAGTGTCTCTTGGATACTGCGGTTAACGTCATAACCTTGGCTAACATAGAGTTTTTCAAACTCATCTGCAAACTTTGCAAACTTCTTGTCAACATCGGTCAGTGCCGCTTCGCCCAAAATGGTCATCAGCTCTTTTGCATCTTTACCTCTCGCATAGGCAGAGAACAACTGATTCATTGTATTAGCATGGTCTTCACGGGTCTTGCCTTCACCGATACCTTTGTCTTTTAGTCGTGACAGTGACGGTAGAACGTCGATAGGCGGTGTAAGACCCTTGCGATACAGATCGCGCGAAATTATGATCTGACCCTCGGTAATATAACCGGTAAGGTCGGGAATCGGATGGGTTTTGTCGTCTTCCGGCATGGACAGGATCGGAATCATTGTGATTGAACCCTCTTTTCCGATCAGACGGCCTGCACGTTCGTACATAGTCGCAAGGTCGGTATAAAGGTATCCGGGATATCCACGACGACCGGGGACCTCTTTTCGTGCGGCGGATACCTCACGCAGAGCCTCGGCATAGTTTGTGATATCGGTTATAATGACCAAAACGTGCATATCTTTTTCAAACGCAAGATACTCAGCGGCTGTCAACGCCATACGAGGAGTCGAAATACGCTCAATAGCAGGGTCATTTGCAAGATTCAAGAACAGGACAGCACGCGAAAGAGCTCCTGTCTTTGCAAAGTCGTTTACAAAGAAGTCAGCTTCTTCAAATGTGATACCCACTGCCGCAAACACAACCGCAAAGTTGCCATCATCGCCAAGCACCTTCGCCTGACGTGCAATCTGTGCCGCAAGCTGAGCATGGGGCAGACCGCTTCCCGAGAAGATGGGGAGCTTTTGTCCACGAACAAGTGTGTTCAGTCCATCGATGGCGGAAATGCCGGTCTGAATGAACTGATTTGGATAGTCACGCGCAGCGGGATTCATGGGCTGACCATTGATATCCATGCGTTTTTCCGGAAGAATTGCCGGCCCACCGTCTTTCGGCTGTCCAAGACCGTCAAAAACACGTCCAAGCATGTCGCCTGAAACACCCAACTCCAAACCGTGACCCAAAAACCTAACTTTAGAGTCTTTCAAATTGATTCCGGCACTGCTGTCAAATAGCTGTACAAGCGCATCACTGCCCTCAATTTCCAGTACGCGGCAACGGCGAATTTCACCGTTTTGAAGTTCTATTTCACCAAGCTCACCATAGGTCACATCCTCGACGCCGCTGACCAGCATAAGAGGACCTGCAACCTCACCGATGGTACGATATTCTCTCATCATATCTGTATTATTCCTTTCCGGCTTTTTCGATTAGTGCTTCTATCTCTGCTGTGAAACCATCGGTCATCGCCTTGAATTCCACTGCATATTCATCTTCACCGGTATCCTTTGCACGACCGATTTTGTCGCGTGACGGAACCGCAATGATGTCGTCGATGGTGACGCCGGCGGCTATGGCTTTGCGCGCCACAACGTCAAAAGCAAGGATTACGGCAATCAGAGCCGCCTGCTTTTCAGAAGAAGCATAAGCGTCGGTATCAGAGAAGGCATTTTGTTGCAAGAAGTCTTCACGGAGCATTCTTGCGACCTCCATCGTCAGACGGTCATCATGAGAAAGGCTGTCCATACCAACGAGCTTTACGATCTCGTTCAGTTCGCTTTCCTGTTGTAAGATGCGCATGGTAGCGATACGGTTCTCGGTATAGCTCTCACCGATACGGTTTTCATAATAAGGTGTAAGTCGATCTACATATAGCGAGTAGCTGTTAAGCCAGTTGATGGCCGGGAAGTGTCGAGCATAAGCGAGTGATGCATCAAGACCCCAGAACACCTTAACGATACGTAGCGTTGCCTGGCTAACCGGCTCTGAAATATCACCACCTGGAGGAGAAACGGCACCGATAGCAGAAAGTGAACCTTCACGCTCGTCACTACCTGTACAAACGATACGACCGGCACGCTCATAGAACTGGGCAAGACGGCTGGTCAGGTAAGCGGGATAACCCTCCTCACCTGGCATTTCTTCCAGACGCCCGCTCATCTCACGCAGAGCCTCAGCCCAACGGCTGGTAGAGTCGGCGATAATAGCTACGTCATAGCCCATGTCACGGAAATACTCCGCAATAGTGATACCGGTATAAACACTTGCCTCACGAGCCGCAACCGGCATGTCAGAGGTGTTTGCGATCAAAACCGTCCTTTTCATAAGACTCTCGCCACTGCGAGGATCCTTGAGTTCCGGGAACTCGCGAAGAACGTCGGTCATCTCGTTTCCACGCTCACCACAACCGACGTAGATAACAATATCCACATCACTCCACTTGGCAAGCTGATGCTGAACAACGGTTTTACCGCTACCGAATGGACCCGGCACCGCTGCCGTACCACCCTTAGCGATCGGGAAAAGCATGTCAACTGTTCGCTGACCTGTAACCATCGGAATGTTCGGAGGAAGTTTCTTTTGATATGGACGCTCTTTACGAACCGGCCATTTCTGAAGCATGGTCAGTGAAACATCTTCACCATTGTCTTTGGTCAGAACAGCAACCTCTTCAGCGACGGTAAATTCGCCCGAATTAATGGATTTCAATTTTCCGCTCATGCCGTATGGAACCATAATTTTATGGAGCACCGACACGCTTTCTTGAACCGTTCCGATGATATCGCCGGCGATGAGGCTGTCACCTACCTTTGCTACCGGAACAAACTCCCACTTTTTCTCACGTGAAAGACTATCGACCTCAATACCTCTTGAAAGGTTGGTGCCGACCATGCGGGATATGACTTCAAGCGGACGTTGAATTCCATCGTAAATGTTTTCAATCATGCCGGGACCAAGCTCGACCGAAAGAGGAGCTCCTGTTGTCTCGACAACGTCTCCCGGGCCGAGGCCCGCGGTTTCTTCGTAAACCTGGATCGAAGCGGCATCGCCTCGCATCTCGATAATTTCACCGATGATACGATCTTTACCGACGCGCACAACGTCAAACATGTTGGCGCCCGAAAGGCCGTTCGCCACTACCAGTGGGCCTGCCACCTTGACGATAGTTCCGTTTTCCATAAGTTGTTAATTCCTTTCCTGCTTTTACCCTTTATACCGACAAAGAATAGGTATTGCTACCGCTGTTCGCGGTTGTTTTTTGTTTATAAAACTGTCGAAGATTTCTAAAATTATTTCAAAATATCCGCACCGACAGCTCGTTCAACTGCTTTGCTGACGTTTGCGAGTGCGACACCGTTCGAGCCATCCTTGCCGGGAATAAGAATTATTGCCGGCATCGGGGTTCTTTCATACTTTGAAATTTCCTCCGAAAGTTTAGCCGCAAGATCGTCTGTTATATAGATAACCGCCGCATTCTCTTTAGCTAGGCGATTGAGATGGTCCTTCGCCTCCTGCTCGTCCTCGGCATAACAGACTGTCAAGCCAAGCGCTTTGAAGCCTATGACAGTTTCTCTGTCTCCTATTACCGCTACTTTATACATAGGTATCCCTCAGTTTTTCTGTCAGTCGCTCCGACCCAAGACCAGCCTTCAAACCTGCGAAGATGGTTCTGAGTACAACGAGTTCATTCTCTTTAGCCGCTACATATGAAACCGGTACCTCGACACCGAACGCTACACGCCGCCCACGCTTTATGAACGATGTAAGTGCATCGTCAACTGCCTTATCAAGTGCCGCGAGACCTTGTTCGCGACGAAGTGCCGAAGCTGCAACGGCTGCAACATTTGCAAAATATACTCCGGTGAACGTGGCCACAACCAGTTCCGGTGTAACTTCTGTGAGTAGACGACTTATCGGAATATCGCCACCCTTAATAAAGAACTTACGAAGTTCACCAAACTCCGCACCCATGCGAGCAAGTCGCACTGCGGCGCGCAAATTTTGCATGTCCACCTGAAGTCGGAAGTAATCAATCAGGTACTTCTCTGCGGTTGCGTCGGCTATTTCACCCATGTCGGCAAACTGTTCCTTATCAAGAAAGCCGTCTACGATCTGGGGGTCGCCACTCTGGGTCAGCATAGCTTTCGCTTCCTCGGTCGCCTTGGAAAGACGTTTCGGGAAGGAACTGTACTTATCCTCCAGAATAGCAGTAATAAGCCGCTCCGGCGCCACTCGACCGCAATCGGACAAAAGCTCGGTGTAATCGTCACCGGTAACAATTCCCTTTAGAATCGTTTTGACATTATGATAGTCGTACCGAGCACGGAAAAAGCCGAGCATTGACTTGTCTGCGAAGAGTTCGCCTGCCTCGCGGTAGCAGCGTTGCTGAACACGAGTAAACTCTGCCTCTACGGTGGACACATTGGTGTCGGGTGAGAGATAGGCTACTTCAATGAGCAGTTTAATGCCGTCTGCAACCGACTCCGCCTCACAAAGACGAAGAAGTGTCGTTCTCGGCAGAAATCCACGCTCCAACGCCTTGATTCGACCGCTGGCATACAGATAATCAGTGTCTTTTGTCTTTTTGTTCAAAATACTTTACCCCTCAAAAAGGATAGCGGCAACCTCACCCGAGAGCTCCTGTCTTGCTCTGTCAAACAGGCGATCAAACCCGCAGTTTACCTCAATTTTTCCACCGCGAAGGATAAATCCTCCCGAGATGTCCGCAACATCCGCCGACAACACAAAGTTGCCGCCGGTATTTTTGTTCAGTTGTTTTACAAACTGTTTGCCGAGTTGATCTTTGTCTTTGGCGTTCATGACAACTTCACCGCTCTTTTCGGTGATACCTTTTCCAAGACCGAGAAGAACAAGCAGAAGGTCATCAACACTTAGCTCAGAAAGAGACTTCTGCGCCTTGTCAAATGAGCGTTCAATCAACTCTTGTTTTTTGGACAGCATGGCGAGTTTAACTCCCCCCTCACTGGAGTGAGCGGATCTCGCCTCGGCGGCAGTAACCTCGGCTGTGCCTTTTTGAAGTGCTTCCATTCCGAGTGCGTCTGCGTTGCGTGAATATGTACGGGCAACCTCTTTCGCTTCGGTCTGTGCCTGTTCCAAAATGCGTGCACGTTCGGCATTTGCGTCCGCCAAAATCTGTGCCTTTATCTTTTCAAAACCCTGCATCTTTAAAGTTTTTTCCTTTCCGACTTTTACCTGCTATGAACAGATGCTCCGGCATCAGATCAATCTGACAAACCATACGCATCAAGGCAGGTGTGATGACTGCGAAACCCGAATTATACCGGGATACCCATCCACATAAGGAAAGAGATCAGCAGTGCAAGAACTGCATATGTTTCAACTAGCGCGGGATACATCATCGCTTTACCAAGTTCTTCGGGACGTTTTGCGATAATTCCGATGGAAGCCGCAGCTGCACGACCCTGAGCAATACCGGAGAAAAGGCCGGCGATTGCAATTGGCAGGGCGCACATCAAATACATCATGCCTGTCTCGGTGCTCATCTCGACGATACCGCCGCTTATGGCTCCGGTTCTCAGAATGATAAGGAACGCAATAATCATACCGTAGATACCCTGTGTACCCGGAAGAGCCTGTAGCAACAGTGTCTGTCCGAATTTTTCCGGATCTTCTGTCAAAACGCCTGCCGCTGCTTCACCTGCGATACCGACACCACGTGCAGAACCGGTTCCTGCGAGTCCCATTGCCAATGCTGCACCCAAAAGTGCGAGTCCTGTTCCGGAAAATAAAGTGCTTACCCAATCCATTTGAAATTCCTCCGATAAAATAATTTGAAAATATATGTGATAAGAGGTCGAGCCTCATCTACCCGTGTGCTTCATCCTTCAATACTTCAACATATTTTGTGTTGTTGCAGAAAGGTTTGAACGGTTTGCCGCCCGGCATATAGAACTTTCCGAAGAACTCAATAAACTGCAGACGGCTGGTATGCACGAATGTGCCGAGAATATTGATTCCGATGTTAAACGCATGACCGACAACAAATACGATCACCAGTAGTATTACGCCCGGAATTGTTGGACCGAGCAGTGTGCCCATCGTGTTCATAACCTGCGCGATAACCGCTGTTGCAAGACCGAGTGCGAGCAGACGGCTGTATGAAAGTAGATCGGCAAGGTAGGAGGTAATGCCATAGAGCTCTCCGAGACCTGCGGTAATCTTTTTGAATCCTTTTTCATTGCGTCCTTTGGTCAGCAATATCAAGACGACACCGACAAGTGCGATGTAAAGCCCAAAGTTTGCGACCGGCATGACAACACCGAGACCCATCTCGATGCCTACAACACCAAGACCGCCGAAGATTACAAGCCACAATCCTTCGTCCAAAACTGCATCGAGCGGTTTTCCAAACACACATTTCTGGTACATCGAGACTACCATACCAAGAATGAGCTGAATTGCACCGAATGCAAGTGAGATGCCAAAAAGTATCAGCGGCTCTGCAAGTGGATCAAATAATACAGGGGGCGGGACAATTGCGGTTCCGGTGAACATTTCAGTCACTGTTGGAATAAAGTTTCCGAAATAACTTCCGAACAGGATTCCCCAAATCGCGGTTGCGACACCGCCGAGTATACCCACCTGCATAAGTTTTTTCATCGTGCCTTCACGGGGATTTGCCTTTTTTAGTATTATGTACGACGCCAAAGCAATAATGACACCATAGGCAAAGTCGCCCATCATAAGTCCGAAATAGATGAAGAAGAACGGGGCTATAAACGGATTTGGATCGACCGGACTGTTATATTTCGGGAGTGCATAGAGCGCGGTGACCATCTCGTATGGGCGAACAAACGAATTGTTCTTCAAAACAATTGGAGTTTCGTCGATGTCGTCCGGCTCAGAAAAGTCATATGCACAGCAATATGTGTCAAGCAACTTTTGTACACGATCGACACAGTTCTCCGGAGTATAACCCATCAACAAAAGCGTCTTTTGCGTACCGGACTGCGAGTACATAGTTTCACTTCGGTTCAGCCTCGTAGTTGCAAGATCAAGGGCGGTCTCCAGTTGGTCTCTGAAACCTGCCTTCGCCATCACAGCATCGACATGCTCTTCAATGTTCTTTTTCTTGGCCTCGACCTCTTTTTCAATGACTGCGGAGTTTTCTTTGGCGCTACCGCTTATGTCACGGTATAAAAGGCGTGAAAAGCCGAGCGGCTTCAGCGCGGAGATCACCTCTTCCTCGTCGTTCTTCATGCAAAGCACGGCAAAAAATTGTTGATCTACATTCGCCTCGCCCATCAAAAACTCAATCGCAAAATCGTCGCCGATCTCTTCACTGAGCATCTCAATTGTAATACCGATCGGGACAGAACCAAAAACGGTGCTGTAATATTTGCCACCGTTTTTGTCCAGCGGAAGATCAATGCCGTTAAACGGCTTGATGGTCGCAAGGCCGGTTTCAAGACGCATTATTGCCGAATCACAAGCAGCAATATCGGACGAAAGATCATTAATCTCTTTGGCAAGAGAAACGGTTTTTTGAAAGCTTGTATCGTCCTCAAACTCGCTCTCACTTATTCTCGGAAGAGCCGCCAAAAAGCCTTTTTTGTATGCGGAATACTTATTGACTGTGGCAAGCGCAGTTCGCAGTGCAACGACATCGTCGTCCTGAGCGTCCTGTTTGCCCTTCGACAAAAGTTGTTCATATTCCGGAAGCTCGGCATAGCTCTCGGTGTTGCGCAGTTCAACGCAACCCTCTTTTGCCAGTGCTTTTAGCACCTTGCCTGCATCATGTTTGGTAACAAGGCAGGCCAACTTTTTCATTTTTACAATCATTAGTTGTTTGTCACCTTGTCGATAATAAACTTCGTAGCTTTATCCATCTGTGCCTGTGCCTGTTTTTCAAGGTTTGCACACTCTTCGATCGAGCGTTGCTTTGCCTTTGCCTCGGCTGCAATGGCGAGTTCTTCCTGTTTTTTGAGGTTTGCGGCAATTTCTTCACGAGCAGCTGCAACCGCATCGTCACATGCCTTTTCGCCCTCAACCTTGGCGGCGGCAACAATTGCCCTCGCCTCCTTTTGAGCCTCTTCGGTTATAAGATCCGCCTGACGTTCCGCCTCGCTGACCTCTTTTATCGCATCCAAAGCCATAAACATCTCCAAATTCAATTTTTTAGTCCGTAAAACCATATTAAAACAAAAGCAAACTGTAGTCATGCCTTTTGTCTTGCACTACTAAAATTGTAACATACATCAAAGCTTATTACAAGCATATTCCAAGAAAAAAAAGCTGAAAACGTAATAATTTTGTAATAATATTTTTGGTAAAAAGCAACAAACTTTTACCGATTCAAATTTATTTCTTGCTATCCTCGGCTATCATTTTTAGCGAGCCGACCAGCCCCGCGATGTCCTGAATTTCGCTCGGTATAATCATCTTTGTTGCATTTCCGTTCGCAACCTTTTCGAGCGCCTCTAAACTTTTAAGTTTCAAAACGCTATCGTTGGGTGCCGATTCGTTTAGCATTTTGAGACTGTCCGCAAGCGCCCTTTGGACGGTCATGATTGCTTCTGCCTCACCGACAGCTTCACGGATTTTTTGCTCCTTGACAGCATCGGCACGCAGGATCGCGCTTTCCTTTTCACCCTCCGCAACGAGAATCTGACTGCGTTTTTCACCCTCTGCGCGTAGCAGCGTTTCACGACGCTGGCGCTCTGCCTTCATCTGTTTTTCCATCGCGTCTTGAATCTCGGCAGGCGGCATAATGTTTTTGAGTTCCACGCGATTAACCTTGATACCCCATTTATCGGTCGCTTCGTCCAAAACCGTTGTGATTTTTGTGTTGATGACATCGCGGCTTGCAAGTGTGCTGTCCAACTCCATGTCGCCGATTATATTTCGAAGATTGGTAGCGGTAAGGTTTTCGATCGCCATGATGGGGCGATCAATTTCATAGGTATAAAGCTTCGGATCGGTCACCTGAAAAAACACAACTGAATCGATCTGCATCGTTACATTGTCTCGAGTAATAACCGGTTGCGGCTTGAAATCAATGACCTGCTCTTTCAAGAGCACCTTTTTAGCAACCCTGTCAAGGAAAGGCAATTTAAGATGAAGTCCGGCCTCCCAGGTACAACGATAAACTCCCAAACGCTCTACAATATACGCATTCGCCTGTGGGACGATAATAATATTTGCCGCTGCAATGACAAGAAGTATAAATACAAATACAATGAGCGCAATTAACTGTGGCATGGTTATCTATCCTTTCTTTATGTTACAATAAAAAATATGTACTGATTATTTTGCTGTCGGTACCACCATCAACGTAGCACCTTCAATGGATTCCACGATACAGACATCGTCGGTATCAAACTCTGCAGAACTTGTCGCCGACCAGCTCTGCCCGTCGACGTACACCCTACCCTTTTTGTCTGCTTTTATCGGTTCGGTGACAACGGCACGTCGACCAATTAGTCGCTCAGTGTTCGTCGGCTGCACATTTTTTTTGCTTGGCATATACTTTTTGGCAAGCGGACGGGTAACAAGCAACATCAAAAGACTGACCGCCAAAAATACAACGATTTGCAATATATAGTTGTTCGGAAAAATGAGCGAACTGATGAAAGCCGCTACCGCACCTATGGCGAACCATATGCTCACCAACGCCGCAGTAAATGCCTCAAATGCAAATAGAACCAATGTAAAAACAAGCCATATTATAGAACTCAAATCCATATTCCTCCTTTATATAATAGAATAATCGTACGGTTTCACCTCGAATGATTTGCCTTTGTATTCAAAAGATCTCAGCTTCGAAGTGCGGTTGACTAAAACCAAAATTTCTTTAGTTTTCTCAAACCTCCTAAAAGCTGTAAACCCGAGCGAGGTCTCAAGCACCTGCATACCGCCATATTTGAAAAGTTTGTTGTCACGACGAAGCTTTGACAGCTTTGTTATCTCGTCGCGAAGCGTATTGTCGGTCTGCAACCAGTCGTAGTAACCTCTGTTAAAAGGATCTTTATAACCTTGCATATACACCTCATCGCCATAGTAAACGCAAGGCACACCGGGTAGCGTGAACAGCAAGGCATATGCAAGTCGTACAAGGCGCTTTCCGAAACTCAGCCTCTCTCCCGTAATAACTCTGCCGCTTTGCCAGTAACGATCATGGTTTGCGATTGGATCTCCGGCAATTTCTGTCAAGGCACGCATAGTGTCATGGGTCGACAAAAAGTTCATAGCGCAGGCAAGAGCTTTGTTCGGGTAGTTTTCCACAATCTGCATAATGCGTTCCATCGGCCCGCTCGAGTCTCCGCTTTTCACAAACTCAATCACCGCCTCTTTAAACGGATAGTTCATGACGCTGTCGAGATGATCTCCGTGCAGATATTTTCGTCGATAATCATAACTGACCTTGGTCGTTGCATCCTCCCAGACCTCACCGACAAGATAGAAGTCTTTCCCGTGCGACTTGATTGCACGACGAATGTCTTCAATGAAGTCGTCCGGAAGTTCGTCCGCAACATCCAGTCGAAAACCGGAAGCACCGAGCGATAACCAATGGTCGATGACACCACCCTTGCCGCAGATAAAGTCACGATAGTACGGGTTCGACTCGTTGACCTCCGGCAAAGTCGAAAACCCCCACCAACAACGATAACCGAAAGGGTAGTCGGGGTGGAAAATATACCAACTTCGATAAGGGCTTGCGATACTGTGATATGCACCGTTTTGACCATAGCGCGCATTGCGGTCAAAATAGATGCTGTCGTCTCCGGTATGACTGAACACCGCATCCAAAATGATACGAATGCCACGCTCTTTTGCGGCGGCGCAAAGTTCAGAAAACTCCTCATTTGTGCCGAGCATCGGGTCGGCGTTGAGATAATCTGCGGTGTTATAGCGATGGTTAGAGTGAGCCTCAAATATCGGATTCAGATAGATGCAGGTTACCCCAAGGCTTTCGAGGTATGGTAATTTTTGCTTTATACCCTCAAAATCCCCACCGAAATAGTCCTGATTCAGATGCCCTTCCGGTATTTCATTTGCCCAAAAATATGGCTCGCCGTCCTTGTTTGGGCGCAGAATCCTATCCGGAAACGGCATAACCTTGTCCGGTATTGCGTCGTAGAAACGATCGGGAAATATCTGATACATGGTGCCGCCGACCAGCCACTCCGGAACATCGTATTCCTTTTGGTGCACGAAAAGGCGGAACCACTCACCGTCCCCTTGTGTCATATATCCATTGCCAAATCGACCACGATATATCTTTTGCCAATCTTTATAGAGATCGAACCAATAAAAATGCAGGCCGACCTTCTGTGTCTTAACTTCGACAGAAAAAAGTTCCCTATCCTTTTTGGTCGCAGTCTTTTTCATCTTATACTCGACAGCCGCTTCGCCGTCAAAGGCAAAAAACAGCCTCGGGCATTCAATTTCCATCTCGCTCGGGATATGCAGGGTGAAGCTGACCTTTGTGCCTATCGAAACCGCACCGAATGGTTTTTTGTACTCTTCACTTATACTGCAGTATATCGGATAATCCATAACAATATCCATTCCTTTCCGAACATGCTTTACTCGATTGTCGCGGAAAATTCAGATGTTTAGCGCCCTACCGGTTTCATGTTCCATATGTCCCTTGCATAATCGGTTACCGAACGGTCGGCGGAAAATATTCCGGCGTTGGCGATGTTCATAAGGCTCATTCGGTCAAATCTTCTGCTATCTTTATATATAGTGCTAACATCCGCCTGCGCCCGGCGATAGTCTGCGAAGTCAGCCATGACCATATAGCTATCATAATTGCGAAGGTTGTCAACAATTTCACCGAACGAATTGCCGTTTATACCATGCTCGATAAATTTCAGCACCTCTTTTGCGATGGGATCGGACTCGATGTAGGGCGACGGATGATATCCCGCCCTTGCGAGCTGTTGTGCCTCGTGGGTGAGCATACCGAACTGAACAAAATTGTCGTTTCCGACAGCCTCTGCAATCTCAACGTTCGCACCATCCAGCGTGCCGATAGTAATAGCTCCCGACAACATAAACTTCATGTTTCCGGTACCGGAGGCCTCCGTTCCGGCAAGCGATATCTGTTCACTGACCTCCGATGCCGGCATCAAGCGTTCACTGGTCGTGACGTTGTAATCTTCAAGATAGACAATTCGGATAAGGTTTTTGACCACAGGGTCTTTTTCCAACATCTGTTGAATATTCACAATAAGGCGAATGATCTGCTTTGCAAGATAATATCCGGGCGCCGCCTTGGCGCCGAATATATAGGTGCGCGGCACAAAGTCAGATACTTTTATTCGACCGCTCTTCAGATCAAGGTACTGTGCCAAAATATTGAGTGCATTAAGATGTTGACGCTTGTATTCATGGAGTCGTTTTACCTGACAATCGAATATTGAGGTCGGGTCAATGGTAATGTCATAGACGCCTTTAATATAGTCTGCAAAAACTTTTTTGTTTTCCAGTTTCACTTTACCAAGACGATCCAGCACCGACGCATCGTCGGCAAATCGCTCTAACTTCATCAGCTCATTGGCATTGTGTGTAAACTCAGGACCGATAACCTCTTTCAAAAGATCGGTCAGCCCTTCATTGCTCTGGAGCAACCAGCGTCGATATGCAATACCGTTGGTCACATTTTTAAACTTTTGCGGTGTGAGCATATAGTAATCGTGAAAAACACTTTCCTTGATAATCTCGGAGTGAAGTTTTGATACGCCGTTTATAGAGTGTGCAACAAAACAGCAGATGTTTGCCATTCTGATAACCCCATATGCGATCAACGACATGTGATCCATTTTACTGTAATCATTCGGGAATTTATCATTTATTGCAACCCGTGCACGACGATCCATCTCACATATTATCTGATATATTCTCGGAAGGGTGTTTCGGAACATGTCCTCGTTCCAACATTCCAATGCCTCACTCATGACCGTGTGATTCGTATAGGCAAATGTCCGTTCACAGATAGAAAACGCATTTTCCCAATCAAACCCGCAGTCGTCAAGAAGCAATCTCATCAGCTCAGGAATGGCGAGTGTCGGATGTGTGTCGTTGATGTGAATCGCTACCTTGTCCGGCAGATTTTCGATGGAACCATACTGTTCAAGATGCCTTCCGACAATGTCCGATACCGAGGCGGCCGACAAAAAGTATTGCTGTTGCAGGCGCAGTATCTTGCCCTCTATATGGTTGTCATTGGGGTAAAGCACCTTAGAAATCAGCTCTGCGGTATGGTTTTGTTGCAACACATTTGAATAGTTTCCGCTATTGAAGCTGTCCATATCGAAGCTCGGCGATTTTGCCGACCACAGACGAAGTTGGCTTACGCCTTCACCATCATAGCCACTCACATACATGTCGCTCGGCACCGCAAGCACCGGAGTATAATTCCTGTGCTGTACATTGTGAAAACTGCCATCCCACTCCTCATGAATCTCACCGCCGAAACGAATTTCCTTTGCCTGTTCCGGATGTGATTTCAGCCAAACGGTGCCGCCCGGCAACCAGTTGTCGGTCGTCTCTCGTTGCCAACCGTCCACAATTTTTTGTTTGAACATGCCAAACTCATAAAGAATAGAATAACCCGTTGCCGGCAAGCACTCCATTGCGAGCGCATCTAGGTAACAGGCGGCAAGTCGTCCGAGACCACCGTTACCAAGCCCGGCATCGGGCTCCATCTCATAAATATTTTCGATGTTAACATCATATTTCTTCAGCACCTTCTCCGCAGTCTTGCTCAGTCCGAGACTGAAAAGGCTGTTCTTTAGGCTCCGACCCATTAGGAATTCCATCGAAAGATAATAAACTTGCTTTTTGTTTTCTCCGTATGTCTTAGAAATAAATTTCTTGTGTTTATCACTCATAATCTGGCGACACAAGCTAGCAAATGCTCTGTAAATCGTATCTTCTGAAGCAGTTTGCGGTGTCGACGAGTAGTTGCGTGTCAGCGTTTCAATGAACATACCCTCGAGTTGTTCTACTGTATATTGTTCGGTCACTATAAACCTCTTTCTTTTATATATAACATTACAGCTTATTTTCATTATATAGAATAAAATGTGATAATTCAATAGAGTTTTCATTTTTCGGCAAATTTACTTAAAAAAACAAGTTGCATTTTTCTTTTTTTTTGATATAATAAAACTTGAAAGACAAAATTATGCCAAAAAGGCATCTGTATAGAGAAAGGGATGAGGATTAATGTCCATGACCAAAGTTCGTTTAGATATCTGCGGAAGCGATTACATAGTATCCACAAACGACGACGAGGCATATCTTATCGAGCTTGCAGCAAAGCTTGATGAGGCGATGCAGTCTATCATGATTACATCACCGTCTGCCTCCGTCACCACCGCCGCTGTGCTCACAGCGCTCGGTTTTCTTGACGACCTGCAAAAAAGTCAGATGACGGCAGAAAACATGAGATCCCAGATAAAAGACTATCTGGAAGATGCCGCACGCAGTAAAATGGAGCTTGAGGATGTCAAAAGAGAGCTCAATCGCACAAAACGTGAACTGGAAGCCTCAAAAAAGGAACCTACAAATTTTTAACGTACACCCGATGCCGGAAATAACGGCCCCTGCCGGAAACGCTGAAATGCTTGCCGCCGCGGTGCGATGCGGTGCAGATGCAATTTATCTTGGCCTACAACGGTTCAGCGCACGCGCCTTTGCCGAGAATTTCCATCTTGAAAACCTGCAACAAACCGTCGGCTTTTGCCATACACGGGGGGTGCGGGTTTTTGTTGCGCTTAATACTCTGATACAAAATTCCGCACTTGACGAGCTGGTCGAGACAATAAAAGCGGTCGCCAAATGTGGCGTCGATGCCATTATCGTGCAAGATATGGCGGTGCTCACCGTGGCAAGGAAGCTGTGCCCCGACCTGCCTCTCCATGCCTCTACCCAGTGCAGTGCGCTGACACCGTCGGCGGTAAAACTGCTGGGTGATTTTGGCTTTAAACGGGTCGTAATCGGTCGTGAAGCAAACCTTGATACCATTGCCGAGGCGTCAAAACAAGGACCGGAACTCGAAGTCTTTGTGCACGGTGCTCTCTGTTACAGCGTGTCGGGCGGTTGCTACATGAGCGCATTTTTAGGCGGACGCAGTGCAAACAAAGGAAGCTGTGCATCGCCATGCAGACTTTCCTATCGCTCTAATAACACCAAAAACGAGGCATCGCTGCTCTCGCTTAAAGATCTTTGCACCCTTCATCGTCTTCCAGAGCTTGCCGAGGTCGGCATCACCGCCGCAAAAATCGAAGGACGGATGCGCACGGCAGAATATGTTGCCTGTGCGGTGGACTCTGCCGTAAAAGGTCGTGACGGTCAACCATTCGACATGGACACACTCAGCACTGCCTTCAGCCACGGTGGATTTACGGACGGTCATCTCGACCAAGCGACTCAGGATATTTTCGGTTCTCGCACCGAACGAGACGCAGAAAAAATGCGAGAACTTTTGCCGAGCCTGCGCGCACTCTATCGCATTGAGCGGCAAAGCGTTGCGGTCGATGCGATTTTAACCCTGAGTGATGACAGCCTAACGCTAAAGATAACCTGCGGCGATGACAATGTCAGCGAGACAATTTCGGTTGCGACCGAGCCGACCGAACGGGATCAAAGCACAGCTCTTGAAAACGCCGTGAGAAAAACCGGTGGCACTCCCTTTTTTGTGAATTCCGTCAAACTATCTCTGCAAGAGGGTTTGTTTGTTCCGTCCAAAGAGGTTGCAACACTCCGCAGGGAGCTTTTAGAACGCCTTAGTGATCTTCGCGGCGAGGTTGAGGGTTATGCCCTAACCGACTATTCCTTGCCACCGCCTACCATAAAACCGAAAAACGGCGAAAAAAAACTCCGTCTGCGTGTGTCCGATTTAAGCCAGCTGCAGTTTGTCAACACCGAGCTTTTTGAGCTCATAATCATTCCTGCCGAACAAGCGGAATTATTTCCTGCAGAGCTTCGTGAAAAAGCGGCAATCGAGCTGTCAAGGGGTTGTGACGACGAGACGGCAAGGCAACTCGTCTCGGCGGCAAAAGCGCTTGGCTATCGGCATTTTATGGCGGATAATCCGGCTCACCTTGAGCTGTGCGACGGCATACTGCACGGCGGATTTGGTCTCAACATAACCAATCGCATCGCCTGTGAGTTTTATCAATCACAAGACGTTTGTGATGTCACCCTTTCGGTAGAGACGTCTGCCGTTGACTCTGCCGAATTCCCACAAAATGTCGGGGTTATCGGGTACGGTCATTTTCCGCTGATGCTGGGTGGCGCTTGCCATGAGCTGATCGGCGATGAGTTGATCGATCGAAAAAATCGCCGTCTGCCGATAGTGCGACGAGGCAGTTTTGTGGAGATTTTAAACGCGGTACCGCTCTATGTCGGCGATCGTCAAAACGAGTTTGCGGTCGACTTTTTCACCCTTTATATGACGACCGAATCGCCGGAGCGAGTGATAGAGTTGATTGACATTTTTTCAAGCGGCGCACCGTTTGACAACGAGTTCACGAGAGGGCTTTACTATTGACCGGTACATTCATCAGCAACAGCCATGACGAAACGATAGCCATCGCCAAAGAATTTGCGGTGACTTTAAAAGGTGGCGAGCTAATATTGTTTGAGGGCGACCTCGGAGCAGGGAAAACCGCTTTTTGCAGCGGAATATTTGAAGCGCTCGATTGCGACGGACATTGCACAAGCCCGACCTTTGCCATAGTGAACATATATGAGGGGCGGCTGAGATTTGCGCATTTTGACCTTTACCGCATCACCGAGGCAGAACTGGAACAGACCGGAATATTTGAGCTTTTAGACGATGGAGCGGTCGTGGCAGCGGAATGGGCATCAAATGCTCCGTCACTTTTTCAAGAGCCTCATATTATGATCAACATCGTCTCGGACGGTGCACGGCGAACAATAACCATAAGGTAGATTATGACAATTTTTGCACTGGATAGCAGTACCGCCTCCGCCTCGGTGGCAATCATTAAAAACGAAAAAACTCTTTTTGCTTCAACACTGGACTACGGAACTACCCACAGTGAACGGCTGATGCCTCTTTGCGATACCGCATTTAAGACAACCTGCTTGAAACCGAGCGATATCGACCTTTTTGCGGTGTGCAACGGACCGGGCAGTTATACCGGTCTGCGAATCGGAGTGTCGGTGATAAAAGGGCTTGCGATGGCTACCAATCGCCCATGTGTTGCGGTTAGCACACTTTCTACGCTCGCCTTTGCACAGCAAGGAAATGTAATCCCGTTGATAAACGCTCGGCGCGGCAACTACTTTTGCGGCGGATATACTATCGAGGGAGACGACATGACCGAGGTCATCTCACAGCGCCATGCCCCGAGTGAAGAGATTCTCGGCTTTTTCGACGAGGGACAAACACTGCTTGTCGGCGACGGAGCCCTCATGTTTTTTGAAAGTCTTACGACGGCACAACAGGAGAAATTCCGACTTTGTGACGACCTGCCGCTCGGCAACATGCCGCGTGCCGATGTTGCCGCGAATCTCGCGTTGAAAACATTTGCAAAATCAGGAGCAGTGAGCGCTGCCGAACTTTTGCCCTGCTATATCCGACCGGTGCATATCGGTTAGCCAAATTTTTTCCCGTCCATACTTCTTGTATGTGCTCACGCGCTTACCGCAAGGTGTTGTATCTTGACAAAGCCGCCGTTATTTAGTATCATTTAAATGTATACCCATTAGTTTTTTCACCGTTGAAAACAACCGAATATCGACGGTTTTTTTCTGCATAATTATGACCATACCTTGTTTGAAATGTTATTTCAAACTCAAAGGGCATTACAGCTCAAATGAATGAACGATAAACATTGAAAGGGTGTCTCGTGTACATAAAAAAATACAGCGACGGAAATATTGATTCTCGACAAGGCAATGACTTCCTTGTCGCTAAAGTGTTGCGCAGTACCATCGCGAGTGGTGTTGTCACCTCAATCAATGCCTCCGATGCAGAGGCAATGCCGGGTGTTATCAAGGTATTCACCTGTCTCGATACTCCGGAAAATCGCTATCATACTACCGATGTGTCGACAAACTGCAATGTCCCTGCCGACAGAGTTTTGCTGGCACGTAATGTCAAATATTACGGCGAACCGATCGCTGTTGTTGTCGCAAAGGATGAGCGTACCGCTTGCCTTGCTCTCTCTCTGATAAAAGTTGAATACACCGCTCAGGTTGCCGTGACCGAAATGGGTGCAACCTCCGAGCGCAACATTCAAGAACATGTTGCGGGAAATCGACTCAGTCACATCGATTTTGCAATCGGAGAAACATCGGAAGAAGGCACTGCCTATTCTTCACAATACACAATCAACTCTACCCGTATCCGTAAAAGCGGCGGTTGTTTCTCCTATATGAAGAACGATCGACTCTATATAGTAACGGGTGCCGATGCATTTTCGGTACGTAACGCCGTCGGTGCAGTGATCGACCTTCCCATTAGTGCGCTTTCGGTCGAACGACGCCTCACCGATTCTGAAATGCTGTTCGAACCACTTTGCGCCTATGTCTGCACAAAGCTTGACGGTCGCGGTGTTTCCTTTTTAAGCGAGAGTGAAACGCTGTTGCGTGCACCGATGAAATTCAAACTTCAAAGCACGGTCTCGGACGGCGGCAACTTTATAAAACGTGACATGACAGCAAAGGCAACATGTGGTGCCTATCGTGTCGATGCCGAAATCGCTCTTTTGAATTCCTCTGCGCTTTTCCGTAATCTTTACAGCGCAAACGGCACGGCCGGTGCAAATGCCGACAGCTATTTGACCAACACTCGTCCAAGATCTGTCGGAGAAGGAGTCGGCCTTTGCGGAGCCCTTTTCGCCATCGAAAGTCACATCGACGATATCGCTTTCGATTCCGGTGTCGATCCGATGTTATTCCGTATCAAAAATTGCATTCGTGCCGACTACAACGATCCTCTTGAGAACCTTGCAACAACAAGTTATGGTCTTGACAAATGTATCATTCGAGGCCGTGAACTCACCAATTGGGACGCAAAGCGCAAAGAATATTCCGACCAGAATGGTGACATTCGCAAAGGTCTCGGCATGTCGATATTCTGTTATAACGAAACACAAAAACAAACCGCCATCGCCGTAGCAAAACTTATCATCGAAGCGGACGGCAGCGTACTTATTGATGTCGGACATACCGTAAACGATGATTTTGATCGTGCACTTTACACTAAATTCGTGTCGGACACACTCGGTATAAGCAGTGAACACATCGGTTTTTGCGAATCAAGCGAGCTTTACCCGAACGCGGGACGATATGCGACTTCATTCGCGATCAAAGAGGCGGCAACGAATCTGAAGACCCGTCTTGTCGACCATGCAAATCTCATCATGGGGTGTGAGGTATCTTCACCCGATATTAACAATGGTTTTCTTAGCGACTCTACAAGCAGCCGTGCAGTCATCTCGGTTGCCGACATTGCCAAAAATGCCCGAGAAAACGGCATAGTGCTTTTGGGTGAAGGTTTTTCCAATCGCCTAAACAGCTCACTCGCATTCGGAGCTTGTTTCGCAGAGGTTACGGTAAACCTTCCGCTTTGCAGTATCGAAGTGACTCGACTCGTCAACGTGACCGACGGTGGTGTAATTCATCTTCCGGACGATGCTAAAGAGCAAGCATTGCACGACATGGCAGATGCGATCGAAACGGTTCTCGGTGAAGAATTCCTGATTGATCCCAACGGCTCGTTGCACGATCCGATCGGATGCGGCTATAACCTCGGAGCTTGTGAAATGGAGGTTGAATTTGTCAACACCATCGAACCCGTTACTGCATTCGGTGACAAACCGCTCGGAAAATCTGCGTTCATATCTGTTGCTCCTGCTGTTCGTAATGCTGTCCTGAATGCTACCGGAATTAAATTCAACTCATTACCCATCACCTCAAAGCAACTTTTTACCGAATTCAAGACAGCAGGAATGCTGTAACCCCCCAGCATAACATTTACAAAGCCACGGAGGAAAACTGTCAGTATGTTTGACCTTGATGCTATATTTACTCCCACCGGTCTTGACGAGGCCCTGTCACTTTTTGAGCAATATCCCGAGGCGACGCCTATCGCCGGCGGTCAAAACCTGCTGAAAAAGCGCCAACCTATCGACTCAAAGTTGATATCGCTCGCCGAGATCCCATCCCTCCGAGGCGTTTGGAGAGATGATCACAACAATCTTGTCATCGGAGCGACAACAACATTTTCCGATCTGCTTTGCGACGAGTTAATAAAAACTCTCGTTCCCGCTATATCCGACACGGTAAACGGCATCGGAAATGTTGCGTTTCGCAACAGAGCCACTGTGGGCGGAAACCTTTGCAAAGGCGATAGCTTCTGCGAGTTGGCGGCGGCTTTCCGCGCCTATGAAGCGTTTGTTCAAGTGCAAGGCTCCCAGGGTCCGAGGCTTATCAATATAGCCGATTTTTATGATAAAAATTCGCGCTGTGTCGTCAACAAAGGTGAACTTGTCACCGCAGTCATAATCCAAAACGAGTCGCTGGAGCACATGTTTGGCAGTACCACTAGCTATTCTACCCATAACACACCAAACAAAAATATGCTGTTTTGCAGTGCTAACGTCAGTCTCTCCCCCGATCGGGTGCGAATTGAACGCCTGCGAATCGCATTTTGTGCCGAAAACTATCCGTCCTGCCGTCTTAGTGAAGCAGAGATCCTCGCAGAGGGTAGCGGTATTTTCCCAAAAGACATCACCCCTATCACCGCCGCAATACTTCACAGTGTTCCGGTCGGAAAGAATGACGGTGAAGACCACGAGTTTCTTGTCCATCTCATTCGAGAGCAATCAAAACTTGCAATTTCAAAGTGTATCGACCTTGCAAAAAAATAATCGTTGGCTTGTCGCCACAGAGTGTCGAGCGTTTACCCCTCAGAAAGGAATGTCCGATATATGAGCAAAAAGGTTTTATCCTTTATATTGAACGGCGAACCGTTCAACTGTTATGCCGATGACGGAGCATCGCTTTGCGAGTTACTCTTTCCCGACATGACCACTGCGTCACGTTGTGGTTGTAATCGTCAAGGCGGAGCGGTGGTTTTAGTCAACGGGGTCGCAATCGACAGCGCCCTGTGTATCGCTGCTACCGTTTCAAATTGCAATGTCTACACATTTGACGGACTGCATAAGCATATCGATATGCAAAACCTGATCAGTGCATTCAATTCGGTCGGAGTTCAGCGAAACTCTCGATGCTTTGACGATCTACTTGTATCGGCGGCATCGATACTCTGCCGTGATGGTGCGCCTACACGCGCCGATCTTTCCGGCACCTTTTCCGGCATCACCTGCCGTGAGGTAAAGATGGATCAAATCATAAGTGCCATCGAAAAAGCATATACTGTAAATATATTTGAGTTTATCGAAAAGGCACAAACTCCAACAGTCGAAAGATTTGAGACGCTCGACCCTGATCTTGTTCAAAAAATGACCATCATGCTACCCGAGGCTAACGGTCTTGAACTGATGGAAACGCCGATCAAAATAGCGACAAAACCCATCACAGTTACACCAAGGAATTCCGAGGTGCAGGAGGTCACGGTTACACCGACCGTCACCCCCACCGAGCCTGTTGTTCAGGAGACACCTGCCTTGGTGTCAAGCTCCACCCTCGAGGTTCCCGAGGTGTCTGCACCGATCTCTACCACGGTTGAACCGGACCCACCACAACCTGCAACAGAAAGCAGTCCTACCATCGACGAACCTCAGTCTGAAACTCAACCGGCTATGGAAGAACCTGTGGATCAAGAAAATGTCACCGTACCGGCGAGTATCTTTGATGAATCGTTTATAGAGTCGATGGAAAAAGGAAAAAAACCAAAGGTGGAACACAAAGACAAAGAAAAAACCGGATTTTTCAGCAAGTTTACCGCCGCTTTCCGTGACAAACACCATAAAACGCTTGAACTTCCCGACATTGAAGACGAGGAATAATTCTTGAAAAAGATTGTTATTTTATTATTTGCATTATTATCAGTAGTAGCCGCCGCTGCAGGTGGCTACTTCTTGTACTTAGATTATTATGATTCAATCGGCGAAGAAACCCCGACCCCACCCATGATTTCGGTTGATGGAATCGGCATCGAGTACAGCTCGATGGAATGGGTCTATCCTGTTTTATTCCGTGACGAGGGGAAAACTGTAGCCGTCAATTACGACCGTCCGCTTCAAACATTTGAAGGCGAGGGTGAACCACTGGAGTACGGCCTCACCGCCGACGTCGAGTCGGCTCATCTTACATTATCATTTGGTGGCACGGAGCTTATCTCGGGTGATCCGAACGAGGTTTTTGCATATGAATTGACCGAAGAAGGGGTCTATAGCTACAAAGTCACCCTCACAAAAAGCGATCCGGAACTTGGAAGTGGTGTCTTTATCGGCTACTTTGAGTACAACCTCCTACTCCCACCGCCCCCGATGTCGGTAAATATTTCTTCTACCGATATTCTGCAAGGAGACAGTGTTTCGGTCTATGTTCACAATCTGCAAGATGGCATAATTCCGCAGATTGAGAGCGAACTCGGCAGCACACTTTTCACCGAGATGGACGGTGTATATTCTGCGATCATCCCGACCGGATATCTTGTGGAGCCGGGGAGTTATTCCGTCACCGTAACATTGGGTGACGTGGTAGAGAAATTGACCATAAATGTCGGTGCACAGGATTTTGAGGTGCAAAGTTTCACTATGGATTCCTCGACCTCCGCGCTGGGTGACAGTGCCGCCGCAAATGCGGAATATCGTGAAAAAATATATCCTCTCTACGATACAAAAGACGAAAACCGCTACTGGGAAGGGGAGTTTCTGATACCTGCCGAGGGACGATATTCCAGCGAATATGGTATGATCCGATACATCAACGGTGAATTTAGTGGCTATCACGGCGGTACCGACATTGCCGCTCCAATCGGGACACCGGTCATAGCGCCAAACCATGCAAAGGTTGAATTCGCCGAGTTTTTGCAACTTTCGGGATATACCATCGTGCTTGACTATGGTGGCGGTTTGAAGGCCTACCTTTTCCATCTGAACGAACTGCATGTCGAGGCGGGTGACATAGTTGAAAAAGGACAACACATCGCCGACATGGGCACCACAGGTTTTTCCACCGGAAGCCATCTGCACTATCAGCTCCAAATCGATCGCTATGCTATGGATCCAATGGTCACCTTCGACGGCACGGCAGGACTGTATGAGGCTGTCGAGACGGAATAATAGCTGTCGCAGGATACTATTTGATATAAATTTGCTGTTGCTTATCCCGACCTGTAGTGATATAATTTACTTTAAGTGACAGTAATGCAATCGAACTGAAAGCAAACTTGAAACAATAACCTTTTTTTAAATTCTAAATTAAACTTTTCGGGTCAAGCGCGTTGAAACTTTGTCATCGTATGGTAAAGAAAGAATAACACAACAATCAAGAAAGAGGGCATCATGATTCTAACAACTACAGAAACAATCCCCGGCAAAAACCTTGAAATACTCGGTCTGGTGAAAGGCTCTACCGTTCACTCGAAAAACATCGGTCGTGATATCGGTGCCAGCTTCAAAACACTCGTTGGCGGCGAGCTTACAGGTTATACCGAAATGATGAACGAGGCGCGAGCCCACGCTACTAAAAGAATGGTAGACGACGCAACCGCACTTGGCGCAGATGCAGTTATCACTCTTCGTTACTCATCTGCTTCTGTTATGGCTGGTGCCGCAGAGGTTATGGCATACGGCACTGCGGTAAAATTCGTATGATGGCATCAGTAATACCAAGCACGACTGTTATATTTATAGTCATAACTTTACTGATTACAGTCATCGGCCCTTTCGTCGGTGTGATCGTGCTGTCGAAAAAATACAATGGGATTTTGCCGGCAATTTTGGTTGGAATAACCGGATTTTATCTGCCGCAGATCGTCATTCGCATACCCGGCCTGCAGCTGCTTTCCACAATTCCGGAATTCGTGGAGTTTGCAAATTCGAATGCCGAGCTGTACTTTTTGTTTCTCGCCTTTACCGCCGCATTGTTTGAGACGGCGGGACGAGTCGGAGTGTTCTATTTAATGAGAAAGAAACTCAGCTATAAGTTCGGGCTTGGCGCCGGTTACGGCCATGGTGCTATCGAAGCGCTTTATCTCATTGGTTTCAGCTATATCAGTAACCTTGTGGTAGTTTTCATGTATAACACGGGAGGACTCACCGCACTCGCAGGACTGCTTGGTGCTGAATCGGCGGCGCAAAGCGTTGTTGCCACCTTTGCGGAAACCGACCCTGCACTGTTCTTGCTTGCAGGATTTGAACGAGCATTTGTCGTCGTTTTCCATATCGCAATGTCGCTCATAATCTGCCTCGGATATATGAAAGGCAAGCTCTGGCACAGCATCGGCATCGTCATGGTCTCACACACCCTATTTGACTTTGCAGGCGTCATGCTGAACAATCTTGGAATTTCGGTCTATCTTGTCGAGCTGTTCATTCTTGCCTGCGCTGTCGCCTCGGCAGTAGTCATTGTCAAAATCAAAGACAAATTCGATGTAGACGAAGTCCCACCCGATGAGGCAAGCGTTGCTTTGCGTGAAGGCTATTGAGGTCGATAAATGATGGTTTGACTCTCTGTTTCGCCCTTTAACAAAGCGAAAAAATAAAATAATGATTGACACCCGCGAAGAAATGTGGTATAGTTATTCTACCTCTCTTCCGCGGGTGGTTTTTTTGGGTGTGCCTAAAAACTATCGACAGTGGAGTATTCGAGAGGGAGGAGTCGCATTTCCGGAAGGTTTGCCTTTTTGGCGATGCATAACCGTTAAAGAAAAGGAGAAAAAATGAGAGTAAAGATCACCCTCGCGTGCACCGAGTGCAAGCAGCGCAACTACAACAGCATGAAAAACAAAAAAAACACCCCTGATAGGTTGGAGCAAAAAAAGCATTGCCGCTTCTGCAAAAAGCACACGATACACCGTGAAACAAAATAGGGAGTAACGGAATGAGCGAAAAACAAACTGCAAAAAAACCAGGTTTTCTTGCAAACGCAAAAGGTTTTTTTAAACGGATAGGCAAATTCTTTGCCGATGTCAAGAGTGAACTGAAGAAGGTTGTTTGGCCTTCGCGCAAACAGGTTATTCGAAACTCTGCCATCGTGTTGAGCGTTATGGTTGTCGTCGGAATATTTTTATTCGGTGTCGACACTTTGATGATGATCTTACTGGATCTTGCATTGCTGGGTGAACTGCCCTTCTAAAACAATAGTCGGATCGACAATATGAAAGAAGAAAGGAAAGTTTACAGTAATGGACGAAGCACAATGGTATGTCGTACACACCTATTCCGGTTATGAAAACAAGGTGGCTCAGAGCCTTGAAACTATCATTGAAAACCGCCGTCTCGGCAGTATGATAGAAGAAGTTCGAGTCCCTACAGCAATGATGACCGAGGTGAAAGACGGAAAAGAAAAGCAGGTTGAGCGTAAACTGTTTCCGAGCTACGTACTCGTCAAGATGATTATGACCGACGATTCATGGTATATTGTTCGGAACACACGTGGAGTCACCGGATTTGTCGGCCCCGGATCAAAACCGGTTCCGCTTTCCAAGACTGAAGTTGATCAACTGTGCATTGACAATCTCGAGACAGCGGTCGACTACAAAGTCGGCGACAGTGTTGAGGTTACTGCCATCGGACCGATGGAAGGCTTTGTCGGCACAGTGGACGAGATTGATCTCGAACACCGCAAGGTTAAGGTTACCATCTCGATGTTCGGAAGACAGACTCCCGCAGAACTCAGCCTTTCGCAGGTTAAACCTGTATAGTTTATAATAAAATAATGAAAAGATTAGGAGAAATAAGATAATGGCACAAAAGGTGATAGGCTATATTAAGCTTCAAATCCCGGCAGGTAAAGCTACGCCGGCACCGCCTGTAGGTCCTGCACTGGGTCAACATGGCGTTAATATCATGGCATTCACAAAAGAATTTAACGAGCGCACACAAAAAGACATGGGTCTCATAATCCCGGTTGTTATTACCGTCTATGCCGACCACAGCTTCAGCTTTGTAACCAAAACCCCTCCTGCAGCCGTACTTATCAAAAAAGCGGTTGGACTGGAGAGTGGCAGTGGTGTTCCGAACCGCACAAAGGTTGGAAGCATCACACGTGCACAGCTGGAAGAGATTGCAAACACAAAAATGAAGGATCTCAATGCCGCAAACCTTGATACCGCTGTTTCTATGATAGCCGGTACCGCTCGCAGCATGGGCATCACGGTCGAGGGTTAATTTAACCGCGGCTAACATTAGCCGATTAACAAATAACAATTTTGGTGGGAGGAATTTTCCGATATAACCACAGGAAGGATTATAAATGAAACACGGTAAAAAATATAACGAGAGTGCCAAGCTGATCGAGCGTGGCAAACAATATGAAAACGAGGAGGCATTAGACCTCGTCTGCAAAACCTCAAAGGCAAAGTTTGACGAGACTGTTGAGCTCCATATCCGTCTTGGCGTCGACAGCCGCCATGCCGACCAACAGGTCAGAGGCGCAGTCGTTCTACCACACGGTACCGGTAAAGACGTTCGTGTAATTGCTATTGCTAAAGGCGAGGCTGCTAAAGCTGCCGCAGAGGCAGGCGCAATGATGGTCGGTGACGACGATATCGTTGCAAAAATTCAAAACGAAGGTTTCGTCGATTTCGACGTTCTTGTTACCACTCCCGACATGATGGGTCTCGTAGGCCGTCTCGGTAAGGTTCTCGGCCCCCGTGGTCTGATGCCGAACCCGAAGGCAGGAACCGTTACCCCCGACGTTGGCAAGGCCGTTACCGAAGCAAAGGCCGGTAAGATCGAGTACCGTCTTGACAAGGCAAACATCATCCACGTGCCGATCGGAAAGAGCAGTTTCGGCGCTCAAAAGTTGACCGAGAACCTCGAAGTTGTAATGGAGGCAGTTGCAAAAGCAAAGCCGTCCGCTGCAAAAGGTCAATACTTCAAATCCGCTTCGGTTGCGTCCACCATGGGTCCCGGCGTATATCTCACCACCTCCAAATACGGAGTATAAGACCCACATCCTCATAAAAACCTTCCCAATCCAAAGACCGGGGTGCAATCTGATTGCGTAAGTGTGAAAGCACGCCTCGTGAGGAGATAAAGGCTTAAATTTTATGCCTCTCTCCTTGTTTTGGAGAGAGGTTTTCCCGATTTTTCGGGTTGCCGATTGGAACTAATTCAAACGGCATGTGTCTCTTGACACAAAAAATCTATGAAAGGAGAATTAAACATGCCAAGTGAAAAAACACTAAATGCAAAAAAACAACTGGTTGCTGATATGAATGCCATGATCATGTCATCCGAGTCGGGCGTTTTGGTCAACTATCAGGGTATCACCGTTGAAGATGACACAAACCTTCGTCGCGAACTGCGCGAGGCCGGTGTAAAGTACGGTGTAGTTAAAAACACCATGCTGACCCTGGCACTCAAAGGCACTCCCTACGAGAGCCTGACCGAGTGTCTCAAGGAGTCTACCGCTCTTGCTACCTCTGAGGGTGATGCTATTGCAGTATCAAAGATCCTTCAAAAGTACAGCGACGATTCCAAAGGTGAATTCGCCATCAAGGGTGGATTCATGGAAGGTAAAGCGGTTGACGCCGCTACCGTTGCCGCCATGGCAAAAATGCCGGGCAGAGAGCAACTGCTCTCCATGCTTTGCAGTGCACTTTCCGGCAACGTACGCGGACTTGCAGTCGCTCTGTCCCGTGTTGCGGAAGGAAAAGAAGAGCAGACCGCATAATTTTTCGGTTGCTTGAACATTTTATAACGACAGATAGGGCATCGACCCTATACTGTAAAGAGAAGAAAGGAATTTACAATGGCAGATATTGCAAAATTTATCGAAGAGATCAAAGGCATGACCGTGCTGGAGCTCAACGAACTGGTTAAGGCAATCGAAGAAGAATTTGGTGTTTCGGCAGCAGCTCCCGTTATGATGGCGGGCGGTGGCGATGCAGGCGGTGCGGCAGCAGAGGAGAAATCCGAGTTTGACGTAGTTCTTGCTGAAGTCGGCGCAAACAAAATGGCTGTTATCAAAGCAGTTAAAGAAGCAACAGGTCTTGGCCTGAAAGAGAGCAAGGAGATCGTTGACAACGCTCCCAAAGCTATCAAAGAAGGCGTTTCCAAGGCTGATGCTGAAGAAATGCAGAAGAAACTTGAAGAAGCCGGCGCAAAAGTCGAACTCAAATAGTTTTATCGTTTTCAAAACCACCGATTGTACTTTTTGTACGATCGGTGGTTTTGCGTATAGCGCAAATTAGCTAAGAGTGAAAAGTGAAGAGGTGGAAACTTGTATAATGAAAACGGACAGAAACTTGCAAACTTTGATTTTCAAATATAAATTCCGCTTTGCGGCACCTTCTTCGCTATTTTCTATTAGCTTTTAGGCAATCTTCCATAGAGAGATTACAAGCATTTTCGGTCAATTACGACTCTCATAATGAAGCTCAACACAGCCAAAAGGTAACAATCCCTTACAATCACCGTTAAAGTGTTGACTTTTTTGGATTTTGGCATTAAAATTAAAATGGTATAGTACACAATTTGTTAGGATTTTGATGGATAGGCCGCAACAACTTATAAAGGCGATAGCGTACACCACCGTTGGTGTCCTGCTTATCGGTCTCATATATTTTTTTCTCGGTGCCGTCACCTCTTCGGTCTTGCTTGGGCTGGCGCTCGGACTCTTTGCGGCAATCGGTGCAGATGTACTCCTCTTTGTCGCAATAAAAAACCCAAAGAGTTGGGTCAAATTCTATGCTATGCGTGTTGCCGTCATAGTCATAGCTGTATTACTTGGCGTCCTTTTGTCGGTTTTCGATCCTACTACCACCGTGTTGGCTCTCATCATCTCCCTCCCTGCCGTCGCTATCTCGGGGATAGAACGGAGGAAAACCGATGAATAGCACCCTTTCTTACGGCGCCGTCATCGTAGCGGCAGGCAGTGGCAGCCGCTTCGGCTCCGACAAAATGCTTTTCAACCTAAATGGACAAACAGTCATCCGTCGCTCTGTTTGCGCCTTCCTTGAAAGTGGTTTTTTCAGTGAAATTGTCATAGTAGTTGGCGATAATCATGATAAAATTAAACAACAACTCAGCGATCTCTCGGTGCGACTGATTCAGGGTGGTGCCACTCGATTTGAATCGGTTAAAAATGGCGTGATGGCGATAAACACCGACATCGTCGCGGTACATGATGGGGCACGACCTTTTATCACACGAAAAGTCATAGTCGAAACCTTATCGGCAATGTCTCGTGCGAGAATTGCCGCTCCTGCCCTACCGGTAGTGGAGACGGTAAAAATCACGGACGGTGAATATGTAAGTTCCACACCGAATCGCGAACTGCTCATGACCGTACAGACACCACAAACTTTTTATCGCAACGACTATCTGCTCGCCGCAAGCGAGTGTGTAGACTTTCTGCCAACCGACGATTGTTCCGTGATGGAACATGCCGGACATCGTGTCCTGCTAACAAAGGGAGATATTGCGAACAAGAAAATCACAAACCGACAAGATGTATCGACCAATGAGGGCATAATGATGAGAGTGGGACAGGGATATGATGTGCACCGACTCGTGGAAGGGCGAGACCTCATACTCGGCGGCGTAAAAATCGAATACGAGTTGGGCCTTCTCGGCCATTCTGATGCAGATGTGCTGTGTCATGCAATATCCGACGCATTGCTCGGAGCAGCGGCGCTCGGCGACATTGGCAAGCATTTCCCAGACACCGACGAGCGATATCGTGATGCCGATAGTCTTTTGCTCCTCTGCGAAGTTGCGAAACTGCTGCGCCAACATGGATATTCCATCGGCAACATTGATAGCGTAGTCATTGCCGAACGCCCTAAGATCGCACGATTCATTCCCGAAATGGTGAAAAAAATTGCCGCCGCCATCGGAGTCGATGAGGAGCAGGTTTCGGTCAAGGCGACAACACAAGAAGGTCTTGGATTTACCGGACGAGGTGAGGGAATCGCCGCTTCGTCAACGGTTCTTATATACAAATAACGAAAGGAAAAGGCACGTCTATGCAGGAATGGATTTCGAATTTAATCAGTGATGCCATTGCAATATATGGCACGATAGGTCCTGTCGATATCATCGATATTCTGGTGGTGGCGCTTGCAGTCTACGGACTGATCGTCGTCGTTCGAGACACCAACACCAACCAGGTTATCAAGGCAATTCTCGTTCTTTTTCTTGCTAATATTGCCGCAAACGAGATCGGCCTCAAGACTTTCGGCTATCTCCTTAACGAGGTATTGAATTTCGGTATCATAGCACTGTTTGTGCTTTTCCAACCCGAAATTCGTCGTGGACTCGACAAGATGGGACGTGCAAGGGTACTGAACTCTAACCTTTTTGATAAAACCGTAATGGAAGAGAGTATGCGCAAAAAATGGCGTGTTACAATCACAGCCATCTGCGACGCCGCCCAACAACTTTCTGACAAGCACACCGGTGCTCTCATCGTAGTCGAACGTTCTATGCGACTTTATGACTATAGCCGTAACGGCACAAGAGTAAATGCCGACGTCACTCCGGAACTGCTTATGAATATTTTTTTCAACGGTTCACCGCTTCATGACGGTGCTGTCATCATCGGCAACGCTAAGCTGATAAGCGCAGGGTGTGTAATGCCGCTTTCCTCCAATCATGACATGAGCAAAGACCTTGGAACTCGTCATCGTGCCGCCCTTGGCACGGCAGAGCTCACCGACGCTATCGTGGTTGTTATCTCGGAAGAGACCGGCGTTGTATCGGTCGCAAAAAACGGTATCTTGATCCGCAGAGTAGACCGTGCCGGAATCTATCGAATATTAGAAGAAGAGCTTATACCGGAAAATACTGAGTCCACAAAGCGTCGTAGCCTGCTGTCAAATTTATTCTCAAACCTAAAACGCAAAAATAGCGAGCCAGCTACCAACATCGACAGCGTTGAAGAAAAAAATGCCGAGGAAAAAGAATAAATAAAAAGCGCCGGACTTATTCTCAAAAAATGAATAATACGAGAAAAGCGCCGAGAAAGGAACGTTCGCATATGAAATTCAAGCTCCCATCACTTTCACAGCTGTTTGATAATCGCCAGTTTTGCATAGTTTTTTCCATTCTGGTTGCGATTATCTGCTGGACTCTTGTGGTCACAACCGTTGAGTCGGACTATACCGATGATATTACCGGTGTGCCGGTCGACTTTTCTGTCGGTCAAACCTCGATTCGCTCACAAGGCCTCAGCATTATCGGATCACCCGAAGCAACGATTAGCGTCACAGTCAGCGGCGAGCGTGGCTTTGTCAGTTCACTGCGTGCATCTGACCTCAATGTTCAGATGCGATACGATACCGTCACAGGCGCCGGAACATATGACGTTCAGGTTATCGTGACCAAGGCAGATAACTATGATGAGTTCGATATACTTGCCGTCTCTCCCGCCAGCGTCGAGATGACCTTCGATAAAATACTAAGCAAAACCATTGCAGTCGAGGTAAACACCCGTGATCTCGTAGTCGCCGATGGCTATGTTGCAGGACTTCCCTCCGCATCGCCTGCCGAGATAGTCGTTCAGGGACCCGAAACAGAGGTCACAAGGGTTGCCCGTGCGCAGGTCACCTACTCCGATGAAACCGAGCTTTCGGAGCGCACAATAGGCGTGGGCGCTATCGAACTTTTTGATGCAGAAGGCAACTCGCTCAAGACCGACAATCTCACCATGAGTGCCGTCGAGGCAGAAGTCAATATTCCCATCATGAAATTGGGTGAAATGCAGACTAAGATCGAATTTGCAAATGTACCGGAGGGATTTGATGTCAATTCGTTCGAATATACCATCGAACCTGCGGTAATTCAAGTTGCCGGTGACGCGGAAAGCATCGACAAGGCAGGTGACCTGCTGCTCGGTTATATCGACCTGCAAACCTTTGAACTGCGGGCACTCTATGAGTTTGATGTAACCCTACCGACCGGATTCACAAACCTCGAAAACATCAGCACTGCACGAGTCACGTTTGATACCGATAGTTTGTCAGAGCGTACGATTACCGTCACCGATTTCAGGATAAAAAACCAAAATCAAAATATCGATGTTGAGGTTCTGACCCAACAGATTCAAGATGTACGTCTAATCGGCTCGTCTGAAAGTCTCGAAGCCATGCAGCAAGAGGCGGTCATCGGTGAAATCAACATGGAAGACATCACCACTGCACAGGGTAATCAGACCGTGGCTGTCAGTATCGTAATCCCATCAAACGATGATGTCATTGCAGTAGGAAGCTATACCGTAATCGTCGAGGTGGGAGGAGAGTAATCTTCCTGACATAATCACAGCGCTTTATAGCTTGAATTTCGTTATTTCAATTTAAAAGAGCTACGGAACAGTTCATTCTGTCCGTAGCTCTTTTTTAACGATCCGATAGCCACCCTGCATAATGTCAAGTTTGGCAAACATGGAATACAAACCGTGTTCGCATCACAAATTCAACCTTCGACAGATGGTTCTTCAAAGTCGTTTATCAAAACGATCCGCTAACCGCAATTTCTTGTCCAAATGTCTTGCGGCACTGCTCTGTTTCTCATTCTGCAGAAACACTAGGCCTAACTCTCGTCCTGACCGCTATATATCAGCACCGGTGATCTTGCCGCCTTTGCCTCATCAGGGCGTCCGACAATCTGTTTATAGGGCGTGTTTGCAAAATATTCGCTGTCTGACTTTGCGTGTTCGCATATCTCGATTATCTTGTCCGCAACCTCATCGATAGTTTGCTTACTCTCCGTTTCGGTCGGCTCAAACATAAGTGCTTCCGGAACGAGGAGCGGGAAGTACATGGTAGGCGGGTGAAGACCTTCGTCCTGCATAGCCTTAGCAATACCAAGTGCATTGACACCATATTCATCACGATAACTACGTGCCGATGCCACAAATTCATGTAGTGTATCAGAATCATAGACCGGCACAAACACCTCTTTTAAACGATGTTTGAGATAGTTAGCATTCAATACTGCCATACTGCTTGCACGGCGAAGGCCCTCGCCACCCAGTGCAATGATATAGGCATAGGCACGCAGGGTAACTGCGACATTCCCATGGAATGATACCATCTTCCCGACAGACTTTTCCGGAACATACAGGTGATATAGCCCCTCGTTATATTCCAAAAGTGGAGCCGGCAAAAACGGTCTCAAAAACTCTTTGCAAAGAATTGTACCGCTTCCCGGCCCACCACCGCCGTGAGGAGTGGCAAACGTCTTATGCAGGTTCAGATGGCAAAGGTCGAAACCCATGTCGCCCGGTCGCGCAATGCCCATAATTGCATTGAGGTTTGCACCGTCATAATAACAAAGCGCGCCTGCCTCATGGCAAAGTCGAGTGATTTCCGGTATATCGGTTTCAAATATTCCAAGTGTGGACGGATTGGTCAGCATTATCGCCGCAACTTCGTCGTCTAACACAGATTTCAGTGCGTCAAGATCGACACGCCCATCCTTGCCCGAAACAATTTCGACGGTTGAATATCCCGCCATTACCGCCGTTGCCGGATTCGTGCCATGCGCGGTATCGGGAACGATGACTTTGGTGCGACGAGCATCGCCTCGGCTATGATGGTATGCCTTGATGACTAATATAGCCGCAAGTTCACCCTGCGCACCTGCGGCAGGTGAAAGGGCGGCAAGGTCCATGCCGTTGACTTCACATAATGCTCGTTCACAGTTATATAGCGCTTCCAATATGCCTTGCGAATCCTCTGTCGGCATCAGTGGATGAAGCGCACTGAATGATGGATCGGACACCACACGCTCTGACACCTTTGGGTTGTGTTTCATGGTGCAGCTCCCAAGCGGATAAAACCCTTTAGAAACCGGGAAACAGTTATCGGCAAGCTCTTTATAATGTCGCGCAAGCTCCGGTTCGGCAAGACAGGGAATGTCGGGTGTCTTTCCGAGCAGCTCGTCACTTGGTAGTAGCTGCGGCACCGTCAATTTTGGCAAAATGTTTTGGCAATCTCCGGCGGCCGGTCGTTCAAATATAGTTTTCATGTCAGTATTATTCCATCGAATATTATCAGATTTATTATAGCATGATTTTTTTACGATTTCTAGATGTTTTTCAAAAATCGTTGCCGCATAAAGCAGTTTTAGCTGTTCGGCAAAAGATGTCGAAAAGTTTTTATGTTTTTTTGTTCTATGATGCGGTATGTTGTGCATATCTATAGTATAAGAGGATACCTCTCGGCATGTTGAAATATCGACTGCAGGAGAGGAACCCTCTGACCATTTTTTCGGAAATATTTATATGCAAGACATAAACCACAAATCATTACCCCTAAATAAAAGCTGCCGACCGACAAAGAACCTCGCAAAGCTCCTTGAAAGGTCAAACTTGTCAAGACTTATGACAAATTCGACATTCAACAGATTCCTTCACAAAGCCATCTGCGAGGAAAGACGCCGAAAAAAAGTGTATTATCTTCCAAAAGAACATCAACCTTTTCGGCACTCTGATAAACATTGCGATGTGTTGGTTGTAGGCGGCGGCATCGCAGGCCTTACCGCGGCAACATATCTTGCACAAAAAGGTCAAAGCGTTCTGCTCTGTGAAAAAGAATCGCAGGTCGGAGGGCTTGTTTCCGGTTTTGAGCGACAAGGTTTCACATTCGACGGTGGCATAAGAGCACTGGAAAATGCAGGTACACTAATACCCATGCTCCGTAGTCTCGGTATCGAAGCCGATCTAATCAAAAGCGATGTCAATTTAAAGATAGGGGAACGAAATACCACCATCAGCAGATCGGGCGGACTGAAGGAATATGCCAAAATGCTGGCTTTCCATTTTCCTGATAACAAAAGAGACATAGCACGAATAATCAGACTTATCGAACGAACTGTAAAAAACATGGACGTGCTCTACGGCGTAGAAAATCCGCTGTTCTCTCCGCTATGGAATGAGCCGAAAAAACTTTTCAAGAAAATGTTGCCGTGGCTGGTGCGGTATCTTTCTACCGTCATCGAAATCAATCTTGCACGCCAACCGGTCGAAAAAAAGCTTGCGGATTTGACCCAAAACCGTGCCCTATGCGACATGGTAATACAACATTTTTTCTCCGGCTCCCCCACATTTTTTGCCCTAGGATACTTTTGGCTTTACGGTGACTATTACTACCCCAAAAATTCAATCAAACACATCGCCGAACTCATGCAAGAACACATCACAGTCAACGGCGGCAGAGTACAATGCAACACCGAAGTTATCGATATCAACATCAGAAAAAGCATGGTAACGCTTCAAGACGGCAACCGAGTGCAGTATGACCGCATGATATGGTGTTGTAGCAAAAAATCATTGATAAGGCGCTCCGGTGCGACCATTCAACACAGCAACCATGCCTTAAAACAGCGTGGTAGCAACTCGGTCCTGACATTGTATCTCGCCGTAGATATCCCTGCCAAAAATGTTGGAGCAATCTGTGGTTCACATATGTTCTTCACACCGTCCATTGAAGGGTTGTCGTCGCTTCGCCTACCAAATAGCAATACTACAACACCGGAGCTGAAAAATTATGTCGAAAGCTATCTCAGGCTGACTACCTTCGAAATTTCTTGTCCGGCCGTCATAAACCCCAGACTTGCGCCGCCCGGTCGCTGTGCGCTCATTGTCGGAACGCTGTTTGAATACGAAATTGCAAAACGTTTTGATGATGAGGGAATGCATGACGAATTCAAGGCAATATGCCGCGAAGTGATAATAGACACGCTTGACAAGACCTTGATAAAAGGAATAAAAGAGCATCTAATCTTTTGCGAATGTTCGACCCCACTTTGTCTGGAACGGCGAACCGCCAATGACGACGGAGCCATAACCGGTTGGTCGCATCTCAGCAGCCCAATGCCTGCCGTCACGGGATTCACAGCTATCGCACGCTCGATAAACACCGATCTTCCATCGGTGTATCAGGCCGGCATGTGGACGTTCAGTCCCGCCGGACTTCCGGTCAGCATCATCACCGGTCGTCTTGCGGCCGACAAAGCGCTTCGCGATCTTGGCGCCTCAAAAGTCAAACGAAACTCAAAAACGGAGTAATCATGACTTATTATCTAATTATAAACTGTCTTGGACTGTTATCATTCTTCCTGTTATTCTATCGTTTTCCAAAACTTGGTGTTCGATATGAAGTTTCACAAAAACCGAATGGAGGATCTACTTCAATCGACGGCAAAATATCGATAGTGATACCGATGCGCAATGAGCGTTTCAACATCGAACAGCTTTTAAACGATCTTCTGTCACAACAACTTCCGCCACATGAGATTATTTGTGTTGACGACATGAGTGACGACGACACCGTATCAGTCGTTTCAAAATACCATAATGTCACCCTGCTTCAAGTGGAACAAAAACAAAAGGGCTGGAACGCAAAGGCTTGGGCATGTCAAGTCGGTGCGAGAAATGCAAGCGGTGACTTTTTGCTGTTTTTAGATGCCGACGTGCGATTGGGTCCCACTGCATTAAAGTTGCTATATGATTGCCACATACAAGAACAGTGTACCATAACAGTGCAGCCGTTTCACAATGTAAGACATCTGTATGAAAGATGTTCGCTCTTCTTCAATCTGGTTCAACTTGCCGGCAACGGCAGTTGCAGCGCAATACCGTCGAAAGCAGCAGGACTCTTTGGACCGGTTATCTTCATCGATAGAAATTTATATAACGAGATCGGAGGGCACAGCTGTGTAAACGACAGCGTGGTGGACGACCTGAAACTCGGGCAACACCTGGACGCAAGCCAAGAGCATTTTGTCGTAAAAACCGGCGGTGATATTATATCTTTTCGAATGTATCCTGACGGCATGAAAAGTCTTGCACAGGGATGGATAAAAAACATCGCTGTCGGCGCCGAATATACTTCTTTGATACTCTTTGTACTAACTTTTTTATGGTTAACAGGCTGCGCTGCATCGCTGTTACTCGTCTACAAAGCAGTCGAATCGTTATTTATGAACGATAACTCGCTTCAACTTGGCGCAATCTATGTGTCAGTAAGCATCGCCGTGTATCTCGTCTGGGCAATCGCCACTTTGAAAGTGACGAGCAAGGTCGGTAGTTTCGGTCTGCTCGCCCCGTTCCTCTATCCGATATGGCTCTTAACTTTTTTCACCCTATTCTCCGTCTCACTTTTCAAAAGGATATTCAAGCTTTCGGTAAGTTGGAAAGGGCGAAAAATCAAACAAGGCAGATGAAAATCAGGAGAAGACTTTATGCAAATTATCTTCCTTTCACCATGGCAAAATATCGCGGCGTGCTTTTTGGCATGGGCAATGATACAGATAACGGTAGCTTTTCTGGTGGGAATAATGCCGGACAAACTTTTCGATCGAAACAACCTTCTTTTTTGCAGTAAAAATTTTGAAAAGGGAGGCAGGATCTATGAAAAGTATTTTGCAATAAAACGATGGAAGCGCTATCTTCCGGACGGAAGCGCAATCACAGGGGTTGGGTTAAAGAAAAAGCGCCTCCGCGACACCTCTGACGCAGGGCTGAGATATTTTTTGAGCGAATCGTGCAAGGCGGAGCTCATTCATCTTTTGTCCATCCCGCCTTTTTTATTGTTTGGTTTTTTCTGCCCACTTGAAGTTATCCCGATTATGTTGCTCTATGCCCTTGCCGTTAATCTTCCCTGTCTTATAACCCAACGATATAATAGGCCAAGAATTGAACGTATCCTAAAACTCCGAAATGCGATTTGACGCACTTTTTATATGTAATCATGACATGCTTTTTGCAGAATCTGCATTGTGGTGAAAGCCACTTGGAACAAAGTTTTAGATAAAAGCTACCTTATGGTTTTTAAATGATAATTTTTTTTGTTGTTGATTTTTTTATTTTGTTGTTATAAAATGAGAAAAAGATGTTAAATGATTAAGGGGCTGTTATGAAAAGAGAGTACTTAAACTATGGAATGATAGGCGGAAGTCTAAACGCTTTTATCGGCGGAGTGCATCGTACCGCCATCGACTTCGACAGCAAGGCGGTTCTAACGGCCGGCTGTTTCAGTACCGATCCTCAGCTGAACAGTGAAACCGGAAAAAAACTCGGTGTGAGCACCGATCGGGTTTACGGTTCCTATGACGAGATGGCTCGAGCAGAGGCACAACGAAATGATAAAATTGACTTTGTAGTCATCACCACCCCAAATAAAACTCACTACGAGATCGCCAAAGCGTTTTTAGAGAACGGTTTTCATGTCGTGTGTGAAAAACCACTTTGTCACACCGTCGAGCAGGGCGAGGAGCTGTCTCGACTTGCGAAGGCAAAGAACCTTTTCTTTGCCGTTACATACTCTTATACCGGCAACTGCATGATAAAACAGGCTAAAAAATTGATCGATGACGGAGAGATCGGTGAAGTCATCAATGTAAATGCCGAGTTCTTGCAAGAATGGCTGATTGACGATGTCGGAAAAGGCGATCAAACCACAAAGAAACTCTCTATGTGGCGTAAAAACCCCGAAATAGCGGGAATCGCAAACTGTGTCGGCGATCTTGGTACCCATGTCGAGCATATGGTATACTATCTGACAGGACTTAAACTCAAAAAAGTCTGTGCGGTACTCGACCACTTTGAACAGCCTCTCGAAATGAATGCCAACATGCTGCTGGAATATGAAAACGGCGCACACGGCGTTTTCAGCTTCTCACAGGTCTGCGTCGGACACTCCAACGGACTTGTCGTTCGCATTTTCGGAACGGAAGGTGCAATCGAGTGGGTACAAGAAAACCCCAACCTCTTATACTTCACTAAAAAAGGTTGCCCCATGCAGATTCTAAATCGTGGAATGGGATATCTCTCGGGTCGAGCATCCGAGCTCAATCGAGTTCCGTCCGGCCATCCCGAAGGATTGTTTGTCGCCTTTGCAAACATCTACAAAACCTTTACCACTGCCCTTTTGAAAAGATTGAACGGCGAGACACTGACTGACGCCGACATGGATTTCCCGACCGTCGAGGAGGGAATCGCAGGCGTCAAGTTCACGCATTCAGTCGTTGAAAGCAATCGCCTTGGAAACGTCTGGGTCGAGATATAAGGCATCGAAACAACTACTTTGCAAACACGGCTAACTGAACTGCGCCAAAATCAAGCCCCCGTCCTATAGGACGGGGGCTCTCTCTATAGAAAACAAGTCGTCTCAAATCCAGCTATGCAATTGCATTCAAGACTAGAGCCGCCAAACCGATATAACCAAGAGTTGCGACGGCAACAATGACACAAACTATAATCGCTACCGTGTTCAACGGCTTTGACCTTGTCGTCTTGCGGCATTTTACAAGAAAGGGTATCGCTATCAAGCTAAGCAAAAACAATATTGCCGCAAAAATAACCATGTCATCCCTCCTATTGTTTTTTCGCCTTTTCCTATCTCGACCAAAAAGTGTTCAGTATTCTAACGGTGTGACATCTCATCCATTTTCACCGCAATCATGTGTCGAAACTCGAGCTGAGTTCAGCTGAAATCTTGATTGTCGATGCTATGTATAGTTAAACCACTTTAAAAAGCTTACAAAGATGGCGTCGGATTGAGTAATATTTTGTATTGCGAATGACGACAACGCACGGACTGTATGATTTTTGGGGTGATTTGACTATAAATGCAAATCTCACCCTATGCCACTAGTTTTTGAGACTTTGTAGCGGTGCCGGAATACGGCCGCCTCTTTTTATGAATTTCAGCGGACTTTTTGAGATAATCGGCATTACCGGCCCACGTCCGAGCAATCCTCCGAACGACAGTTCTTCGCCCACCGTTTTGCCGATAGCCGGAATAATCCTCACGGCGGTGGTCTTATGATTAACCATTCCGATTGCCGCCTCGTCTGCAATTATTGCGGACAAAATCTCCGCCGAGGTATCGCCCGGCACTACCACCATATCAAGCCCGACCGAGCAAACTGCTGTCATCGCTTCGAGCTTGGAAAGTGTCAAGGTGCCATCTGCCGCCGCGGCAATCATTCCCGCATCCTCCGACACCGGAATAAACGCACCGGAAAGTCCTCCGACATGAGAAGACGCCATCACGCCGCCCTTTTTCACCGCATCATTGAGCAATGCAAGTGCCGCGGTTGTGCCGTGACAGCCACACATTTCAAGACCCATCTCCTCTAGAATATAAGCAACCGAGTCGCCGATCGCAGGAGTCGGTGCAAGTGAAAGATCAACTATACCAAAAGGTACGTTCAGCATTTTGCACGCCTCCATGCCTACCAGTTGGCCCATTCGAGTAATCTTGAACGAGGTGCGCTTTATCAATTCCGCAACGTCTGAAAGATCGGCATCGTCTTCGATCTTCGAGAGTGCCGCGCGCACAACTCCCGGACCGGACACGCCGACATTTATCACGCAATCCGGTTCACCCACTCCATGAAACGCCCCTGCCATGAACGGATTGTCTTCCGGCGCATTGCAAAAAACCACCAATTTTGCAGGACCGATACAGTCATTGTCGGCAGTCAACTCGGCGCTACGCCGTATTATGTTGCCCATCATTGCCACTGCATCCATGTTAATACCGCTTCTGGTACAACCGATATTGACGCTGGAACAGACGTTTTGAGTGACCGAGAGTGCCTCGGGGATTGAGTTTATCAACGCAAGATCCCCTGCCGAAAAACCTTTTTGTACAAGGGCAGAGTATCCTCCGATAAAGTTCACACCAACAGTATCCGCGGCTCGTTGCAGAGTTTTTGCATAAAGAACCGGATCGCCGCCGCTCGCCGCCGAAAGCATCGCTATCGGCGTGACCGAGATTCGCTTGTTGATGATCGGTATACCATATTTTGTCGATATATCATCGGCTGTTGACACAATGTGCTCCGCCCTGCTGCATATCTTGTCGTAAACCTTATCGCAACTTTTCTTTATGTCACCATCGGCACAATCAGACAGAGATATTCCCATGGTAACGGTGCGAATATCGAGGTTTTCCTCCTCAATCATTCGCGTGGTTTCCAGTATTTCACCTAACTTCATCTATACTCCTCGTCTCTATATTCGGTGCATCGAGTTGAAGATATCCTCGTGCATGACATTTATCTTCAGGCCAATATGCTGTTCTTGCGTCTTCATTGTCTCGACAAACTCATTAAAACTGCATTTTAACGCACTGACATCACACATCATAACCATGACAAAGGTCTCCTCCATCAAGGTCTGTTGCACATCGATGATGTTAGCTCCATGCTCACAACAAATTGTGCTGACCTCCGCCAGTATACCGACCCTATCCTTTCCGATTACCGTTACTATCGCTCTCATCTTCTTTCCCTTTCTATTGTATTAATTTTTTATACCGACGCTTTCACGTTGACTGAAAAATAATATATTATAGATCCCCTATCGAATCCTGCCTCCACGCAATAGTTATATATGCCCGGCTCGGTGGGGGTGTAGAGTTCTTCGGCATCCTGATTCACATATTCGGTACTATACTGACCTGTGCTCATGGAAACATCAAGTGTCTCAACCTGCCTCGAAAAATTGATTATAATCGGTGTATCGGGTGTGACATCGGTGATTATCAATCGCAGATCGGGTGGCGATATTGTCGGCTCACGCACGACACGCGTAAAAAAGTTCCATTCAAAACCGCCGCGCTCAATATATGCAGTGGTATATCCGACACTGCAACTGATCGTCGGCAGTGAATTTTCCGGCGCAGATATGCTGTCTATCGTCTCTTTTATCAGCACCGAGCCAACAGCCGCAATGACTATCAGCACCGCCGAGACGAACAATCTCGTCACGAACTTTTTTGTAATCGGCATTATAAATCCTCATTCCTCTTTTGTTGTTTTATCCGGTTCACTGCAAACCTATGGTGAAATTCTAGCACATTATGCCCGAAAGACATAAAAACATACGGCTTGAAACTACACTTCCAAACAAATATCCTTTACGTCATCATGCCTTTGCCATTCCATGTTGTACAGCAAATCAACCTCGTTTTAGTGCAATTATCAGCACCGTAATATCCGCCGGATTCACTCCCGGAATTCGAGCCGCCGAGGCTATGCTGGACGGCTTTCTTGCAGAAAGTTTTTCTCTTGCCTCTGCAGAAAGATGGCTGACGGCATTGTAGTCGAATCCTTGCGGAATCACCAATCGTTCATCTCGCTTTTGCTGTTCTATCTTTACCTGTTGCCGTGCAAGATATCCCTCATATTTTATCTCGGTCTCGACATACTGCATCACCGCAAACTCAAACTCGTCGAGCTTCGCTATTTTCATGACATCATCCAGCGTCAGCTGTGGACGTCGCAAAAGTTCGGTGGCGGCGGTGGAGTTACGAATAGGATCGCTTCCCCTTTCTGTCAGTAGCTCGTTCACCTCGTCCGGTTTTATCCGAATCGACTTAAGTAGTTTCATCAGCGCGTCGCCCTGCTCCACACGTCTATCAAATGCCGTGACTTGCGATTTTTTCAGCAGTCCAAGTTCCTTTGCAAGCGGACAAAGACGATGATCGGCATTATCCTGCCGTAGAAAAAGTCGGTATTCACTACGCGCTGTCATCATTCGATACGGCTCATCCGTGCCACGAGTGACCAGATCGTCGATAAGGCTACCGATATAGCTGTCGGTTCTGGAAAGATGCACATCCGGCTTGCTGTTGCAGCTTCTCGCGGCATTTAGCCCCGCTATAAGGCCCTGTGCCGCCGCCTCTTCATAACCCGAAGTCCCGTTGAACTGTCCGGCACCGTAAAGCCCTTTTATATGCTTGAACCGAAGACCGCTTGTGAGTTGTAGGCTATCGCAACAATCATATTCGATAGCATATGCTCCCCGCATGATCTCGACATTTTCAAAACCTCGAATACTGTGATAAAAATCATGTTGCACCTCTTCCGGCATCGATGACGACATGCCCTGAACATACATCTCGTCGGTATCGAGTCCGCACGGCTCTATGAACATCTGATGTCGCTTTTTATCGGCAAAACGCACGACCTTGTCCTCGATTGAGGGGCAATATCTCGGCCCTGTACCGACTATGTCGCCGCTATAAAGCGGTGAGCGGTGCAGATTGGAACGAAGTATCTCGTGTCCGGTTTCATCGGTGTAGGCAATATGGCAAACGGCACGGTTCTTTAGCGGTTTTTTCGTGCTGTAAGAAAAAGTAAACGGTTGCTCTTCGCCGTGTTGCTCTTCCAGCATCGACAGATTGATACTGTCACGATGCACCCTTGCCGGTGTTCCGGTCTTGAAACGACGAAGAGAAATTCCTAGCCGTTCAAGATTTTTTGAAAGTTTTATTGCGGCATGATGTCCGTCCGGTCCGGAAGGATAGTTTGTATCTCCGACAAAAATCCTCCCACCGAGATAAGTTCCGGTAGCGATCACGACCGCTTTTGCCGCATAGCGAGTCCCCAATCGTGTCTTCACTCCGACAACGGCATCGTCTTCGGTCAATATATCGACAATTTCCGCCTGTTTCAATCGGATGTTTTTATTCTTCTCCAGCCGCTGTTTCATCATGCTGTGATATTTCAAACGATCGGTTTGCACCCTGAGTGCCCTCACCGCCGCACCCTTTGACATGCCGAGCATTCGCACCTGTATAGCGGTTTTGTCCGCTACCTGTGCCATCTCTCCGCCCAGTGCATCTATCTCACGAACCAACTGACTTTTTGCCGCTCCTCCAATAGCCGGATTGCAGGGCATGTTGCCCACGCCATCCAGCGTAAGGGTAAAAAGCCCGACAACTGCACCTAGTCTTGCGGCGGCATGTGCCGCCTCAATTCCTGCATGTCCCGCTCCTATGACCACTACATCAAAACTATCAAGAAACTTCGGCAAATGGTTCTCCTTGAGTTACTCTATCGTACCGCTATCGCTTCAATCTCAATCAGCGCCGCTTTAGGCAATGCGGCAACCTCAAAACAACTGCGAGCGGGATGGTTTTCGGTGAAAAATGTTTCGTACACCCCGTTCATTTCAGAAAAATGTGAAAGATCTTGCAAAAATACTGTAACCTTGACAACGTTTAACAGCGATAAACCTTCCGCCTTCAAAACTGCCTCGACGTTTTGCAGGCATCTTTTTGTTTGACCTTTAATCTCGTCCGACTCGAAATCACCGGTAGACGGATCAATAGGCAGCTGACCCGATGTAAACACCATGCTCTCGGTAGCAATTCCTTGAGAGTATGGACCTATCGCGCTCGGTGCATCGTCTGTTTTTACTACTCTTTTCATCAATCATATTCTCCATTTGAACTTGATTATCTATAATAATAGCAAAAAACGCAACTAATTTCAATATTACACAAGAAAATCCTTGTACTTTTTATTTTTTTTGCTATAATAGATATAATGAGATAGTTACAGGCTGTAAGTGGAGGAAAACCTGTGGTTTACAATAACTATTATGAATCTTGCGAAAAGTTCAAATACATATCTCTCGGCGGCTATGCGAGACATCACAAGCTGTCGGCAGAAATATTCGGTGTAGTCAACTTTTTTGGTCCAACCGGAACCTCAAAAGATTATGTCGCCTACAACATGCTGAAGATTGCAAAGGAATCGGGAAAACTGAAAAAAAACCAGCCTGTAGTAGATTACTTCGGCGGCAGTTTTGGAATGGCTCTGACCATCACAGCACTCAGTCTCGGACATCAGGCACATCTTGTAGTTCCTTCGACACTTCCGACCGAACGCAAAAATCTGCTTGAAACACTCGGAACAAAATTGCACTTCGCCGATCCGAACACAGCACCGCGTGACATTATCAAACAGGCGGAAATCTTGGCGCAGCGCCTCGGCGGATACTTTGTCGATTTCCTGAACAACGATGATAATCCTGAAGTTCATCGCCGCATTACCGGTCCCCAAATACTCAAAGCAACCGAAAACCAATTTGACTGCATCGTCGTCGGTGTCGGCAGCGGCGGCACCATAAGCGGCAGCGGCGAGTATATCAAGGCATGGACAAACGGCATCAATGTCATCGGCGTACAGCCATACGAGAGTCAGGTGTTGTCCGGCAGTATGCCGGGTCGACACGGTTTGGACGGCATCGGAATGCCGATTGTACCCGGAAACTATAACCCGTATATCGTCGATGAAATAATCTCGGTTGCCACCCCCGCCGCAAGAACTTCGGCCATCGAGGCACTATACACCGATGGATTGCCTCTTTCTATCGGCTCGGGCGGAGTTTTGACCGCCGCTAAAGAACTGGCACAAAAGCCGGAATATGAAGGCAAGCGAATCGTTGTGATACTCAGCGGAAAACGCAATCTCTAAATTCATAGACAGCGCAAAATCGCAAAACATACTGCTCATAATATTAAATATATAATGAATTTTGTTTTTGTGCAAAAATTGTATCATTTCTTTGACAAGAAGGGATGATATGTGGTAAAATTAAAGGAAATAATATTTAGGAGAAACCGATATGCAAAAATCTACACGCCGTGGCGGTGTGATAACAGTAATCATCTGTATCTTGACAACGCTGATATTAACCGGCTGCAAGGGGCCGCAAGAGGTGGTCACCATCGACGGATATGTCGTCACCGACGGTGTATACCTCGTTGCACAGCTGGAGGCATATAATGCCATATATCCCGATTATTACGGTTCTGAGAACTTTTTGGCCGAAACCGATGAGAGCGGCACTCCCGTTACAGAGCTGATCGAAACCGAGACCATGAATATCATCTACAAACTTGCCTATGCCAACCGCAACTTCGATGGTGCCGGCAAAACTTTAACCGAAGAGCAACAATCAGAATTTGATTTCAACTTCGCCTATTCCTATCCACAGTCGGCAGATTACCTTTCCCAAAACGGTATTGGAGAGCAGTCGTATGCCGATTACTCGCTTCTTCTATACAAATTCGATCTGCTTTTCACCGAACTTTACGATAACGATGGAGAAAAACAGCCGACAAACGATGAAATTGCTGAATTCTTCGGATCGACATACACCCCTATTACCTTGATCGATGTTCCGCTAATCACCGCAGAGTATACAACTCTCGCCGAAGACGTAACTCTTGAGCAACATGAGATTGCGCAGGACATTGTAAATGCATTGGAAGACGGGGATACCGTCGAGGAAGTCATCGAAGAATATCTGCCCAAGGCGCTTGAAAATGCCTCGTTGGCCGAATACAATGCCGAAACACCGGAAGAATACTATCGTGACGATCTCGTCAGTGCCGAGAATACAACATACAGTACCGAACAGTTCGAGCAAATTTCCGCCGGTTCACCCGGAGATACCGGAACAATTGAAAACTACTATGCAACCTCGGTATACATCATCGAAGAGGACGACACCGAGATGATCGAGAACGATTATCGCGCCTCTCTCATCTACGAAATGTTTTTTGAGGAGTTCGAGGCAATGGTCTTTGCCGAAGCTGCCGGCTATTCTATCGATATAGACAGCTTTGCAACAAGCTACTACAGCCCCAAAAAAGTAGTCTAGTTTTACGAAAATAACGAAACACGGACAAACCGAGAAAGGAACAGACCGAAAGATGGCAGAGATAATAATGTTTGCCTCGGGAAAAGGCGGTACCGGCAAAAGCACCGTCTCGGTTTGTATTGGCTCAGCACTGTGTTTCCTGGAAAAAAAGGTGCTCCTCATCGAACTGGACGCCGGCCTTCGCAGTGTCGATATCATTTCCGGAATCAGCGCCCAAACAGTCTACGACATTAACGACATTGTCTCGGGAATCTGCCCGATCGAAAAAGCAATTGTTGTCAGCGACCAGCATTTTGGTCTCAACATCATCAGTGCACCCTACGTCGATGGGAATATCACACCGGCCTCGATCAATGCACTCACCTCCCGCGTGCGCTCTGATTACGACTATATTATTCTTGACACGGCTGCAGGCCTCGGCTTGCCCTTTAGAGCCGCATCCGGTGTAAGTGATCAGGCGATAGCAGTCGTAACACCCGACCCTGTGGCGGTGCGAGACGGGGCAATTGTAGTCGGAGAATTAGAACGGCATGGTGTGAAAAAAATCCGACTGCTTCTCAATAAAGTTTTGCTCACGGTGCAAGGACAAAATCCGATACCCGATCTCGACGAATGTATAGACGGTGTCGGCGCGCAGCTTATCGGAGTGGTTATGAACTCTCCCTACCTCTACAGCTGTGCCACCTCCGGCACTGCACCCGATCAAGAGTCGCTGGAATGGGAAATATTCCGTAGGATCGCAAAAAGGATTATCGGCGAATATGAGCCGCTGATCTTTGAGATATGACAAACTAAGGCACAAAACGAACAGAAAGGGAAAAGCACAAATGAATGTAGCCATGATAGCATCCGACTCAAAAAAAGAACTCATGATTGACTTTTGTATCGCTTACAGGGGTATATTGGCCAAACATTCGCTGCTCGCAACCGGAACAACCGGAAAGGTAGTCGAACGAGAGACAGGGCTTCCGATAAAACGAGTTTTGTCGGGAAAAACAGGAGGCGATCAACAACTAGCGGCGCGCATCTCTTGCAACGAAATCGACCTTCTCTTGTATTTCCGTGATCCACTAGCCCAAACACCTCCCAGCCTTGCAGAATGGAATATGCTGCGTCTTTGTGACATGCACAATATTCCGGTCGCCACAAACATCGCCACCGCCGAAGTCCTTGTTCTCGGCTTGGAGCGTGGAGACTTTGACTGGAGAAACATTGTCAACCCAACACTTTAAGTCAAAACCGCACTCTTTGCATTTTCTCAAATTTTCTCGGAATGTTAAAACATCAAATAACTTTTTCGCTACCGAAAAATGTCTTGTCTAGGGCATTTGAGTGAAGAGGTTGTCGAACTTTCGACAGCCCAAAGCTTTGAACTTTCGTTTGAAGCTTTTGGGTTTTTTGCTATCACATAAATCAGAAAGGATAACACCACTAATGCCACGTTACTCTGCACCAAAAGGAACAAAAGATATTCTGCCGCTTGAAACTGCCGCTTGGCAGTTCGCGGAGCAGACCGCCCGAGAGGTTTTCACTCGCTACGGTTACGGCGAAATTAGGACACCGCACTTTGAACATAGTGAGGTGTTTTTGCGTGGCATCGGTGAAGATACCGATGTTGTCGGAAAGGAAATGTACACCTTCCCCGACAAAAAAAATCGAAGCATTACCCTGCGTCCCGAAGGAACCGCAGGTGTATGCCGCGCCCTGGTCGAGGCAGGAACACTCAACGGGCCTCTTCCGGTCAAAACGTTCTATTACGGCAGTTTTTTTCGATATGAGCAGCCACAGGACGGCAGACAGCGAGAGTTCCACCAGATCGGATGTGAACAGTACGGCGCCGACAAACCTATCGCCGATGCCGAGATGATCATCATGCTCACACGACTTTTTGATGCCTACGGTGTCAAAGACACGGTGCTTCACCTCTCTTCACTCGGTTGCGGGGAATGCCGCGCCGACTTCAAGGCACGACTGACGGAATATCTTGTAAAAAATCGAGATTCTCTTTGCGGTGATTGCAACCGCCGCTTTGAAAACAATCCACTTCGCGTTCTTGACTGTAAGAACGAAAATTGCGGAAAATTGGTAGAAGACGCGCCGTCCATGCTTGACTTTCTTTGCAGTGATTGTAGCGATCACTTTGAACAGCTGAAAAAATTGTTGACACTTGCAGAGGTGAATTTCTTTCTAGATCGAAAACTGGTGCGCGGACTTGATTATTATACGCGTACCGTATTTGAACTCAAACATGCCAAGGCGGGAGCCGCCAAGACACTTGCAGGTGGCGGTCGATACGACGGACTGTCAAAAACGCTGGGCGGCCCTGATATTTCCGGCATCGGATTTGCGTTCGGTGTGGAACGATTAATGCTTACGCTTGCAGCGGAGGGGCTCATGGAAAATTTTGCCCCGCCCCGCCCCGACATTTATCTCGCATCTGCCGATGAAAGCGGTGCTATTGAGGCATTTCGGCTGGTCACCGAGCTGCGTGACGATAAACATATCGCCCTTTGCGGTATCGCCGGCAAGGGTGTCAAGCCTCAACTGAAAGAAGCATCTCGCCTCGGATGCCGTTTCTGCACCGTGATAGGAGAGCAGGAAATTGCGAACAGAGAGATATCGGTTCGCCCGATGGACGGTGGAGAAGAGCAGAGCGTGTCGCTCGACAATCTCGGCGAATTTTTGAAAACACAGAAAGGAACTCTTTAAGATATGGAACAACTTGGAAAACTGCGCAGAACACATTATAGCGACGAAATCTCGCTGTCGACGGTAGGAGAAAAAATCACTGTAGCCGGCTCGATTGCCAAGGTTCGTGACCTCGGTGCCGTGCTGTTTGCCGATCTGAGGGATACCTGCGGTATCGTACAAATCAGCTTTGATGACAAAACCGATGAACAACTTTTCGAAAAGGCCAAGCGTCTGCGCGGTGAATTCTGCGTTATCGTACAGGGCGAATTGCGAGAGCGTGAAAGCAAGAATTCCACAATAGCTACCGGCGATGTCGAACTTTATGTATCGGACATGCAAATTCTCAGCGAGGCAGAGACGCCTCCTTTCGAGGTGAACGACAATGTATCGGTGCGCGACGAACTTCGATTCAAATATCGTTATCTCGACCTGCGACGTGAAAACGCACACCGTTCGCTGATGTTGCGCCATCGCATCACCAAGCTTACGCGCGACTATTTCGACCTGCATCGTTTTGTCGATGTGGAGACCCCTTGCATGGTAAAAAGCACTCCGGAAGGTGCTCGTGACTACCTCATCCCCAGCCGTGTACAGCATGGCAGATTCTTTGCACTTCCACAAAGCCCTCAACTCTATAAACAAATACTCATGCTTTCCGGATTTGATCGTTATATGCAGATTGCACGTTGTTTCCGTGACGAAGATCTTCGCGCAGAGCGCCAACCGGAGTTTACACAGGTTGACCTTGAAATGTCCTACTGCGACGAACAGGATGTCATGTCGATCAGTGAAGGGTACATCAAAGAACTTTGGACAAAGGTACGAGGCACCGAGTTTGACAGTGACTTTATTCGACTCCCCTATGCCGAGGCGATGGAGCGTTTTGGAAGCGACAAACCGGACATGCGATTTGACATGGAGCTTTGTGATGTGACCGAGCTTGTGAAAAACACCGAGTTTGCGGTCTTTAAAAATGCCGTGGCTGGCGGCGGTGCCGTTCGACTCATCAATGCGAAAGGCGTTGCCGATACCCTCAGCCGCAAAGAGATTGACAAGTTGACCGATGTCGTAAAGACATATGGTGCAAAAGGGCTCGCCTTCACCCGTCTGACCGAACAGCCAAGCTCTTCGTTTGAAAAATTCTTATCAGAAAACGAAATTTCCGCGATACATCAAAAAGCCGATGCCCAGAGCGGCGACGTGCTTCTATTGGTGGCTGATACCGATCAATCGGTTGTTTTTGCAGCACTTGGGGCGCTTCGTTGTCACCTTGCCAAGAAATTCGAGCTGTATGGCGAAAACGACTTCGCATTCCTTTGGGTAACCGACTTTCCGCTGTTTGAATATGACGAAGAAGATAATCGTCTTGTTGCAAAGCACCACCCGTTCACCGCACCAAACAGCGAAGATATTGAACAGCTTGAGGAGTTAGGCCAAAACGCCAGAGCAAGAGCCTATGACCTGGTGGTCAACGGCTATGAACTCGGAGGCGGGTCGATGCGTATAAACGATCCAAAACTTCAACAGCGTATGTTCCGACTGCTCGGATTCACAGAAGAGCGCATGGAGGAAAGCTTCGGCTTTTTGCTGGAGGCATATCGCTATGGAGCACCGCCACATGGTGGGCTTGCATTTGGCCTAGACCGCATCTGTATGCTTCTAGCCGGCGAGGATAGTATCCGTGAAGTCATCGCATTTCCAAAAATGCAAAATTCCGGCGAGCTTATGACCGGTTGTCCCGACGAGGTCGAGGCGTCACAGCTAAGTGATCTTGCTATAGCGCTTAAACAATAATATAATTCAAACACAAAAAAGCCCACCTAATGGTGGGCTTTTTTGTGTTTGAATGCGGCGGTAAGAAGATTTTGTGAATTTTTTTTGGAGAGAGGATGAAGGTTTTTTTGGAAGTACCGCCGCGTCTGCTATATTGATTTCAAATAGATGTAACCGATTATGAGCACCTCTATTTGTTATATATATAATAAATCTCGAATATGTAAAAGATGTGACAAAAGCTTGTAAATAGTATTAAATTTACTTTTGTTTTCAAATGCATGTTGACAAAATGAGTCGGATTTATTATCATTATTCTAGGGCATTATGATCAATCGCCCAACAAATAACACGGCCTGCCGTCAATGTGTTTTTTTGAATCACGGTGACGGCAATCCAACAAAACAACCGTAGGAAAAGAGTAACTGAAATGCCAAAACAAACCCCGTTTTACAACAAACATATCGAACATGGCGGCCGTATGGTTGACTTCGCCGATTATCTGCTTCCGGTTCAGTACGAAGGCATTATTGCAGAGCACAATGCCGTCAGAAATGCCGTCGGACTTTTTGATGTCTCACATATGACCGAGTTCATTCTTCAGGGCAGCGACACTCTAAAAAACCTCGAATACATCTTCACCAACACCTTTGAAAATCTGAAGGTGGGTGTAGTTCGCTACAGCCCCATGTGCTTTCCGGACGGTGGAACTGTGGACGACCTTCTGGTCTATCGACTTTGTGACGAGCGTTATATGATTGTCGGTAATGCCTGCAATCACCAAAAGGACTTTGAACATATCCGATCTCTACTCATCGGCGACGTCACCATCAAAGATCGCTCTGCCGAAACAGCACAACTCGCACTGCAAGGGCCCCTTACAAAAGATGTTGTGAGCAGATTAACCGAGCAAGAACTGCCGGAGCGTTACTATACCTTCAAAGAAAACATCATCATAGCAGGTGTCAACTGTCTTGTCTCAACTACCGGATACACCGGAGAAAAAGGTTATGAGTTTTATTGCGATACGGCTAACGCAGAACAACTGTTCAACGCACTCGCCTCGGAATCGGAAGTAACCCTGTGCGGCCTTGGTTGTCGTGACACTCTTCGTTTTGAGGCGGCAATGCCACTCTATGGACATGAGCTGAGCGAAAACATTACCCCTCTTTGGTGCGGACTCGATTTCGCAGTGAAACTTGACAAACCTGATTTTGTCGGCAAAGAAGCATTAACCAAACCGGTTGATAAATGTCGAATCGGTCTGAAAATTTCAGGCCGTGGCATCGCACGCGGTGGCGAAAATGTCTTTGTCGGCGACAAAAATGTCGGTTTCATCACCTCCGGCACCCACTGCCCGACACTTGGGGGTGCTTTTGCCATGGCGATAATAGAAAAATGCGACGAGACAAATTTCGAGATAGAAATTCGCGGTAAAAAAATTGCGGCAGAAAAATGTAAACTTCCGTTTGAGAGATAGTTTGAAAATATGTTTTTCATCATCACAACAAAAGATATCGGTTCACCAAAATATTGTGCTGATCAATAAATAGATATATGTTAATTATGAAAGGACAAAATAATGGACATCAAAAACGATCTTCTTTACAGCAAGAGCCATGAGTGGGCAAAAGTCGAAGGCGACATCGTCACCATCGGCCTGACCGACTATGCAGTCAAAGAATTAGGCGACATCGTATTTATCGACCTTCCGGAGGCAGATTTCGAGGTTGCTGAAGGCGATTCGGTATGTGAAGTAGAATCGGTCAAGGCCGTCTCGGAAGTCTACGCTCCTCTGTCCGGCAACGTCTGCGAGGTAAATGCAGAACTCGCCGATGCTCCCGAAAAGATCTCCGACGACCCGTATGGCAGTTGGCTGTTTCGCATCAACGGCAAAACCGGTTCCGACTTCCTCTCGGCTGAAGAATATGCCGCTTTCTGTGAAACTCTATAAGGGCTGTCACAAATAAAATTCAGCAATTGTGAAAGGAACGATACAAATTGGACTATCTTTGCAATAAAAACAAGGCGATCCAAGAGATGCTCGACGCGCTGTCGGTGCAATCGACCGACGAGCTGTTTCGTACGGTGCCTCCCGAGGTTTTCAAAACCGAACTCGACCTGCCGGACGGTCTCAGCGAATGTGAAGTGGTCGACTTCTTTGCTGCTCTTGGTGCAAAAAACACTCAATACGACTCAATTTACATGGGTGCAGGCGCAGAAAATCGGTATATCCCCTCCATCGTCGGCGCAGTTGCCGATAAGGAGGAGTTTTTGACCGCCTATACCCCTTATCAGGCAGAAATTTCACAGGGGATCTTGCAATCAATTTTTGAATATCAAACGTTGATTTGCCGACTGACCGATATGCAAGCATCTAACGCATCGGTGTACGACGGATCCACCGCCGCCGCCGAAGCTTGCTTCATGTGTGTTGACAAAAAACGCAGTGCGATACTCGTGAGTGATGCCGTAAAACCAACAACGCTGGAAGTACTGAAAACCTACGCATTTGGACGGGAACAGGAACTTCGCATACTTCCCTCAAAAAACGGCAAGACTGTTATCGGCGACATCGCAGACGATGTTTGTGCCGTATATTTTGAACAACCCAACAGGTTTGGCATCATCGAAGACGCACCTTGCCTTGTTGAAGAAATCCACGCAGGCAAGGCCAAGGCTATCATGGGCATCCACCCTCACGCCTCTGCACTGCTAAAATCGCCGGGTGAGTGTGGCGCAGACATTGCGGTCGGCGAAGCTCAACCGCTCGGTATGCCACTCGCTTTTGGCGGCCCCTACCTCGGTTTCATGGCAACAAACAACAAATTGACACGCAAACTCCCCGGCAGAATTGTTGGTGAAACGACCGACAATGACGGTCGAAAAGCATACGTCCTGACCCTTCAAGCGCGAGAACAACATATTCGACGCGAAAAAGCCGGCAGCAACATCTGTTCAAATCAGGCAAACTGTGCTCTTCGCTCTGCCGTATATATGGCAGCTCTGGGCGGCGAAGGCATGAGAAAAGTCGCGATCGACAGCTACTCACTCGCCCACTATGCCTTCAATCGTCTTTGCGAAATTGATGGTATCTCCGCCGTGTTTGACAGCGATTTTCTCTTCGAATTTGTCACCGCCAGTGACCGAGCCGATGAAATACTCAAAGTATTAAGCTGCAACAATATACTCGGCGGATTAAAGACTGAGCATGGAATCTTGTGGTGCTTGACCGAGCGCAACAGCAAAGAAAAAATCGACCAAATGGTCGAGCTGGTTCGCTCTGTGTTTTAGCATAACCTAAACTTTACTTACCGCAAGGGGAATTATGGCAAAACATATTCAAGATGCAGTCAAACAATTTATAGAGCAAAACAATCAAAAGGGCAACAACACAATCTGTGTGCTGTCGCCCTTTTGCGTTGATGCTACCGAAGGATATATGCAGCGGGTGCTGGCGATCGATAGTTTTGTTTTCGCCCCCCTTTGTTGCGTGCACCTCGATTTTGAGAACCTTTCCGATACTTCGGCCGACAAGAAAAAAGTGACCTCACCTTATTGCCAAAAGGTCGACGAACGGCACCTCGTAGTAAACCTTCTGCCACACTGCAAAAAAAGTGCAAAATTGGCGCTTGAGATCGCCAAGTTGTGTCGTGTGTTATACATTCACAGTGCAATCCGTTGCAAAGAAAATATCATCGGCAACGTTGCCGAAAGGCTCTTGAAACAAAAAGGCGTATATAAAATATGGGATGTACACGGCGCGCTTCCGGAAGAATATGTCATGCAACTTAACTTTCTGGAGGCACAGCATGCTACAAAAGCAGAGGAGCTTTTGCTTGAAAACGCCGACTGCACGCTTATCATAAGTGATGCGATGGCAAAACACTATGAAAAAAAATATTCAAAAAAACTCGTGAATCCAATCAACACCGGCGTATTTACCTCACTTGACACGAACATCGACGAGTTGATCGCCAAAAAACCGACAGTTCCTCCCTACAATATTATATATGCAGGAAATACCATGGTATGGCAGAATGTTCCGTTAATGAAGCAAACGATAGAAAAATGTGGCGAGCAGTTTAGATTTACAGTATTTACACACGACATCGATGACTTTAACCGACAGCAGGAAGATGCCGTTATGCCAAATAGCTTTTCCATCGACAGCGTCACTATCGAAAGGGTGTTCGAGGAGTATGAGCATTGTCATTTCGGGTTCGCCCTTCGTGACGACAGTCCTGTCAACAATGTCGCCACTCCCACAAAAATCATCGAATATATTCGGTTTGGAATTATTCCGATACTGAAAAGCGACCGCATCGGTGATCTTGTTCCACTCAAACTTCGATATATTTCCTATGTCGATCTGCCTTTTACAGAAATGAGTTTTGATGAATACAAAAAAATCGTGGTCGAAAACCACGAAATACTGAAAAAGATGGAAAAGATACGCGACAACGGGATCGGCACTTTGAAGAAGACGATAGCAGCTCGGTTGAGATAACTTTCATCTCAATGAACATACCGAATTGAGCAAGACAGAAGCTGTCGAGAAAGGGAAAAACCATATGAAAAAAGCACTTTTCATTCTCCGTGCATTGCTGTATTTCAGGCTTCGAAAAAAAGGGAGTGCTGTGGCACTTGTCGTCAACGAATTTACCGAAACCGAAGCCGGCAACAAGGCTTATGCGCGTTATAGCGAGTTGCGGCAAGACGGAAGAAAAGTCTTTGTTCTGAGTGCATTTAACAACGCCCCTCTCGGCGTTCACCTTGACGACTATCGTGACATTTACATCTTTGAAAATGATGCCGAAAAATTGATGTGTTTCTGTGCCGAAAAAGGCGTAGGTGAACTGCATTATTACGACTGTGACGTGCTTTTCGCCTTTCTTTCTCGCATGGGGCTTGACGTGCATCGTGGATAAGATTTAAAAGGCAGATCACTCCACCGCCCGTAACAGCCTAGCATCTATTGCTCTCGTCGAACTAGTGATTGATTTTATAACGCAACAAAAAGCATGGCATGAGACTTGACTCTGCCATACTTTTTTGCAAACATTACCGAGAACTATCGAACAAGCAGTCCGATGGTTCTTTTTTATTTGTGATGATGGATAGCTCCGATGTTCTCTTTTCTCATCAACTTTGAAACGCGACGTGCGGCGGTGTTCTTGTGCATGATGCCTTTAGATGCGGCCTTGTCAACCGTTGCAACGGCCTTCGCCATATCATATTGATCACCGTTCTCAATCGCTGTTACTGTCTTTTTAAGTGTCGAGCGTAGATTCGACTTCACAACCTTGTTACGAGCTGTCTCTTTCTTTGTCTGAATTACGCGATCCTTTTGGGACTTAATATTCGCCATGCTTTTTATGCTCCTTTTTACTGTTTTTTAATATCAGATTAGCTATACTACTATACCACACTTGCGCGACAAATGCAAGCTTTTTATCGTCATTTTGTCGAATTTTTCTTTTATCGGCCGAAATCTGAGGTTGAATCGACGTTTTCTTTGCCACTAAATCGATCAAAAAGGAAGATTGATATCTTGCCAAAAACCAGCGGCGGCAGCGCAAGCAACAGTATAATCGTGACACCTGCAAACCCTTGAACGCCCAAGGAATAGTTCTGTGCAAGCAAGGCGACCGAGAACATTGACGGATCGGATGAGTAATACATTTCACTTAGAAAACTCCCCCACATGATTGCCGCAAACATTCCGGTATACAGGACAAGATACGGTTTCATTGCACGCAGAAGACCACCGTTTGATTGATGTTGTTTTGATGCAATAATTGCCAGCACCGATATGCAGAGAATGATTTCCGGCTTTATAAACTCGGCAATCGGCACAATAAACAGGGTATTTATCATACCAAGCGAGCGGGAAAGCAGATATTGACCCATAATATTTCCGCCAAGCAGTGCCATCACACCGCAGGCCATTGCGGCTTGCGTTATAGATAGGTTCACGGCGGCAAAAACACAAAGCCCTGTGAACAGCAAAAAGAGTGCCGTGGTCGCTGTCACTATTATCAAGCTGTTGCCTATCGACGGTGTCATTCCGCCTAGCGTGGTCACTGCCCCGACATCCGTCGTGTCATCATATACAAGCGACAAAATGGGCGGCAACAGTGCAATTATCACTGCTATGCTAAAGAAAAAGATCGTGGTGGCACTGTTAGATTTTCCTGTTGTGACACTATACTCTTCCACATGCGTATCTTTTGATTTATCTGACCTAAAAAATGTATTCAGTACGATTATTCCCACTGAAAAAGCAACCAGTTGCAAAAAGGTTTTCACCATCCAAACCGCCGCTCCGAGACTAAACTCACCCATCATCAATCCACTGCGAACCTGGTAAGAGCCAAAGGTATCGCTATACTCCATGTTGAGTGGGTTTTGCAAAAGGGAAAGTGCCTGAGGATCAGGCGATAGCAAGTTTGTTATTGCAAAAAACAGCAGTGTTGCCCCTGCGATCAACAGTCCACCAGCGGCGCCCATCGAAGTTTTTCTCGCAAGGGACGATGCCGCTACCGCAAAAAAAGCGGCAAAGAACATCTTTGGTATTCCGGATACGATAAAAAACGTTAGATCAAAACCGGTCATCCCCCCGAGCAACAGTTCTTCTGAAAAAAACTTTATAACAGGCATGGCATAGACACTCGACGGCACAAATGCCGGAAGTAGCAGTCCTGCCATCCAAAGGGGGCGAATGTTTTCGCAGTTTGCGCAGATAAGTTTTGCAATCAACACACCGAGGATTATCGGCAAAATATTACCCACCACCGACAACCGTACGCTGTTGAACAACAGCGAAGAGAAAACAAAGCTGTCGAAAATTCGAGTGAAATTTTCAAATCCAACCCAATAACTTGAAAAAAGTCCGCTGAGCGGGCTGTAGCTCTGAAAAGAAAGTAGGAACGCGGTCAACAAAGGTAAAACGAATACTAATGCGGAAATAATCAACACTGCTATCACTGCACCGGAACTGCCGATTTTTTGTTTTTCAATCATTCTTTGCTCCCCTTCTCAAAATTTAAATAAGTCGATGATAACCATCGATTCTTCGCCCTATAACATCGCTACAATACCACCGATATGTTTTTAACCAATCGAAACTCCGGTGTAATAATGTGTAAGAATCTGCTGATAGCTCCAGCCTTGTTGAGCATAGAAATATGCTCCCCACTGACTCATTCCGACACCGTGTCCATAGCCGTAGCTTGTGAAGGTAAATACTCCGCCGGCATAGCTCACATCAAACGCCGCACTTCTCAGACCGGAACCGCTGAGTATCGTATCTCGTATTGCGCGCCCCGTTATCGCCTTGCCATGATAATGGGTGTGTCCTGCTATCGTCATGTTGTTGTTGTATCCGCCCGATGTCTCGTCCACCACCACAAACCACGTGTTTGGGTCGGTTCCGGTAACGTCGATTCCTGTTTTTGCAAGGATCATCGCCTGTGCCTCTGCCTCGGAAAGCACGGTGGTGCCTTGAAAGCCGGAAGCACTTGCATCGACCGCACTGTCCACCGATACAAGATACGGCAGATAGCCGCCCCACACCTCATGCGAACCGTTTGTTCTGCCTGCAGACGATGCAAAGTACGGAGTAAACGGCACAGCACCACCATAGAGCATCTTCTGCCCAACAACGCTCTGTATCGCCGCCGACACGGTGCTGTCCGGCGTGCTTCGACCAGCCACAGACGGCGCCGCATTGCCGCTTGCCTGCGCGTTGAGTATCCAAGTATAGGTCGCAACCGCCTGCGCCTTGAGTGCCTCGGCAGGCCAGCTTGGCGACATCTCTATCGCAACTATGCGTGACAAAATATCAAGTGTGCTTCCCGTTGTCACCACTCCGTTCATGGTGACAGTCAACGTTCCGCCCGGATCGGGCGTGACCACCGGTGGTGGAGTTGTAGACTGTGAGGATGACGACTGTTGCGATGAACTACTTTGGGAGGAGCTACTTTGGGAAGAACTGCTTTGAGACGAGTCGGAAGAACTCTGCGAACTGTCATCAGAGGAAGAGTCGTTGTCTGATTCATCATCGTCGGTCGAACTATCGTCATCATCGTTTGTGCCACTCTGCACTTCGGAGGATCCACTCGTCGTACCGGAATCAACCGGAATTTCTCCAAGAAGAGGAATATCGTTCTCCATCGGGCCGACAAAACTATCGGTAGCGGTCATTGAACCGAGCTGTGCCGCGATTTTCAGGAAGGTTTCTTCCACGCTTGGCTGATCTCCACCATTTTTGCTGTAATACACGCTCGGCATGATTGCCGAGGTGTTTTCGGTCAAATCGTAATTTTGCGCTTTTTCGCCCGGGTTCAGCAGTTTGCCTACCACCACAAGGTTTGTGGTCGGCGACAGATCGCTCGGCATCACAAGGCTCATATAATCATCATTTTCCGCCGTAATTATCGGATAGTTGAAAACCGAACGGGCCTTAACCCCTACAACAAACTCCATCTGACTACGCAGTGTCTCGAAACCGTACTGCGAGGCGGTATCGATACCTTCATTTTCCATAGTATCATCGAAATAGACCGAGACTATCTGATATTCCTGAACCTCATCGGCAGTAACAAAGCTAAAACTTTGAACCTGCTGTGCCCTATCGGGGTGTTCCAACTGAGCGAGAGCGCCCAGTTGATTACTGCTGTATATTATGGTATTGGTGCTTTTGACGTCCTGCGTGATCTCGCGTGCATCCATAAAAGCAATACCACCGTCAAGGGGTTCGTTATTAAACCCCGCGGTGGTATAAACCGAATTGTTCTCACCTTTGACTATCGGCAGTTCAATGTCGGTGCTCGGCACATATAGCCATCCTACCGTATCGGGATTTTGCTCTGACAAAACGGCAAGATGTTCCTGTACCGCACCTACATACTCATCACTTCCGGTCGAGGGTTTCCCCTTGAATGCAGGATAACTCGACTCTGTCCCACCACCGATGATGTCAAGTATAAAGTCAGGGGTTGCCTCCGGCAGATGAAATTCACGTCCGCTGTTTCGCAGATAGTTGATGCCGAAAAAAACTCCGACGGCAACTCCTGCCAAAATCAGCAAAATCACTATAAATTTTAGCACACCGCCGATTGAAGCCTTGCCTCTTGATACCGGCAAACTCTCATAGTCGGTAACTTCTTTTTCTTCAAATACCCGAACGTCGTCGCCAAGTTCCATGTCGCAAAGAATTTTTCTCAGCAGGTCAAGCGTGTTTTTTACTGCCGCAAGTCGCACCCAATCACGTCCACGACCCTTTCCGAGGTCAAGGCGTTTAACAAATGTAAGCTTTTCATAGGTGATTGATATGTAGACAAGCCCAACAGGCTTTTCTGCTGTGCCACCGCCCGGCCCTGCTATTCCGGTGATTCCGACACCGATGTCGGCACCTGTTTGACTGCAGGCGTTTCGTGACATTTCGCCTGCCACCTGTCCCGAAACCGCACCGTGTTTTTCTATCGTTTTTTTCTTCACTCCGAGAAGTGATGATTTGCTGTCGTTGGAATAGGTGCAAAGTCCACTCAAAAACACTTCGGAAGAACCCTCTACCGAGGTGATAAACTCAGAAAACATGCCGCCGGTACAACTTTCTGCGGTGGCAAGAGTCTTGAGTTTGTCATGCAACAGACCGACAACGACACGTTCCAGTGAGCTGTCGCCGATCGCATACACCGCCTCCTGCAAAACAAGTCGTATCCGACTTTCCACTCCTGTGACAAGCGTCGTCGCCATGACAGGGGTGTCCGCCTTTGCAGTGATGCGAATTGCGACTTCCTGCTCTTTCGCATAGAGCGCTACCGTCGGGTTGGTGCTGTTGAGATAGTTTTGTATCTTGGGCTCCAGTTCCGATTCGCCGATGCCATAGACGCGAAGCACCTTCGACACAAGGCAGCCACTTTGAAACTTTTCCAATTTCGGACGAAGTTGATGCTCAAACATCCACTCCATCTCTTTCGGCGGTCCGGGGAGTACCGCCGCCATCACATCGCTCACCTTGTCAAAGAATATCGCTCCGGTCGCGGTACCGACGTCGTTTATCATCTTTTCGCCAAAAACAGGGCACATTGCCTGTTTTTGGTTGTTTCGTGTCATCGTCTTTCCGATTGAGGCAAAAAAGTTTTGAATTTTTTTCAGCTCATCGGCATCCATCTCCAAACGGTCTTTAAACACCTCGCAGACCGTTTCTTTAGTCAAGTCGTCGGCGGTAGGACCGAGTCCGCCCGTCAACACAATCAGCCCACTTCTTGTCATGGCAAGTTTCACCGCCTCGGTAAGGCGCTGAACATTGTCGCCTACCACCGATTGGTAGTAGACCTCAAATCCCATCTTCGCGAGTTCTTTTGAAAGATACTGCGAATTTGTGTTGACAATGTCTCCAAGCAACAGCTCGGTGCCGACCGCTATTATCTCTGCTTTCAAGGTTTTTCTCCGTAGGGTTATCTTGTAACTAAAAAGGTTTCTATTTCATCAGCTCTGCCGGTGGGTTCATGTCCTTGCCCTTGATCTCATAAACCTTTTTGAACATCGACTTTTCCGACTCACCAAGGCTTGTGGCGGCACTGACCGCCACCAAGGTTATGCGTTTCGTATCGTTTTCTTCGATAAATCCACGCACACCGGGCGGAAAAGTACCTGCCCATATCGGGAAAACAAGCACCACTTCACCTTCGTCCGACAGTTTTTGATAGGTTGCTTTTATCGACTCTTTCTTTGCAGCGGCGGCTCCCGCTTTGACAAAATTGAGCTTTCCGCCCCAGTCTTTGCCGTCCTCAATTTTGAGTGACTGCACCCCGTTTGCCACGGCGATCGAATCGGCGATTTTTTCGCATCTTCCGGTTCGAGTAAAATAATAAACCTGCATTGCATGTCCTCCGCTTTAATAATTGTTTCGCCTTGCAAAATGTTACACTGTTTTGAATCCAAACCGCTGTATTACAATGTAACCATCTCTCTCAGATAACTGGAAAGCTCATCGATTTTTATTCTCTTTTGTTCCATGGTGTCACGATCACGCACCGTCACACTGCCGTCTTCTGCGGTGTCAAAATCGACGGTGATGCAGACCGGTGTTCCCACCTCGTCTTGACGACGATAGCGTTTTCCGATGCTTCCCGACTCGTCATAATCCACCATGAAATCGGCAGAGAGGCTTTCAAATATCTCTCGTGCGCCCTCCGACAACTTTTTAGAAAGAGGAAGTACCGCCGCTTTATACGGGGCAAGGAACGGATGCAGTCGAAGCACGACACGGCTATCATTCTCACCGACCTTCTCCTCGTCATAGGCATCGCATAAAAGTGCCAGCGCAAAGCGATCGACACCAAGCGACGGCTCGATACAGTGCGGTATATAGTGCTCTTTTGTCTCTTCATCAAAATATTCGATAGGCTTGCCGCTTGTCTCACTGTGGCAACGAAGGTCATAATCTCCACGGTCGGCAACGCCCCAAAGTTCTCCCCAGCCGAACGGGAACAAAAATTCAAAGTCGGTGGTTGCAGTCGAATAGTGGGACAGTTCTTCTGCGCTGTGGTCACGAAGTCGAACATTTTCGCTCTTTAGGCCGCAATCCAAAAGGAATTTGTGGCAAAATTCTTTCCAGTATAAAAACCACTCGGTGTTGGTGCCCGGTTTGATGAAGAACTCCAGCTCCATCTGCTCAAACTCACGGGTGCGGAAGGTGAAGTTACCCGGTGTGATCTCGTTGCGGAAACTCTTGCCGATCTGACAAACACCAAACGGCAGTTTTTTGCGGGTTGTACGTTGTATGTTTGAAAAATTGACAAATATACCCTGCGCCGTCTCGGGACGAAGGAATATCTCGTTTTTGCTGTCCTCTGTCACGCCTTGAAAAGTCTTAAACATCAAATTGAATTGGCGAATGTCGGTGAAATCATGGCTTCCACAATCAGGACACTCTATGTTCTTCTCTTTGATAAATTCCTGCATCTTGGCATTTTCCCAACCTGCCGGATTCTCACCCGTTGCCTCGATCAGCTGATCTGCACGGTGACGGGTCTTGCACTGACGACAATCCATCAAAGGATCGGAAAAGCCACCGACATGACCGGAGGCCACCCAGACCTTGGGATTCATCAATATGGCGGCGTCAAGTCCGACATTGTAGGGATTTTGCTGGACAAATTTGCGATGCCACGCTTTTTTAACGTTGCTTTTGAACTCAGAACCAAGCGGGCCGTAGTCCCACGTGTTGGCGAGACCGCCATATATCTCGCTACCGGAAAACACAAAACCGCGTCCCTTACAAAGGGCAATTACGGTCTCCATCGACTTGTCGGTATTTTTCATCTTTTTGTCCCCTTTCCTTTTATCCTATCGTTATCAGCTCTTTAGTGATTCTCGAGAGCGGTCTGCAACCATCTTTTGTCACCACACAGCTATCCTCAATTCTCACTCCGTACTTCTCCGGCAGATAAATGCCCGGCTCTACCGTCAACACCATTCCTTCCATCACCGTACGTTTTGCCGTCGGCGAAAGACGCGGCTCTTCATGTATCTCAATTCCGAGACTGTGTCCGAGACCGTGGCGAAACATCTCACCAAAGCCGTTTTCGGTAATAATATCTCTTGCGATTTTATCCATCTCAAGGCAATCGGCACCGGGACGAAGATTCTGAACCGCAGTCTCTTGTGCCTCCTTGACAACTTCATATATTTTGCGTTGTTCTTCACCGATCTCGCCGATCGCTATGGTACGCGTAATATCGGTGCAATAGCCTTTATACTTAGCCCCAAAGTCAATGGTTACAAGGTCACCGTTTTGCAGTTTTTTATCACTCGGCACGCCATGCGGCAACGATCCGTTTGCACCGGAAACAGCAATGGTATCAAAGGCGATGTCATCGGCACCGAGTCGTCTCATATGGTTTTCGAGTGTGAGTTTGAGTTCCTGCTCGGTCATACCGACCGCAATCTCTTTTAGCGTCAGCTCAAAAGCGGTATCCGAGATATCCTGCGCCTTGGCTATAAGCTTTAGTTCCGCCTCGTCTTTCAGCTCACGACAAGCAAGCACAGCCTCGACAAGTGTGTCCGACAGGTCAATGCTAACTCCGTCAAGGTCTTTCTTGAATTGATCCGCCATCTTGACCGTTATAGTATTTTCCATCATGCAGTTCTTTACACCGTGCTTTTTGAGAATCGCTCCAACGCTCTCAGAAAACTTTGTCACCTCAGATATCTCACAACCGGTAACTGTGCGCCGCGCCATTTCGATATAACGTGAATCGGTCAAAAAGAAGTTGCCCTGTGGCAAAACAACCAGCGCCCCTGCAGAAGAGCGAAATCCGGTCAGATAAAATCGGCTGTGTCCATCAATTACAATTGCGGCGCCGAAATCTTTCGGCAATCTTTCTTTTAGCTTTTCTATTCTTGTCATGATGCTCCTTTATTTCAACGATTCATAATAACGCTGCATGGTCGCGGCGTCCTCTGTCTGACTTGCGTCACTCTCGCAGATGACTGTCGGGGAAAGTTTGTATTCATGGAACAGCTCCACGAGCGGTTCAAACTGCGGCCCATATAGCTTATCCTCAAATGTGAGATGCCTTTTCTCGCCGCCTGTCGTGTACTCGATCTTGGAAAAATGCACATGAAAGTTCTTGGACCGATCGTCCGGAAGAGCTTCCTGAATGCGCTCTAATATGGCTCGGTAATCATCCTTGGTTTTTATACCACCGCCCGTCCTCGCATTGAGGTGACCAAAGTCGATACAAGGATAAAGCCTCCTATCAAGCCCGCATATGGTCAGCACCTCTTCGAGGTCGCCGAGTTGACCGATCTTCCCCATCGTCTCGGGGCAGAGAATCACGTCACCGAGTCCGTTTTCGTCCAGCATTTCCAGTACCCGTCGCATGGTATCGAGCGCCAACAAAAGCGCCGCTTCTCTTGTCTGCTTTCCGCAACTTCCACTGTGAAATATCACCCGCTCGCCGCCGAGAAGCTTTATCGCCCTTGCACTTTCCTCAAAGTACCTCAGACTTCCGAGACGCTTCGCCTCTTCCATGCCACTCATTGATATATAGTAGGGAGCATGAAGCGAGATGCTCACCTTGTGCTCCTTTGCCGCTTCTCGTAGCGGTGTTGCGGACTTTTCTGAAACCCGCACTCCTTGTCCGCACTGATATTCAAATGCTTTCAGACCGAATTGTTCAAGATATTGCGGTATCTGCTCCGTCTTCTTATAGCCTAAGGCTTCAAAACTTGCCGCACGTCCGGCAGGACCGAAGATGATTGACACGTTATTTCTCCTTTGTGATATGGCATAGACAAATGCAAAATGCACTTGCGCTAAAAACTAATGCGATTTTCAGTTTGAAATCATTTTTTAATGTCAAATTGCCGTAAAGCAAATTAAAGCAGCCTTTCACCTTTCACTATTAGTCATTAGTTTCACGTGTTTTACACGTGACTGCTATGGCAGACTATTGCGGTGTAAGACCGCTTGATTCAAACGTAGATATTACCATCTTTTCAAAAACACGTTTTAGTTTAATCCAAAACGGCTCTTCCTCCGAAATAGGAACGACCAAAATCGTCTTGGCACCTGCCGCTCTTCCTGCCATGATGTCGGTGAAGATCTGATCTCCCACAACGGCGCAGTCGTATGGGTTGACTCCAATAAGTTTAGCCCCTCGACGTATTCCAAGACCGGAAGGTTTTCCGCTCTTGTATATGTACTTTAAGCCAATACTGTTTGCGAAAGCTTCGACGCGTTTTTTTCCGTTGTTTGATACAAGACAGCAGGGCACTCCGGCGCGACGAAGCATGGAAAGCGTCTCGGCAATTTCATCGTGCGGATTTGGATTATTATGTTCACAAAGCGTATTGTCGATGTCGATTAGCAAGCCTTTTATCGAATTATCGGTCAAAAACTTCGGCGTCAATTTATTAAACGACGTAAAATAAAAATCGGGTCTCATTTTCTCGACTGTTCCTTTCTTAAAATAATATTTCCCTTTATCGGGAAACATTTTCGCTAATTTTGTATTTAGCTGTCATTATACTATAAATAAAACATTTGTGCAATCTCGTCTTGTCCTTTTCGCAGATTTTTCACCGAATTCTTTCGCTCGGTGCCGGGTGACAGCCCAAAACGCTTGCGGTACGCCTTGCCGAAGTACCCCTCTCCTGAATATCCACACATTGCGGCAACCACCTTGAGCGGATAGTCGGTCGTTATTAATAGCTCTTGCGCTTTTTTCAGCCTTACCTCAGTGATATACACACCCGGCGTCACCCCGAAACACTGCTTAAAACTTCGGACAAGGTGCTCCTTTGACACCCCCACAAGCTCGCAGAGTTCTGCAACGCCGAACACAGAGGAATAATTCTCCTCTATCTCCTGTCGGGCTATTTCCATCAATTCTTTGTTCATGTCAATATTTTACCACATTTTTGCCGTGCATGTCAATAATTTACCATTGAATTTTTCTATTTAAATAGTATTATAAAATTAACAGTCAAAGGACTGGACACACTTACAAGCAAACTTAAAAGAGAAAAGTTTGAAAGTGAGTTTTCAAACACAAAGTTTTGTGCTTTTCAAACGAGACGCGTTTGAATTTTGCCACATCGTGGCAAAGCCGGACAAAACATCAAGAAAGGAATGGTCATAATATGGCAAGTATTTCCCTGAAAAACATTAACAAGGTATATGCCGGTAATGTTACCGCTGTTTCCGACTTCAACATGGAGATCGCAGACAAAGAATTTATCATCCTGGTTGGCCCCTCCGGTTGCGGAAAGTCCACCACACTTCGTATGGTCGCCGGTCTTGAAGAGATCACCTCAGGCGAACTGTACATCGGTGATCGTCTTGTAAACGACGTTGCACCGAAAGACAGAGACATCGCGATGGTTTTCCAGAACTACGCTCTTTATCCTCATATGACCGTTTACAAGAACATGGCTTTCGGTCTTGAGCTGCGTAAAACTCCAAAAGCAGAGATCGAGCAACGTGTTCGTGAAGCTGCTAAAATTCTTGATATCGAGCATCTGCTTGATCGTAAACCGAAGGCTTTGTCCGGCGGTCAGCGTCAACGTGTTGCTCTTGGACGTGCTATGGTTCGTAACCCTGCAGTCTTCCTGCTTGATGAGCCGCTGTCAAACCTTGACGCAAAACTGCGTACCGCTATGAGAACCGAGATCATCAAACTGCACCAACGTCTCGGCACCACCTTCGTCTATGTTACTCATGATCAGACTGAAGCTATGACAATGGGCGATCGCATCGTTGTTATGAAAGACGGTTTCATTCAACAGGTTGACACTCCTCAAAACCTCTACGACAATCCTTGCAACATGTTTGTTGCCGGATTTATCGGTAGCCCGCAGATGAACTTTGTTGATGCTAATCTCGGAAAAGACGGCAGCACCTACACCTTGACCATTGATAGCGACACCATCAAAATCCCGGACAGCAAAGCAGACGCTTCGCTCGACGCTTGGGTAGGCAAAACTTTAAAACTCGGTATCCGCCCCGAAGACATCTCGGACAACGAGGCTGACATCGCAAAATTCGGCAACACCCTTTCTGCTAAAGTTGAGGTTAGCGAGCTGATGGGTAGTGAAGTTTATCTCTATCTCGATTACAGCGGCAAGAAGATGATTGCTCGTGTTGCACCGCACACAACAAGCCACACCGGCGACACCATCAAAATCGGCTTCAACATGGAAAAACTTCACCTGTTCGACATCGAAACAGAAAAGGTTATCCTTAACTAAGATCGGTTTTCGATTAAAACATCACATTTAATTAAAAGGAATAAGGCACGGGAAATCCCGTGCCTTATTCCTTTTTGCGGTTTCGGTGCGGTCATTAAAATAAGTAAATAAACGTCTGAAAAAAACACCTATTAAGCAAAACAAAATCCGTATGTAAGCGGTAGAACTTACATACGGATTTTGCAACTTTGTTCGGTGTTGCAAAACCGAATTTTGAGTGAGAGTACGGAGGGGGGGGTGTACGCTCGCTCAATTAAAGTATATCGTAAATCATGCGCAGGACTGATCGAGTGGTTCTAATAAACGATCAAAGTGCATGATCTAACCAAGTTTATGAACGACATCTCGTTCAAGGACTATGCTATTTGACAAAAAACGCAACGCCAAATGCTCCGGGGCCAACATGGGTCGTTACGACCGAACCCATTGATACGTAGCTGTCCAAGGCCTTAAAACCGCCTTTTGAAGTGAAATATTCTTTCATTTCATCGCAGGTCTCGCTCGCGCCGGTATGGGTAAACTCAAGCGGAATGCTGGCGTCATAGTCCAGCTCTTTAATATAGTTCATCATAAAGTCGGTGACCTTTTTCTTGCCACGAACTTTACCTGCCGAGGTAACAACACCTCCGCTGATCTGGACTATCGGAGTAATGTTCAGTACGCTGGCGATGGTAGCCGCTGTTCCGGAAATTCTGCCACCCATCTGTAGATATTTTAAGGTAACCGGTGCAATAATGATGTGAGAGCGTTCGGCAAGATCGACCAATTTTTCTTGAATTTCAAGGGCAGTGGCACCTGCATCTCTCATCTCGACAGCAGCGCGAACCATTGCACCGAGTGCAACCGTAGCGGTCATGGAATCTACGAGATAAATGTCGTCTGATTCAAGCTGTTGCTTTGCAATGACTGCCGATTGATATGTTCCGCTGAGTTTTGAACCAATGAATACACCGACAATGGTGTCGCCCGCATCCAGATAACCTTTGAATATCTTCTCGAATTCATCCGGATTAACCTGAGAGGTGGTAGGAAGTTTGTCCGCTTTTGAAAGTTTTTCATAGAATTCTTCTTTGCCGATGTCAATGCCGTCAAGGTAGGTATCTTCGCCAAACAAAACACGAAGAGGGGCGGCATGTACATCCATATCTTTTAAAACATCGCGCGGGATGTCGCAGGTACTGTCGGTTACAATTCTGATAGCCATATTCGATATTTCCTCAAAAGTTTGTACTTCGCTATCTATAGTAAATTATAGCGGCGATAATGTCAATAGTTTCGAGTAAAAAAACTTCAATAAATTTAATTAAATTTATTGACATATGTTTTGCAATTTTAAATTTTTATCTTTAAAAAGAAAATTTTTATCGAAAAACGATAAATTTGTATTGACAAACAGCGTCTGACATGATATAGTTTCAACAGAATAGCAAGACAGGAGGATTTGATGTTGGATAAAGCTAAAAGAAATGATAAAGGTTGGAACAGTTCCAGAAGCTTGGTGCTCAGCAAGGTGCTGATCGTTATTTTCGGAATAGTTTTGCTGGTGGTTGACATTCAAGGTTATTGGATAGTCAAATTTTTGCTTGAACGTATGCCGTCGCATCTGTTCGTTGAGTGGGCGACCGAAATACTGCTGACATACTTGTATGTGTGCAGTGTGCCGGCGTATATAGTTTTGATCCAGCTCTTTCGATTGCTCGGCAGAATTTCAAACGGTGAGGTGTTCACGATGCAAAACACCACCTGTCTTCGCAGTGTCAGCTGGTGTTGTTTACTGGTCGGAATGTTCAGCGTGCCGTTTATAGCAATGTGGTTTTCCATTGCACTTGTCGCACTGGCGGCAGGGCTTGCCGGCTTGATTCTTCGGGTCGTCAAAAACGTGTTTGAACAGGCGGTCAAGATGAAAGACGAGCTGGAGTTAACGATATAGAAAGGGGCGGCTCGATATGGCAATCGTAGTAAATTTAGATGTGATGATGGCAAAACGAAAAATGAGCGCAGGGGAACTTGCAGAAAAAATAGACTTGACACCCGCCAACCTTTCGATACTGAAAAACCAAAAGGCAAAGGCAATTCGTTTTTCGACGTTGGAAGCAATATGTCATGTACTGGAATGTCAACCGGGAGACATTTTGGAGTTTCGGGAGTAGGAATTTCCGAAGCTTGTTTGTAAGGCATCGACAATGAGTATCGCAGAAACAACTTTTAGATCTCAAAAATTAGTCAACTGACAATATAATCATTTAACCGCTAAAAACGCTACACGTTTTTCAACTTGAACTTCAATGAAAACCCGTAGGGATTGTGTTATTTTCAGACACCGTCTTTATTTCTCTGCGGCAAAAAATAGGTCGCAGACCATAAATAAGGGGAAATTTGAAGGCAAGTAGTCAAACGCAAAGTGGCAAAACCGTACAAAACAGCTGAAAGAAAGGAACGGTAATAAAATGAACGCAAAAAATTTATCGATAGTGGCAAGCTATCTTTTGGGTTATATATACCTTGAAGGATATTTAACCTCCTTCGATGACATAAAAGGTGCAATTTTGAAAATGATCTTTTTGATCGGCTTTGTTCTTTGGACAGAATTGTTGCACTATTCCAAAACGAAAAAGTTCGACAAAACCACCGCGCTCGAATCCTATTTTTGGCTTGCCTGTCTTTTGATTGTGGGAACTGCTTTCAACCTCAATCACGGCATGTTGGTAAACGATTCGAGCGGAACAGGGGTTTTCGTGTCGCTTTTTTTGCACGGCATGGCTATCTACTGGGTACTGCTTCGCCACGGTGTGCTCATCGACGGCACAACGGGACGTTTTTTCCTGTTTGACATGCTAAACGGCTATATAATCAAACCGTTCGGTAACTGGTTTTTGAGAATCACGCTTATTATAGGCGGCTTTAAATCGGTGGCAAAGAGCGAAGAAAACAAAAAAGAGCACATCGGGAAAATTTTGCCGAGCGTCCTTGCAGTATTGGGCTCGATCTTTACCCTGTATATTGTCGTCCTCATTCTTGGAAGTACCGACGACAACTTTGCAGAGATTTTTTCCTTCTTATTCATTCAGCACAACATCAATATAACTCAATATATCTTTCAAGCCCTTTACTCCATTCCTATCGGGTGTTATTTCTTCGGTCTTGTGTACGGAGCGCACCACAAAGGCGACGGCTCAATAAAAGCGGACATCCTCACCGGTCATATACAGCGTGTGCGCACCGTAAGTGCCTGTGTCTTGACGACAATAATCGCCACCTTCACGGCGGTGTATGTCGTCTATGTCGGACTTCAGCTCAGCTATTTTATCAGCGGCTTTTTGGGCGAACTACCGGACGATTTCACCTATTCGGAATATGCACGGCAAGGTTTTTTTGAGCTGTGCGTCATAATGGGCATCAATCTGTTCCTGCTGTTTGCCGTCTCCAAACTTTCCACGATTCCATTGCGCGAACATAAAGGTCTCAAATTTGCATCGCTTCTCTTTTTGGTACAGAGCATGTTTTTTGCGATAGCCGCCATGTCTAAGCTTTTGCTCTATATTGATGCATACTGGTTCACCGGACTTCGTCTTTTGTCCGGCTGGGCAATCCTTGTGCTCATCATGGCTACCGTCTTGTCCTTTATCACGATAATAAGGCCGATAAAAGCTGTGCGAGTATTGGTATTCTATACAATAGCTAGTTTTGCGATAGCGTGCATTATATAGTTTATGTGAGCATAACTTTTGATCAAAAACGGCCTTTAAGTTTTTGCTTTGGCAATCTCCCTCTTCGACGATAACCCCCTCGTGGTCTTCTCTCTTTTCTTTTGCAAAATTTTGTTGAAATCCGCCCCTGTTTATGATATGATATTCATATTATGAAACGGAAAAGGAGTTTTCGCTATGGCCTGTAAAAACAACGACAAAATATCATGTCCATGCAAATATACATCTTGCCCGAGGCACGGAATCTGTTGCGAATGTATCGCAGCCCACAGCCCCGACTCGTTACCGTCTTGTTACAGCACCCCAAGAGAGGATTCGAAGAAAAAACCAGGGGAATAAAACACAGTAAAAACGAAAGGGAGTAATGATATGAAAAATGCTATCATCGAAATGGAAAACGGCGGTATAATAAAACTGTCGCTGAACAACGAGGTTGCACCGATTTCGGTAGAAAACTTTGAAAAACTTGCAAATGACGGATTCTATGACGGTCTTTGCTTTCACCGTGTAATCCCCGGTTTCATGGTTCAAGGCGGTTGCCCCGACGGCACCGGAATGGGCGGTCCGGGACACAAAATCAAAGGGGAATTCGCAGACAATGGTGTGGAAAACCCGATCAAGCACACCCGTGGTGTCATCAGCATGGCACGAAGCGGCCACCCCGATTCTGCCGGCAGTCAATTTTTCATCATGCACAAAGATGCCTCGCACCTTGACGGAAGCTATGCCGCTTTCGGCTGTGTGACCGAGGGCATTGAAGTGGTGGACGAAATTGCCGACACCAAAACCGACTTTTCAGACAAGCCAAAAACCCCTGTTATCATCAAGACAATCAGGGTAACGGAGGGAGCATAATGAGCGAGCAAAAACGACAACTGTTGACCGGTGACGAGGCTGTCGCAAGAGCGGTGTATGAGGCGGGTTGTACCGTTGCCGCCGCATACCCCGGCACACCGAGCACCGAGATTTTAGAAAACATCGCCGAGCGTTACAGCGACACCGTCTACTCTCAGTGGGCATGTAACGAAAAGGTCGCCTTTGAGATTGCCGCCGGCGCAAGCATCGGCGGTGCACGCTCTTTTTGCGCATTCAAACACGTCGGCATGAACGTTGCCGCCGACCCGATCTTCAGCATTGCATATGCCGGAGTGGGCGGTGGACTTGTTTTCGTGTCCGCCGACGACCCCGGCTGTCACAGCTCTCAGAACGAGCAGGACAACCGCAACTATGCCCCTCACTCAAAAATCGCAATGTTGGAGCCGTCCGATTCACAGGAGGCGAAAGATTTCACTAAACTCGCTTTTGAACTTTCGGAAAAATACGACACCCCCGTCATGATCAGAATGACCACTCGAATCTGCCACAGCAAAAGTTTGGTTGAGCTGTGTGACCGTGTCGAGGTACCAACAAAAAAATATGAACTGAACCCCTCCAAAAACGTTTTGCTTCCGGCAAACTCCCGTGTTCGTCACGTGTTCCGTGAAGATATGTTGGCAAAATTAGAAGAATACGGCAACTCATGTCCGCAAAACGTTGTCGAGAAAAACGGATCAAAGATCGGTATCATCACCTCCGGTGTATGCTACCAACACTCAAAAGAGGTGTTCGGTGACAACGCCGACTATCTGAAACTCGGCATCACCTATCCCCTGCCGAAAAATCTCATCTGTGATTTTGCATCGGGATATGATACCCTTTACATCGTGGAAGAAAATGACCCATACCTTGAAAATGCAGTCCGTGCCCTTGGTTTCACCCACTGCATCGGAAAAGAAAAGATCACAATACAGGGTGAGCTGAACGCCAGAATCATCAAAGAGGCCTTACTCGGCGAAAGTGCACCGTTTGTTGCAACAACACAGCCGATGCCGGCACGTCCTCCGGTACTGTGTGCGGGATGTCCTCACCGTGGATACTACTATGCCATGTCCCGCATGAGAGACAAATTCGTCTCGGTTGCCGACATCGGATGTTACACCCTCGGAGCGGCACCGCCCCTCAACGGTCTTGACACCTGCATCTGCATGGGTGGCGGTTTCAGCATGACCATCGGCATGGCGCAGGCGCTCAAATCACAGGGCGATTCTCGAAAGGTCATCGGAACGCTCGGCGACTCCACCTTCTTTCATTCCGGCTTGACCGGACTGGTCGATATTGTATCGGCACAGGCAGACGTCATCGCCGTGGTGCTGGACAACTCCATCACCGCCATGACCGGCCATCAGCTCAATCCCGCCAACGATAAAAACGTCATGGGACAGGATAAACCGGCCATCGATATCGTTGCCATGATCAAGGCAACCGGAATCACCGACGAGGCGCTTCGCATCGTCGATCCGCTTGACATGACCGCCATGACCGCCGCATTGAAAGACGGTCTTGCCGCAACCGGACCATTCGTCATCGTGACCCGTCGCCCCTGTATACTCATTAAAGAGATCGCTCGACAAAATGTCGGCAAATCATGTGCCATCACACCGGAAAAGTGTGTCGGATGCAAAGTCTGCATGAAGATGGCGTGCCCCGCCATGGCATTTGTCGATGGCAAGGCAACCATACAGGACAAAAGTGCATGTACCGCCTGCGGACTTTGCATGGAACTCTGTAAATTTGGTGCCATCGAGAGAGTAGAAGAATAACGCAGGACATTCTGCGGAAAGGTTTGATAGGTTTGAAAACAAGTTTTCAAACCAACTTTAGTTGGTCTGAGTCTTTGTTCCTTTCAAACGGAATGCGTTTGAATTTCGTCACTGTGTGACGAAACCGGACAAGAAATTAAGAAAGGTATGGGCATAAATATGACAAACTCAATATTATTGGTTGGTGTCGGCGGACAGGGAATTATCCTGATCAGCAAGGTGCTCGCGGCAGGACTGATAGAGATGGGACATGACGTAAAGATGAGCGAAATCCACGGCATGAGCCAACGTGGCGGAAGCGTCACCACCCAGATCAAATACGGCAAAAAGGTCAATTCCCCCAACATCGCACAGGGCGAGGCAGACATCATCATCTCGTTCGAGAAATCGGAGACTGCTCGCTCCCTCCCCTTTTTGAAAAAGGGCGGCAAGATTATTGCCGATCCTCGTGAAATTTTACCAATGTCGGTACTCTGCGGATTCAGCGAGTATCCGGGTGAAGTTTTGAGCGAGGTAGAAGAACTGGTCGAGAGCGTTACAGTTATCGACGCCGCAACAAAGGCGGAAGAGCTTGGCAACATCAAGGCACAAAACATTGTTTTGCTCGGTGCACTCATCAAGGTATTGGACCTGCACGGTCCCGACTGGGAGGGCATAATCACAAACATGGTGCCGCAACGCTTTGCCGAGATGAACCTTGCCGCATTCAAAGCCGGAAAGGAACTGGCGGTATAATGGATTTCAAAGAGGTTTTTGAGACGGTAACAGAGCAAAAAACGGCAAAGTTGGTTGGAAGCGGTGACCTTGCGGTCTATGCCACCCCTGCAATGGCGGCGCTGATGGAGCGCGCGGCGATGGAACTTGCCGCACCGCTTTTGGAAAAAGGCGAGACGACGGTCGGCTGTGAGCTGAACATCAAACATCTTGCCGCCACACCGGTCGGTGCCACCGTCTGTGCAAAAGCAATTCTCAAACACCGTGACGGCAAAATGATCTGCTTTGCGCTTGAAGCATACTGCGGCGACAAAAAAATAGGCGAAGGCGAACATGTCCGCGCAGTGGTAAACAGCGACAAGTTTATGCAGCGACTCAGCGGCAACTGATAGCTTTGCTGACAGACGGTCGCAAAAACAGCCGTGGCTTATCTCTTATGGTAAAGACTTATGGGCTTTAAATTGGATATTATTTAAATTTTATATGCATCAGATTATCACAATGCAAATCCAAAACAGTCCTTCACCATTAGTCGTCAGTCTCACACATTTTGCAGGCAGAATTGCTATGCCTATTAAATTATGAATCAAAGGAGAGACCGATGGGTGGTCAAAATATCAAGCGATTGACCGCGACGGCGCTTTTGCTGGCCCTCGCCCTCGTTTTGACCATCGTCGAGAGCCTTGTCTGGCAACCGACAAACGGTGTCAAGCTCGGTCTTTCCAACATCGTAATCATGTTTGCGCTGACCTCACTGGGCGGCGGCTCGGCAGTCAGCATTGGGGCGCTGAAAAGCGGATTTGTGTTCCTCACAAGAGGCATGACCGCCGGCATACTCAGTTTTGGCGGTTTTTTGCTGTCGATTTGTGTGATGATTTTACTGCTTCGACTCTTTCGTGGTAAGGTAAGTTATCTTTTGCTCAGCGTCTGCGGCGCACTTGCGCACAACCTCGGTCAGCTGTTGATCATCTCGTTGCTCTACGACAGCGCCCTCGCACTCTATTACCTCCCGATTCTCGGGATCGCAGGGGTAATCACCGGTGCTGTGACGGCAATTTTGCTCCGCCTTTGCCTACCTATTCTGCAAAAAATCACCGTATTTCGCTGATTGTCCGATTTTATTTTGATAAACACTTGACAACTCCCCTGTATTGAATTATAATATAAGATACAAAAATATGTGGCGGTGCCACTTACGTTAGGGGGGTTAAGCAGATTGTCAGAAGTTCGTGTAAAAGAAAACGAGTCGCTGGATAGCGCACTTCGTCGTTTCAAACGTGCCTGCGCACGCAGTGGTGTGTTAGCAGAAGTTCGCAAACGTGAACATTACGAAAAACCATCGGTAAAACGTAAGAGAAAGGCTGAGGCCGCAAGAAAGCGCAAATATTAACAAAAAAGCAGGTAAGCCGTCGGTTTGCCTGCTTTCGTTTTACGGCGTAGCCCGTATTGGTGAATTTATGGGGCGATATGGAACGGCAGATTCTACACTGTGATATGAATAACTTCTACGCTACGGTCGAGTGTTTTCTCGACCCGTCACTTCGTGACAAAAGGGTTGCGGTGGGCGGCTCTGTCGAGGATCGGCACGGGATTATTCTTGCAAAAAATGAAGCGGCAAAAGCATTTGGTGTGAAAACAGGCGAGGCTATCTGGCAGGCAAAGCAAAAGTGCAAAGGCCTCATCATCGTCCCTCCCCACTATGATGAATACAAAAAATTTTCAGCGCTTGCCCGCGAGATCTACGGCAGATACACCGATCAGGTAGAACCCTATGGACTGGACGAGTGTTGGTTGGACGTGACCGGAAGCGGACTTTTCGGCACCGGACCCGAAATCGCCGAAGAGATACGAGAGACCATTAAACGAGAGCTGGGACTCACCATCTCGGTGGGCGTGAGCTTCAACAAGGTGTTTGCAAAACTCGGCTCTGACATGAAGAAACCGGATGCGGTGACGATCATCACCCGTGCCGAGTTCAAACAAAAGGTTTGGCCACTGCCTGCATCGGAACTGCTTGGAGTTGGCAAGGCAACAAAAAAAACTTTAGAAGAGTGCGGCATTGTTACCATCGGCGACCTTGCGGCGGCGTCAGAAACACTGATGCACCTGCGGTTCGGCAAAAACGGACTGCAACTGAAAAAATACGCAATGGGCGAGGACGATGGCACGGTAGCAAAGATTGGACAATATTCCGAAGTGAAAAGCATCGGCCACGGAAGCACCACCAAGGTCGATCTCACCACAAGCGAAGAGGTCTGGCGTGTGATGTTGGAGCTGGTGCAAGACATAGGAACTCAACTGAGAAGAGCAAACAAAAAAGCCGGGGGCATTGCGATATCAATACGCAACAATCTCATGCAGACAAAAGAATGGCAATGCAAGTTGGATTATGCCACCCAGAGTGCTACTACACTCGCTAAGTCGGCGCATCGTCTTTTTGAGGACAGCTATGAATGGCAACGACCGATTCGATCGGTCTCGGTAAGGGCAATTGACCTTCTTGACGAAAACTTTCCGGTGCAGTACGACATGTTTACCGACATTGATGGCATCGAGCGACAAGAACGCCTCGACACGGCAGTGGAGAGCATACGGGAACGCTTTGGCAAACACTCCATCAAGAATGGCGTCCTCTACAGCGACATCAAGATGTCAAACGGACCTCCTGCCGACGTAGGTTTTCCCGGCTCAAGAAAAAACGGCGAAAAACCAAAATAGCAAAATCCGTTTGCGCGGGGTAGCATAACACGACGAACATAGTTGGAAAGGAACAATATTAATATGAACATAAAGCTTGTCGCCATGGACATGGACGGAACTCTGCTCAACGATAAAATGGAGTTGTCAAATCGAAATATCGAAGCACTCCGAAACCTGCACAAGGCGGGGATCGTCCCCTGTCTCTCGTCCGGTCGCCCACCCCGCGGGCTTCAAAAATTTTGCAAACAACTCGGCTTTGACCTGCCGCTCATCACCTTTAACGGCGCCGAGGTACTCCCCTCACCGACCGCAAAACCTATCTATGCAAATGAACTCAATGGCGAATACGCCACCGAAGCATTGAAAATCGGTATAGAACGAGACATCGATGTAGTGGTCTGGCAGAGCGACGAGCTGATGCTGTCGCGAAATTCCGAAATCTTACAAGAATATCGCAGCATGTCAAACGCCCCCTACTTTTTTTATAACGACAAGGTCGATCTCAGCAAACTTTCACTGCGTAAGGTGTTGTGGGATCACGCCGACGCAGAAAAGGTAGCGCAGTGGAGAGAGGAAATGGGAAAGCACTTCGAAGGAAGGCTGAACGTTGCCACATCTGCTCCGGGTCTGCTTGAATTTGTAAACCATGACGTTTCAAAAGGGGTCGCACTCAAACGATTATGCGACTTTTTGAACATCGACATCTCCGAAACAGCTGTGTTTGGCGACGGATACAACGACCTACCGATGTTGGAGGTCGCCGGAGTATCGATAGCGATGGCAAACGCCTCCGACAAGGTAAAATCTCACTGTGATGCCGTCACACTCAGCAATGTAGAGGACGGCGTGGCAGACTATATCGAGCGATACATACTCAAATAGTACAACCTACCTAATTTGATGCAAGCTGTGGTAGAAACGCACATTTTACACCCTGAGCACTTAGTAAGAAAGGAAAACTCATGAAGATTGTTTTAGCCTCCGACCACGCAGGACCGCCTCTCAAGGCGGAAATTTCAAAACTCATTGTTGAGATGGGACACGAGGTTACCGACATCGGCACTCACACAAGCGACAGCTGCAACTATGCCGACTTTGGTTACAATGCCGCCGTGGCAGTGGCGAACGGAAGCTACGATTTGGGAATTGTTATCTGCGGCACCGGCATCGGAATTTCACTTGCCGCAAACAAGGTCAAGGGGATTCGCTGTGCCGTCTGCGGTGAGGTCACCTCGGCACGTCTGACACGGGAACATAACGATGCAAACATGCTTGCTTTAGGTGCTCGCATCATCGGGGTTGAACAAGCGCTTGACATCGTCAAAACGTTTTTGACCACCGAATTTTCGGGCGGTGAACGACATCGCGCAAGAATTGATCGTATTGCCGAAATTGAAAACGAGCGATAACATTTCCTTTTCTCTCAATGAAATGTATGACCGATTTTGACTGCTTCTATAACTTTGACAAAGAAAATCACTTTTGAGCGTTCAAAAGTGATTTTCTATAGTTATTCAACCCCGAAAAACGATGCAAGATTGCCGGGAAGATGCGGTGTTTTCAAGTTGAGTGACTATGCTTTTTTTACCATTCTGACCGTCATAATGATCGGCACAGTCTCGCCCTCAAACGGCACTTCGCAAAATCCGTCAAGATAAAACCCGCCGGAAAATGCGACAGTAAATATGTCTGATATTGAGCGATGATAATAGTTTTGAAGCATCGGCTGCCCCTCAATCGCCACCCCTTTATTGATACATTCACTGAAATAGTCATCATTTTCATAGGTAAAGCAAGGATGATGAGTGGCAAACACAAACACTCCGCCTGTTTCAAGCATCTCATACACCGCCCTGAAAAGCGGCTTTATTTCAGAGATATCCATGACCGCCATGTTTGCGACTGCCTTGGTAAAAGGTCTCTCTTTCTTCAGCTGAAGCAAAGCATCATAGTCGGTTGCATCACATACCCGGAAGTCCACCTTATCTATCACATCGCCCCGACGTTTTTTCGCAAGCTCTATCATCTTTTCGCTGTAATCAAAGGCGACAACATCGACACCCTTTTTCGCCATATATGACGAAAAATTCCCGTTGCCACAGGCGATATCAAGCACAAAATCGTTTTTGTTCAGTTCAAGCAATCGTTCGACATTCGGGCGCACTATATCACAGTGAAAAAAATTTGACTCGTCTCCCATCTGATCGTCCCAAAACTCTGCATTAGTCTCCCATGCGAGCAATCCGTTGTCTTTCATATATCCTCTTCCTTTCATACTATCTAAAACGAGACTTGCCGAGGAAAGTTGTTCGGCACAAATGCAATTCCGCAGTTCTGCCTATTATACAAAAATGAAACATTAAATCAAGCTATCAAATATTTATTTCATCACTTTTATTCCATTGTTTTTCTTTTACCAACATGATATAATAAACCTCAGAAAGACACAGAAAGGAAAACAAATGGATAAAATTCGTCTCGGAAAAACCGGACTTATGGTCAGCAAAACCTCATTCGGAGCCCTGCCAATGCAAAGGGTCTCGATGGAAGAGGCAACGGCACTGGTTCGAACCGCCTATGAAAATGGCATCAACTATTTCGATACCGCCAACAGCTACAGCGACAGTGAAGAAAAGCTTGGGGTCGCACTCAAGGGAATAAGACAAAACGTCATCATCTCCACCAAGACCGGCGCCACCGACCGGGACGGCGCAATGGCACATATTGAACTCAGCCTTCGCCGTATGCAGACCGACTACATCGACGTCCTCCAATTTCATAATCCCAAAACCCTGCCCGACCCAAACGACGAAAACGGGGCGTTTGCCGCGGCACTTTTGGCAAAGAAAAAAGGATATGTCCGACACATCGGAATAACAAATCACCGCATGGCAGTCGCAAAACAGGCGGTCGATTCCGGCAATTTTGAGACACTGCAATTCCCGTTTTGCTATCTTTCTACCGAACCGGAATTCGAGCTTGTGAGGGAGTGTGCCGAAAAAGACATCGGCTTTATCGTCATGAAAGGTCTTTCGGGCGGACTGCTGACCAACGCCAAGGCCTGCTATGCGTTCATGCAAGATTATCCGAACGTCGTCCCCATCTGGGGAATTCAGCGCATGTCGGAACTGCAAGAATGGATTGAGCTGACAAAACAAAACCCTCGCATCGACAATGAGTTGCAGGCTATCATAGACACCGACCGTGCAGAACTTGCCGGTAATTTCTGCCGTGGGTGCGCCTACTGTATGCCCTGTGCGGTGGATATTCCCATCCCTACGGCGGCAAGAATGAGCCTACTTTTGCGCCGTGCCCCCTCAGAAGGCTTTCTCACAGAGGAGTGGGCGCAAGACATGGCAAAAATAGACAGCTGCATCGACTGCGGTGCCTGCAAAGCACGATGTCCATACGACCTCGACACCCCAAATCTGCTGCGTGCGATGTATGACGATTACAAACAATTTCGTACCGACTTTTTGAAAAATAAATAGCCGCTCGTACCCTTGGGTGGACAATTCCATCGTCACCATGAGACTTGCCGAATTTTCACCTGCCTCGATAATAAAACTATGCCGATTTCATATGTTTCGATGAACAATGCGGCTATCTCTTCGATACGACTGCGATTACCCGATATCGTCTCGGTCGTACATTGCGACGATATACGGATGATCCTCATTGTAGCTTGTAAGTGGTTTTGGATCATCGACACGTCCTGCCGCACGCACCGCACAGCCGGTCACTTTTGTAAATGAATCGCCGAGCTCACCTTTGAACTTTTCGATAATGCCGCATAAACGCTCGACAATCTCAGGGCGCTCGTCATAGAGGTTGTTGGTCTCGCCGACATCGTCGCGCAGATTATAGAGCAGTTTCACCGCTTCTCGATCGGTGGTATAGTCTTTCTTTGCCACGTGAAGTTTCCAGTCCCCCTCTCGCACCGCCTCAAGGCTGTTTCCGAGATAGTAGAAGAACAGCTTTCTTGGGCTTTCTTCCTTTCCGAGGATAAAGTCAGAACAATCGATGCCGTCGATGGGATTTTTCGGTTTTTGCTCCACCCCGCAAAGACTCAGCAGTGTCGGAAGAAAATCAATGTTTGACATTATTCCGTCCAAAACAGCCGATTGCATGACACCTTTTTGATACATTATGCAAGGTACGCGTTGACCGCCCTCAAAAGTGGTGCCTTTTCTCCCCGCAAGCGGTGCGTTTGTTCCGCCGCTTTGTGCGAGACCGCCGTTATCAGAGGTGAATATTATTAGTGTGTTCTCTGCGATACCGAGTTGCTCCAATCGCTCAACGATCACCCCTGTCGACCAGTCAATCGCTTCGACACAAGCACCGAAGTCACCGTTATCCGATTGTTCCACGAAACGTTTTTCGGCATAGAGTGGACGATGCACATGCATGTGTGCAAGGTATAAGAAAAACGGGTTTTCAACATTGCGCTCAATAAATTCAACACACTTTTCTGTGTAACGATCGGTTATAGAGCATTGATCCGGCTGTTGCTCTGCAATTTCAGCTCCGTCCATTAGCGGTAGCGGCGGATAATCGGTGCGACCATTCTGTCGACCCATGTCATTGCTGTACGGCAGTCCGAAATACTCCTCAAACCCATGGGCAAGCGGCATATGTTCCGGCTGGTCGCCGCAATGCCATTTTCCGACTAATTTTGTCTTGTAGCCTGCATTTTTCAGCATGGACGGTATTGTATCTTCCTGCGAATCAAGTCCGATTGCCATGCCGGGAAACAACACCAGTCGACCATCAAACTCACCAAAACTGACGCGTGGCGGATAACAACCGGTCATCATGCCGCCACGAGAGGGCGAACAAAGCGGCGAACCACTGTAAAAATTGCTCAATCGAACTCCCTGCTGTGCCAACCTATCCAGCACCGGTGTTTTATTTAGCTTTGATCCGTAACAACCGAGGTCGCCGTAGCCGAGATCATCACAGTTGATCAAGATAATATTCGGTCTTTTTGACATAATTGTGCCTTCCCTTTCTCGATGGTTTATACGTTTTCGCAATGTAAAAAATCAATATTTGGCGATATATTTTATCTTAGCACATGCCAATTCAAAAGTAAATACTCAACTTTTTGCCAAGTTCACTGAAGCCGAGCTATTTTTTCACCTTAAACAAACACCCAAAACAACAAGAAAGGAAGAGAGATATATGGTATACCTCTTTTTAACCGACGGATTTGAGATGGTCGAAGCACTCACCCCCATCGACATCCTGCGCCGTGCCGACATTGATGTGACAAGCGTTTCTATCACAAAAAACATCGAGGTTCTGAGTTCTTCAAACGTAAAGGTCATTGCCGACACCCTTTTTGAGCGATGTGATTTCGACGACCTTCAAACGCTCATATTACCGGGCGGTCCCGGCGTTCCCTCCCTTATCAAGCATGAGCGTTTGTGTGAGCTTGTAAAAACAAGTTATGACAAACATAAACTAATCTGCGCCATCTGTGCCGCACCTACACTGCTCACCCACGTCGGAATCAAGGTCAAGACGGCGGTTTTCCCTACCCTTGCCGAAGAGGTCTTTGACTATTACCCTGCTCCGATCTGCAACGATAAAAATGTCCTGACCGCCAACGCCATGGCGAGCTCTCTTGACTTTGCCCTCGAAGTCGTAAAGCGGATAAAAGGCGAAGAAAAAGCGTCAGAGATTGCAAAAAAAGTGAAAAAAACATGAAATCCTATTGACATTAGTATACTCTAACTGTATAATAGTTTTGTTAGTTAGTGCTAACTTTGCGCAACACATCGATTGTTATTCGTTTCGAATTTTCGGATAACCATCAAGAAAGGGAATTGTATATGTCGTCAAGTAACAACAACTTAATCTCGGGTGAAATAGGTAAATCCTATGTCATAACCGGAATTATTGCACGCGACGAGGAGATGGAAAAATTTCTATTCACACTCGGTTGCTATGTTGGCGAAACAGTTACCACTATATCTAAGCTTAGCGATACATATGTTGTAGCAATAAAAGATGCACGTTACAGCATTGATGCTCAGCTTGCGTCGGCTATTTTGATCTAAATTTTTTTGTCAAAAAGTTAGTCAGCACTAATGCAAGTATAAATGTTTTTAGGAGAGAAGGTTTATGAAAATAGCATTGGCAGGAAATCCGAACAGCGGTAAGACCTCGGTCTATAACGCATTGACCGGCGCGGGTGAATATGTCGGCAACTGGGCGGGTGTAACGGTCGACAAAAAAGAAAGCGCATTGAAAAAGTCATTTAACGAGAGCGATATCATTGTCGTTGACCTACCAGGTGCTTACTCTATGTCGCCGTTTACTAAGGAAGAATCCATAACCAGTGATTTTGTTAAAGAAGAAAACCCCGATGTTATTGTCAACATTGTTGATTCCATCAACCTCAGCCGTAGCCTGTTTTTCACAACTCAGTTGCTGGAGCTTGGCATTCCGGTAATTGTTGCGCTCAACAAAAGCGACATGACAGATAAAAAAGGCATCGACATCAATGTAGCGGCTTTATCGGAAAAACTCGGATGTTCTGTTGTCGAGACCTCGATGGTCAACTCAAATGACGACGGGCTCACCGCTTTGATCGAAAAAGTAAAACAAACTGCCGGACAATCACAAGCAGCTCCTTTCAATGCCGGCACAGTCGATCTTGCCAATGAGGAATCGGTTCGCAAGGCCGATGTTGCACGATTTGATTTTGTAAAAGGCGTTGTCGAAGCGGTGGAAAAACGTAGCGTACATAGCCATGCAAGCACCGCACAAGACAAAGCAGACAAGATTATTGCCAACAAATGGCTCGGTATTCCCATCTTCATCGTTGTCATGTGGGTCGTCTTTGCCATCTCACAAACTTGGGTAGGTCCGTTCTTTGCCGATCTTCTTGCAGGTGGAATCGACTGGTTCTATGGCTTTGTCGAAGGACTTCTCGGCGAAAGTGCGTCTCCTGTTCTCACCGCTCTTCTGCTTGACGGCATCATCGGCGGTGTCGGTGCTGTTGTCGGCTTCCTGCCGCTCATCATGGTTCTTTTCTTCCTGCTTGCACTGCTGGAAGACTGCGGATACATGGCACGTGTTGCGGTTGTAATGGACAGATTCTTTAAAAAAGTCGGTCTTTCCGGCCGTTCCATCATACCGATGGTCGTCGGTACAGGTTGTGCTATCCCCGGTGTTATGGCTACTCGAACCATCAAGGATGAGCGTCAACGCAGAACTACCGCAATGCTCACACCTTTCATGCCTTGCGGCGCTAAACTTCCTGTTATCGCACTCTTTGCCGGCGCATTCTTCGCCGACATAGCGGCATGGATGAATACAATTATGTACTTTGCCGGTATCTTAATCATCATCATCGGCGCACTCGTCATCAAAAAGATTACCGGTGCCACCGATATGACCAGCTACTTCATCATGGAACTTCCGGAATATAAAGTTCCAAGCATCGGCAAGGCAACCCTTTCCATGCTCGGACGTGCAAAGGCTTTCATTATCAAAGCCGGTACAATCATTCTTCTTTGTAACGCAGCAGTACACATCATGCAGACATTTGACTGGAGTTTCTCGGTCGTCGAAGAGGGCGCAGAAAACACAAGTATTCTTGCCTCACTCGCAACACCATTTGCTATCATTCTTATTCCGGTTGGCTTCGGTGTATGGCAGTTGGCAGCAGCGGCAATCACCGGCTTCATCGCAAAAGAAAACGTTGTCGGAACACTTGCAGTCGTTTACGGCATCACCAACTACATCGACACCGATGCTCTTGAGCTGATGGAAGGTGGCGCAGGAAGCGTTGCCGAGACCATGGGTCTCACAGCGGTTGCCGCGATGGCATACCTCGTATTCAATCTGTTTACACCTCCTTGCTTTGCCGCTATCGGCGCCATGAACTCCGAAATGGAGAGCCCGAAATGGCTGTGGGCAGGTATCGGATTCCAGCTTGCCGCCGGTTACACCGTTGCATTCTTTGTCTACCAGATCGGCACACTGATCACAACCGGTATGCTTGGCAGCGCATTTATTCCGGGTCTCATCGCCGTTGCACTGTTCATCGCATTCATTGTCTATAAGATGATGAGCGGAGGAAAGAACGCAACAGCTAAAGCGTAACAATTAACACCGTTAAAGGGACAAAATCATGACAATTGTAGATATAGTTATCATTGCAGTCGTGCTGATTATAGTGGGACTAGCAATCCTAAAGATTGTCAGCGAAAAGAAAAAAGGGCACAAGTGTATCGGTTGTCCTCATTCGGGAGGCTGTGACAGCAATAAGAAAAAGGGATAACGCCTCCATCTAAACATCCCCCCAAAAAAAGGCACGGACCTGTTGTTTCAGGGTCGTGTCTTTTTTCCGGCAATCTTGTAGTATCTTCAGGGTAGAACAACTATATTTATTTTGTGTCCATGTTCTTTTTATCAAAGCTATATATGCATTTTTTGTGGAACGTCTTTTTTATCATATACATGCTTTACACACGACATTATTGTCGTCTTGATCTCATAGCGGTGGTGTGACTTATATCACCTTCTTTTTCATCCATTTTGTGCCGTTGTATCGAGTAACCATGCAGATACTGCGCACCACCCAGTCGAGCATCATCGCATACCATACACCCGCTACGCCAAGACCGAGTGGAATTGCAAGCAGATATCCTCCGAGTAGTCGAACCACCCACATGGAGAACATGGATACTACCATGGTAAACCGTGCATCGCCGGCGGCTCGCAGGGTATTGGGAAGCTGAAACGACAGTGGCCACATGGCAATAGAGCCGATACAATGAACCATTGTCAAATGAAATGCTATCTCATGTGTCTGCTCTGTCAAATTGTAGAGCGACAAGATGGGATTTGCAAATAGCATTACTATTCCCGATAACACTGTCGTTGTTAAATAGCAATATCGTATCAATTTTATATTGTAATACCGCGCCTGTTCATAGTCGCCTGCACCGACACATCTTGACACGATGGTCAGCGTAGCCATCGAGAAAGCCATTCCCGGCACGATGTTTATCATAGCGATACTATTGGTGACCGCATTCGCGGTAATTGCTGTAGTACCGAGTGTGGATATTACGCTCACCAGCAAAAGTTTGCCAAGCTGAAAGCTGCTACTTTCGATACCGTTCGGAACTCCAATGCCAAGAATCTTGCGGAGCATCGAAACGTCGAGACGAAATTTCAGATTGCCACGAATGCTCAGCCTTGTCGGAGAGCGATAGAGTAGGACCACCAATGCTACACAGGCGAATATTCTCGAAACAAGCGTCGGTATCGCCGCTCCCAAAACTCCAAAGCTGAATCCATAAATCAAGACAGCGTTGCCGATTACATTAATCACATTCATTGCAATCGCAACTACCATGGTGACCTTTGAATTGCCCATGGTGCGAAAAATTGCCGCCGCCGCACTGTAAACCGCAAGGAATGGTATCGAGACATTTACAACATTCATATAAGTCATGCTATGGTCAAAAACCACGCTGTCCAGCTGACCAAACATCGCTTCTATTAATGGTTGTTGGGCAACACCAAGTGTAACCGCTATTATCACGCCGAAAATGCCACTAAACCAGAGCAATTGCATCGCCGATTTTTTAGCGTCGCCAAAATCTCCTCGACCTAGATATTGTCCCGTTACCACAGCGCCTCCGGTAGCAAAGGAACCAAACAGTCCGATAAACAGGAATAGCAAACTATCTACAACCGAAATAGCGGAAACCGCCGCCTCTCCTGTACTGGAGATCATGACTGTATCCGCAAGCCCGACAAAGACCGCCATTAGCTGTTCCACTATCAACGGTACAACCAATATCGCAAGTGAGCGATTATTGAAAATCATCTGTCGGTTATTAAGGCTGTTGTTATTTTTTTTAAACAAACGTCCCCTTTCAAAGGCATATTTATAGAAGCGAGACTTCCGAAACACTGATACTACAAATCAATTATACATGAAACGAATATCTGTGTAAAGTTCATTTTAAATCATTGTAAAATTTTGTCGTTCATGCTATAATGAACCGAATGTTATAATCAATAACGGAGAGTGGAATTGAACTTAAAATCATCAACCATAGTCACGTTTTTAGTAGCAATGTGCGTCACGGCTCTCGCCATGGGTTTTAGCGACTCGGTGCTGGCTAACTATTTCAAAGACGCATACAACGCAACGGCGGAGCAACGTGGATTTATCGAGTTTCCCCGTGAACTTCCCGGCGTGCTGTCACTCTTCGTAATATTTGCGCTCGCACGTCTCGGTGACATCAAGATCGCAGTGGTGGCACAGCTTTTGTCTGCCGTCGGCATCTTCATCCTTGCCTTTGTCACCCCAAGCTTTTATACCATGACTGCGGTGCTGTTTGTGTTTTCAATGGGTGTACATATGTTCATGCCGTTGCAGGACGGCATCGCCATGTCGCTTTTCGGCGAGAAAAACCCCCAGCTCGGCTCGCTCATGGGGAGGCTGAAAGGGTTGATGACCGTCTTTTCTTTTGTTGCCGGCATTATAGTGTTTTTTGGGTTTCGTTTTGGCTTCTTCTCCTTCACCACACCGACCAAGACGGTATTTATTTTTGCCGGTATCGGTTGCACCGTTGCGGCGCTATTGTTTGTATCGCTGTTCAAAAAGACCCATTCCGAAAACAACAAAAGACGGGGTATCAAACCGGTTTTTCGCAAAGAATATAAATTTTACTACATACTTGCCATCATGAACGGCGTTCAAAAGCAGATCGTTTTGGTGTTTTCTCCTTGGCTGATCATCGAAATTCTCGGCCAAGGCGCCGATGTCATGGCGGTGCTTGTCATGATCAGCTCTTTCCTCGGTATTCTGTTTTTGCCGTTCCTCGGAAAGTGCCTCGACCGCTTTGGCATCAAAAACATGCTCTATGCCGACGCGCTGTCGTTCATCGTCATCTATCTTGCCTTAGCCTATATGGCATACATGTTCAGCACCGGCAACTATGCCGCCGCCGGCACCGCCATGTTTGTGGCTTTCTTCATTTTCATCATCGACCGCATGTCGTCCCAGATGGGTTTCATTCGTATCGTATACCTCAACAGCATTGCGGAGAAAAAGGAGGAGATAGTCTCGACCATATCATTTGGAATATCGCTTGACCATGTCGTGTCCATCATCTGTTCCTACCTTTGCGGTCTTGTCTGGACCTATTGGGGTCCGCACTATGTCTTTATCCTCGCCGCCACCCTGTCACTCGTGAATCTGACCGTTGCAAAACTTATCCCGAAGACGGCGGCACAAAAATAAATCCTCTTGAAAAGTGCCATGCGTTTTTCAAGATAAACTATTGTAACTTTTATATATAGTTATTCAAGTTGAATAACTATATTTCCAGCCGCTTTGAAACGATATTAACGACAGTGCCGACTAAATGTGACTAAGTTACGAAAATCGTTCGATTATTTTCTTGACAATCTTGTCGCAAGTACTATAATAGTAATGATAAAGTATATTTTATGCAATCAGAAAGAGGCATTTGATGTTAAAAGTTGATCCAAGACCGTCGGCCACTATAACTAAAATTCAAAAAACCGATCTCGGGTTAAAGCTCATCAGTGAGCGCGGAACGCTTCTGCTAACTGTTTATACCGACGAGATTGTCCGTGTCATGTATACGGTAGAGGGTGACCCGTGCCCTGCCCTGCCGGAATATTTCTGCTGTGAGCCTTCAGCGGTGAAATGGGACGTGGTGGAGTCGGAAAAGGAAATTTCTCTCGTCACCTCAAAACTGTGCCTGTCGGTAGACCGCAAAACCGCCTCCCTCACCTATAAAGATGCGCAGGGCAACGTCGTGCTGAGAGAGCGTGAGAGCGACAGCCGCACCATGGAAAGCTTTGTTTCTACCAAGACGATCGTGGACGAAAACACCATCGTCAAAGAGGTCAACACCGCCGATGGCATCAAGCGTTTTATCGAAGAGGCCACGACAGTGCCGGACAAGACGCTCTATCGCACCCGTCTGAACCTGCGTTTCTCGGACGGCGAGGCACTCTATGGCCTCGGACAGCATGAAGAGGGGTCTCTCAATCTTCGTGGCACCACTCAATATTTGCATCAGGCAAACATGAAGATCGCAATCCCGTTTCTTTTGTCCGACCTCGGTTGGGGCATCCTGCTCACCGGCGGAAGCCCTGCAATCTTCAACGACACAACCTATGGCTCCTATCTCTACACCCACGCCGACCCCCAGATGGACTATTTCTTCATTTATTCCGGCTCCATGAAAGGGGTCACACAAGGTTATCGCCACCTGACCGGCAAGGCGGCAATGCTTCCGAGCTGGGCGGTGGGCTATGTCCAATCGCAGGAGCGCTATGAAACGCAACAGGAAATCCTCGATATTGCGGCGCAATATCACCGCCGTGGAATCGGTCTTGACCTCATCGTGCTGGACTGGGATTCTTGGGTGCCGGGTCACTGGGGTCAAAAAACCTTTGACAAGGCACGTTTTTGGAACGCAAAGGACATGATCGACACGTTGCACCGTGACGGCGTCCATTTTATGATATCAATATGGCCGAATATGGCACAAGAGAGCGATAACTACAAAGAGTTTTTCGATGCAAACCTGTTGCTGCCGGCAAGCGAAATATATGATGCACTCAACCCCGATGCCCGTGCACTCTATTGGAAACAATCGAGCGAGGGACTTTTCTCTCACGGTGTCGATTCTTGGTGGTGCGATTCCAGCGAACCGCTCACTCCGGAATGGGCCCGAATGGAAAAACCGGAACCTGCCGAAATGTTCTGTGAGTTTTATGACACCGCCGCAAAATATATCCCTGCCGAGCAGTGCAACGCCTATGGGGTCTACCATGCCAAAACCATGTGGGAGGGACAGCGTGGCGAGACACAGAAAAAACGTGTCTGTGTCCTCACTCGAAATGGCTATACCGGACAGCAATCGATGGGTTCCATCGTCTGGTCGGGCGATATCTCCGGCAACTGGGAAACACTGAAAAACCAGATACCTGCCGGACTGAACATGTCCGTTTCCGGCCTGCCGTTTTGGACACTCGATTCCGGTGCATTCTTTGTCGCAAAAGGCGAAAAATGGTTTTGGAACGGTGACTATGACAACGGTTGGGACGATCTCGGCTACTGCGAACTCTCGGTGCGCTGGTTGCAGTACGCCACCTTCCTTCCGATCATGAGAGGTCACGGCACCGATGTCCGCCGCGAATTTTGGAAGTCGGGCGAGGTCGGCACACCCTTCTATGATGCTATGGTTGCCGCCAACCGTCTGCGCTATCGACTGATTCCCTATATCTATTCCGCCTTTGGCAATGTCTGGCTGAACGACGATGTAATAATAAAACCGCTCATCTATGACTTCCCGCACGACAAAAAGGTGCAAAATATCGCCGATGAATTTATGTTTGGCGACAGCATTCTTGTCTGCCCCGTCATCACCCCGATGTACTATGACAAGGGTGAAAAACTGCCCGACGACCTGCCAAAACAGCGTGATATCTATCTTCCGAGCGGATGTGACTGGTTTGACTATCACAGCGGCAAGCGCTATTCCGGCGGCAACACCATTACCGTCGAGGCTCCGCTCGAGCGCATACCGGTGTTTGTCAAAGAGGGTAGCATAATCCCTCACAGCGGCAACAATGAGGCGCTCACCGTCGGTGATGCCCTGCGCTATCCGCTGATGTTCAAGGTCTATGGCACGATTGATGCCGAATATGACTACTATGAAGATGCGGGTGACGGCTATGGCTATGAAAAAGGTGAATATCGTGTCACCACCCTGTCTTTTGACGCCGCTTCAAAAACATTGAGCATAAAATCACAGCAAGGCAACAAAACTATGTTTGATTCGCTGAGATTTGACGTGGAGATAGTTGAGGGTTAGTCCAAAAATCACATTTTAGATCAGCTACACCCAAAATAATGCGACCGATTTGTTGCAGAAAAGAAACCTTTATTATAGTGCTGTGGCATTGTAATAAAGGTTTCTATTTTCATGTAGACTTCTTGCCGAAAGGCGGTTATTTATCCGCTCTGCCAACCGCTATGCGAGCAATCGCTTATACTCCCTCGGCGACACCCCTTTATATCTGTTGAACAGCTTGATAAAATAACTCAAATCGTTGAAACCGCAGGCAAACGCCGTCTCGGTAACGCTCATCTCGTCCGACTGCAAAAGCTCTGCCGCACACTCTATCCTATAATAATTGAGATAGTCGATCGGTGTTTTTCCGGTTATTCGCTTGAACGATTTACAAAGGTACTGGGTGTTGAGCTCCGCCTCATCGGCAAACATCTGCAACGTCAAGGGGCTTGCATACTCATTACGAATCAGACGAAGCACATTTTTTATCTTGTTTATTCGCCTCCTGTCACCGGTGTTGTGCAGGAGATTTTCTGTGTTGGGTCTTTTGCCGATAATATCGCCGATCGTCTGCCAAAGTATGCCACCGACCACAAACTCATAGCCGGATGCTCGTTCATCCAGCGCACGAAAAAGTGTATCGAACCGATCCTCTTCAAATATCGGCGGCAGATAATCCCCCTGCCCGAGTGTCAGTTCATATTCTTCCTGCCGAAGTGGGTTGCCGCCAATCAGCTTTTCAAAGGAAAACACGGCACATTGATATACACAATCGACCGGTGCGCCTCCGTGAATGATGCCGCTCGGCACAAACACGCTCTGCCCTGCAACGAGAGAAAAGGCATTGTCGTTGAGGTTCAGCGAAAAACTCCCCTCGACCACCCGAATAATCTCACATTCCATATGCCAATGAAACGGCATCTCATACCGAGGGTGGGTGGCATCAATGTTATATAGCTCAATAGGGAAGTCAAAACTCCCCCTCTTTGAGTTCTCATGTGTGGCAAGATATCTCATCGACAAAACCTCAATATCGT
>CAYJJX010000003.1:0-41802 GCA_964370605.1 uncultured Oscillospiraceae bacterium | reverse complement strand
ATATCGTTATACTTTATTACATTATAAAACAAGTAATATGCAAAAATCAATAGTATAATTATATTATTATAGGTATTTGTGTTTTATTCCATCGGAATAAAACCTCAAGAAAGGAACAGGCAAAATTATGGCTGAAAACAGATTGATCGGAAGCTATCCCGTCATTGGTATTCGTCCCACCATCGATGGTCGCAGAGGAGCTTTGGACGTGCGTGGAAGTTTGGAGGTTCAGACCATGAACATGGCGAAATCCGCCGCCAAACTTTTGCAGGATAATCTTCGCTATTCAAACGGCGATCCGGTACAGGTCGTCATCGCCGACACGACCATCAGTCGTGTTGCAGAGGCAGCCGCTTGTGCCGAAAAATTCAAACGTGAAGGAGTCGAAATCACGTTGACCGTTACTCCTTGCTGGTGCTACGGTACCGAGGTCATGGACATGAACAAGACCAACATAAAAGGTGTTTGGGGCTTCAACGGCACCGCCCGTCCCGGCGCTGTCTATCTCGCCGCCGCGCTGGCAGGTTATGCACAAAAAGGTCTGCCCGCATTCGGAATCTATGGTCATGACGTACAGCCGCCCGATGCTACCGAAATTCCGGAAGATGTCGTAGAAAAAATCTTGCGTTTTGGCCGTGCCGCAGTTGCGGTCGCCACCATGCGCGGAAAATCCTATCTCCAGATCGGTTCTATCTGCATGGGTATCGCCGGTTCTGTCATCGACAGCGATTTCATCGAAGACTATCTCGGAATGAGAGTTGAGTCGGTGGACGAGACCGAAATCATTCGCCGCATGACTGAAGGCATCTATGACGAGGCTGAGTACAAGAAAGCCTTTGCATGGGTGAAAGAAAACTGCAAGGACGGCATCGACACCAACCCGACAGAACTGCAAAAAGATGCCGCAGGCAGAGAAAAAGACTGGGAATTTGTTGTCAAGATGGCATGTATCGTCAAAGACTTGATGAACGGCAACCCGAACCTGCCGAAAGGTTGTGAAGAGGAGATGCTTGGACACAATGCAATCGCCGCAGGTTTCCAAGGTCAGCGTCAATGGACCGACTTCTATCCGAACGGCGACTTTGCCGAGGCGATGCTCAACACCTCGTTCGACTGGAACGGTCTTCGTGAGCCGTACATTCTCGCAACGGAAAACGACGTGCTCAACGGTGTTGGTATGCTGTTCATGAAACTGCTCACCAACAAGGCACAAATCTTTGCCGATGTGCGCACCTACTGGAGTCCCGAAGCTGTCAAAAAAGAGACCGGCTACGAGCTAACCGGACTTGCCAAAGAGCACGGTGGATTCATCCATCTGATCAACAGCGGCGCCGCTTGTCTTGACGCAAGCGGAGTGTCGGTAGACGACGAAGGTAAAAACTGCATCAAACCTTGGTATGATGTCAACGATACCGATGCAAAGAAGATCATGGAAGCGACCGAATGGGCCCCGGGAGACTTTGGCTATTTCCGTGGCGGCGGTTTCTCCTCTCGTTTCATAACCACAGCCGAAATGCCGGTCACCATGATTCGTGTGAACCTAATCAAAAATCTCGGCCCTGTCGTACAGATCGCCGAGGGTTGGACCATCGACCTTCCGGAAGATGTCGCCGACAGAATCTGGAACATCACCAACTATACCTGGCCTTGCACTTGGTTTGTCCCGAGAACAACGGGAGAAGGCGCATTTGCAGGCGCATACGAAGTCATGAACAACTGGGGTGCTAACCACGGCGCAATCAGCCATGGACACATCGGTGCCGACATCATCACCCTTTGTTCCATGCTCCGCATTCCGGTTTGTATGCACAACGTGCCTGACACCGACATCTTCCGCCCGAGCGCATGGAACGCTTTCGGCATGGAAAAAGAGGGTCAAGACTACCGTGCCTGTGAAGCATACGGACCGCTCTACAAATAGAACATTCATGGCAGCGTAACCATTTGCACCTTTTTCAACAAAAGGCGAATAGCTTTCGGTTTTTACCGTTTGCTATTCGTCTTTTTTAGCGCAGGCTTTTACCGATCAGTTCTATCACTCTTTGGGTTTTTACGCCGTCTAAAAACACATAATTAAACTCATGCATTATCCGATTCCCCTCTATCCTAAAGTACGCAAGGTTTGAATTTTGCTTTTGTATGACATCGTACACAAAGGAAATTGCTAAGTTTTTTTCGGTGACATTTTCAATCATTTTGTTACTGCTGATGACCGACTTGTTTTTGAAACTATCCACACCATACCCTTGACCCTGCAAAAAAATCTCAAACACACTTCTTGTGCCGGAGCCATTTTCACGCAGGACTATGTTCTGCTGCAAAATCTCATGAAAAGAAACCTCTTTGAAGGCAAAAGGATGATTGATGGAGCAAATTCCGATTATCTCTTGATCCGACATTTTGGTATGCTTGTACTTGTTTTTGTCAACATACCCTTCAAGCAACAATAGGTCCAGTTCAAAATGATTCAGTTTATTCAAAAGACTTTCCGTGTTGTCGATAATGAAGTTAACCTCATACTCACTTTGCAAAATCAATGATGCAATCGCGTTGTGCAAAGAATACTCACCTATGGTCTTTGTCGCACCTATATTTATTGGCAGTTTGTCTTTTTGCAACAGACCATCTTTCAATGACAGGTCGAGTGAAAAAATATTTCGGAGATACTTTTCGAGCTCTGTGCCCTTGCTCGTTTTAGTCAACTTTCTATTTGAATAATCAAATAGTTTGCATCGATAATACTCCTCTAGAAATTTTATGTGTTGTGTAACTGCCGGCTGCGTCATATTCAAATTTTCTGCGGTTTTATGATAGTTCATCACATTGCACAGCTCTAAAAAAGTATAAACCCTATAATCCAGCACGGCGTTTTTCTCCGATAAATTATTTTTATCAAAACATAATATATGATTATTTGATTTTATCATATATCTATGATAAAATCAATACGGAAGTGAGAAGGAGTTTTTATTATGTTTAGCAAAGCGATAAAAATCATTCCCGGCGTTGCAGTATCGTTAGCCATCGCAGTCGTTGCGGGGTTTGTTGAAGGAGTGTTGCCGATACATCTGATCGGCGCGTCGGTGATTGCACTGTTTATCGGCATGATATTCAACAGCTTTTTTGATATAGCGATATTCAAACCGGGGTTGAAATTCACCTCTAAGAAGATATTAAAATTTGCGATAATACTACTGGGTACGTCGCTCAGCATTCAAACGATTCTGAGTGTCGGCACATTGTCGTTGGCGGTAATGTTTTTCACCTTGCTGACCTGTTTTGGCGGCGGGTATTTCATCGGAAAAGCTCTAGGGCTTGACTGGAAGCTGTCTAACCTGATTTCGGCAGGCACCGGCATCTGCGGAGGTTCTGCAATTGCTGCAATCGCGCCTGTGATCGACGCAGAAGACAAAGACATAGCCTATGCAATGTCGGCAACATTTATTTTCGATATGATAATGATCGTTGCGTTTCCGTTCATGGGGCATCTGCTCGGCCTGAATGACATGGCATACGGTCTTTGGGCGGGCACGGCGGTCAACGACACCTCCAGTGTGGTCGCTGCCTCCTACGCATACAGCGAGGCGGCAGGTGATTTTGCAACAATGGTTAAACTCACAAGAACACTCACAATAATCCCGACCGTGCTGGTTTTTGCATACATTAACATGCGAATAAAATACAAAGAACAGGTAAGATGCGCCGACGCTCTTGCAGAGCTGAATCAAAAAGCAGAGAAATATGAAGTAAGCCAGCTGGACAAGATGGAGGTTTTGTCGGAAGAAACGTCGCAGTTGCCAAGCGATGCCGCCACCCACCCGCACAAAGAAAAACTGGTGAGCAAGGTCAATTTTTTATCTATTTTTCCGTGGTTCATACTTGGCTTTATCGCCTTATCGATCGTCAACAGCTTTGGAGTTATACCGGCAGAGGTTTCACTGTTTTCAAAAGACGTCAGCAAGTTTTTGATGGTCGCCTCCCTTGCCGCCATCGGCATGAACACCCATCTGAAAGACATGAAAAAATCCGGCATCGCACCGATGCTTCACGGCTTCATCATCTCTGCCTTGGTCGTTATCGTTGCAATCACGGTAGAGTGGTGTATGGGAATCGTGTAGGATAGTAGACCCTTAATTCACTGCGTCATATTAAAAAAAGTTGTTTTGAATTTTCATTTATCGGTTGACATTTGTTGAAATGAATACTATACTGTAATTACATCAAAAATATTTGATGTAACAGTTTATGGTAAAGGAAACATTTTTCATGCAAAATTTGAAATAACACCCTCTTCTCACCTTATTGCAAAAAACACAAAAAAAGGCTATCTGGGGGCTTTGATAGCAGGAATTTTAGGCGGAGTTTTCTCCTCGCCTTGCTCCACTCCGGTTCTGATCGCACTGCTTGCCATTGTGGCCGGAAGTGAAAACATGCTTTTTGGAATACTGCTTTTATTGCTTTATTCTGTCGGACATGGAATCCTTGCCGTCATATGCGGCACCGGTGTCGGATTCGTCCAAAAGTTATCTCAGGACAAACGATATCAAAAGGTTAGCACCGCACTAAAAATTTTAATGGGCGCACTCATTGCCTTGATTGGTTTTTACATGTTTTATCTGGCATTTTGAGGCAGATGAACAACTCCACAAAACAATAGCTTGACTACTAAAAACAGTGAAATAACAAAGCGTCACCGCTTTTGTTGTTTCACTGTTTTCATGCGTCTGAATATTTTATTGAATGTGTTCGCTTTCGTTGACATTGTCAGAGTGCTCGTCCTCTTGCGTTTCTTTGTCGTCCGGTTGCGCTTCTTTAGTCTCGCTACTGCCGTCCATGGTTCTTTTCAACTGTGCCACCGCATTTTTTAAAAAATCAGGTAATGGTACTCCAAGGCCTCCGAGGTTTTCCAATATTGAAATAGCTTCGTTCACGCAAAGCCAAATTGCTACCGTGGTGGTCAGCATATGGAACACTTCCACCGGAATACCGGTTAGCGGAGACACGGTAGTCATCAGATACTCGATACCCACCGTCGTGGCTATCAAAAACCAATAACCAACCTTCTTGAGGACACCCTTGATACCGATACGGCTGGAGAGCTTGCCCCCGTTCGATGCAAGCAGGATTCCGCTGACATAATCGAGAATATTTGCCGCGAGCAATATAGTGAGTAATGGTCCATAGGGTCCGAGCCACTGCCAAACAGCGGCGGTACATGCACTGAACGCTAAAAGCGTAGTTCTTGTATCGTCCATAATTTGCCATTCCTTTCTTTTCATTGTCTCCATTAAGATCATTTCGACAAGAGGGATAAGCGAAAATCAAGTACACCGAAAAGCAATACTCTCGACATAGCTTTTGGGTACTTTATTCCTCCATCTCAGAAAACGCCTGATAGTTGATCCACAGGCCATCACTTGTGCGATAGAACTCACCGTTTGCCGTTTGTTCTACCAACGTAATCTCACGGTTGATGACTCCAACCGGCACAGCGTCGATGTCCGGAATAATGCGAATATTCCAGTTTCCGAAGTTGAGCAGTGCCTTTTTATTGATGACAATGATATCACTCACCGCATCATCTCTTATCCATGCAAGGTCGCCGTCGTCCAAAATAGTGACGTCCGGCCCCAGCCATAACATGTTGTTTACCGGCACTTGATCTTCGATGATATATACACCGTAGCTATTTTGAAACTGGATTGCATTGCGCCATCTGCCCTTCCCACACTCGATGTGGAGATGATTTGCGTAGGCTCCGGGAACGCCGCCACTCATGCCGCCTTCATCGTAAAAATAGGCTCCAAACGGAATTATATCCCCTTCACGATATCGGAACTCTTCTCCGTGAATCAGCAAAATCTTCGCATAGTCCTGTGTGCCGTCCGCCCAGAGTACCGGCTCGGTGCTTTCGATATACATCTCACCGTTTGCGTTTTGCCTTGTTCGTACCACCTTCGCTTCAAAAGGACAATAACATTTATCCCTTCCTCCGTCGATGCCACCGAGATCCAACGCCCATGAGCCGGTATGGCTGTAGGTCTTCTTTACGGTACCGTCGGTGTAGAAACCGTACCCCTGTGTCACTCTCAGGTATTCCATAAGAAATCTTGCCTTGTTCATAACTGTGACCAAACCTTTCTTAACATAAATGTAACAGTAATACACTATATGCGACTAGCAAACATTTTGCTATGATTTTCATCTCTTGAGTTCATCAACCCTGAGACAGCTGCTGCTCAAGATGGGCTATGCGCTGTTCGTATTGCTCATTCTGAAGCACGATTGCTTGTACCAGCGAATTGTGTCTTGCGATTGCCAGCAGCGGCAGTCGGTCGAACATCTGTTGAAGTTCTCTCGACTCCCCTCTCCAGTGGAGTTTTACGCCCTCTAAACGGTGTCCTTCTATCTCTTGTTGTGTAATTGTTTGTTCCGCAATCATTTTTTCGTCCTTTCCATATATCGTTTTTGTTTTATTCGGCCAAAAACATCAGCGCCCCATAAAATGCCACCTATTTGTCTTTTGAAAAGCCCTCTTCGCTGAAAGTTTTCGCAAGTTGATATACGCCAAACCCTTCATTTCCATCGGCATTTTCCACGCGAAACTGCAAGGTGGTGTATCGTTTAACCTTCTTGTTGAAGTGAAAGCGTTGCGGATCGATTGCGGTGGAAAAGCTCAGGTCATCAAAGTTAAAATCCTCAAAGTCCATTCTCGCGAAAAACACCTCGTCTACCACTTCATATTCGCCTCCGTCTGCCGATACCGATATGGTCGCCGACGTCCTTGCATAATCTTTCAGCACGATCACTCCGCCCTTTTTCTGCATTGTTTTTGTTTTGTTTGGCAGGTCGTCATCGTCACACCGTGTCTCCCAAATGGCTCTGATCGGAACTCCATCGTCCAACCAACATTCCGGATCATTCAGATCGCTCACCATACGAAGAACCCTTCCGTCCGGCGTTCCGACATATAGCTCACCGAGCTCTACCACCATTCTCCTTGCTCCGACACCGGTCCAATAGTAACCATCATAGACGAACTGTGAGTTTTCAAACGATGCATCGGTTCGATGTCGATTGTCCAGCAGATACATGTTTTCGCCTATTCCTACGATATAAAAACTTCGATAATTTACAGCACACGCCTCCTCCGGATTCGGTTCTGCGAGCAGTTTTGCATCGATAAAATAGGAGCGATTTTGCAATGTTCTCTCGGAATTGATGGTGTCGGTAGTAATTGCCAACACGCCGGTTCGAGATAAAAACATAGGCTCATCCTGTAGCGATGCAAAACAATCGGTAGACACCGCACCCGCGCCGCTCATTCCGGCAGTGATTTCAAAAACAGTTTCTTGCGACACTGTACGGTAGCTCCTTCGATAAAGCGAAACATCTTTTCCGGTATCCTCTTTCACGACTAAAAGATCTGTACCGATCTTCTGATATCCCATTATCCGATAGTTCTGATCGCCAAATGCAACGCGGTTTTCCTCAAGAAAAAACAGAGGATCACCCTTATTGCTACTCCAATCACAAGCCGGTTGATCGGGATTTCCCGATATAAAGAGACGATCCTCTCCGTCCGGCCCATAAAAAGTGGCAATACTGCAACTCCTGAGCGGACTCTCCACCTGCTCTGCATCATAATAATTAAAAAACACGTTGCAGTCATATCCGCCCGGTGCAAGATCGATATCGACATTTAGCGACAGTGTCTTTGTTGCCGGATCAAAGTAATATCTGTTCCACGGCACCGTTTCAATCGTACTTGTCCTTGTGTCGTAGCTAAAATTGCTGACCTCTACAAAATATGGCTTTGACATATCCACCACACCGCCAACCTTGAGCTCAATCGCACCTCCGATTGAAAAAAAGCCTTCTTTGACTCTTCGTGTCAAAATATTGCGAGGGTGGTGTGCCGTAATAAAATTACCCCCGTCTGCACGTTCGATGACCATCGGCACCGTCACAATCTCGTCGACATCGACAATCTCAACCCCATCGTATGCCAGCCATTCTCTGCCCGTCATAATGATAGATATATTCTTGTTGCCAAGCAGATAGGAAACGCAGGTGCTTTTTGCATCGTTGACATCGGATATGAGTAGTGACGGCTCCGCCGAACCATCAGGGAAAACCCGATAGATGTTGGTTGCGCTGTGAACCAGCATATGACGATCTACACCGACGTTACAGTTGTGTATTCCGTTTATGCGGCCGCCGAGCGAACATACCCTTTTGAATCCATGGCGCTTTTCCGGCAGACCCGACGTGTCGCCGATCATATTTTCGGCATATGGTGCCCTGTCTCTGTCCACCGTCAAGGCTGTGGCGGAAAAGTTTACGCCTTTAAAGTTGCCATAGACGGTATCCTGCGACTTCGGCGATTGCGGTAATGTTAAAATTTCCATTTTGACCGTTCCTTTCCGGTGTCTTTGTCACCAACCTCGCTCGTTTACAAACTCCGTGTCGTAAGACGATGTGCTGTCCAGCCTTAGGCGGCTTCGAAGTATCTCGTACTTATTCCAGTAGAAGGTTGCCTTGCGTTCGTCGTCGTCCAGCCAAATTCGATTTGCCATCAATAGCGGAAGCAGCGTCTCAAGTCCGCTTGCAATCTCTATGATCTCATCGTCCTGAGTAGCTTCGGTGATCAGCCGATGGCGACGTCGATAGAAAATTTTAAACTCACCTTCAAAATCATAGGGTAGATATGCCGTACCGTCTGCTACCTCACCACCATCCAGCGGCATCAAAACCCCATCTTTCAAACAGCGAATCGGACTCGACACAAATCCCAAAAAACATTCCCCGACCAGCGACGACATATCATATGGAACCTTATCGCCAAAGCTTGGAATATCGCTCTCTGTATCGCCTTTCAAGCTGCCGTACATCGCTACATTTTTCACAGCAAACTCAAACTCGCCTTCAAAACGAAGCTCTACATTACCGGTCGCAAAGCCTTTATAGGCAACAAATTCACCGTTTGACACCAATGCAATGCGTGTCTCTTTTTCATCGTCGGTGATAACGGCAGTTCCGTTTGCATCGCATTCAAAGTAAAAAGCCCTCACGCCCTGTGCGCCATAGGTTGGTGATCCTGAGTCGTCGTGTATCGCCACACCGCTATTGCCGAGCAGGTTTTTTGCCGGATGTCGGTACATGCTCACCACACCGTCGAGCGGTCTTACAGTTTCGCTTAGAATATCAAGAGCGGAATTCGCGGCAGTTATGAAGTTATCACGATAACTGTCATAGACCGCATCACTCTCAAACCCGAGTGCCAACACCTCTTTTTTAAGGCGTCCCCACGTTATCGACATAGTATTTATCCGTTCCTTTCCGCACAAATGTGCTTTTTGTTTGCAACCCCTGTCGTCAAATACTTTTGTCGCCAGAGGTTGCAATGTCAGATGACTATTTCACCCGATCGACCTGTTTTCTTGCCCTTTTCGGTTTTTCGGCGTCTTTGTGTTCAACCATCTGCGAAACATAACTGTTGTCGGCATTAACCGACAGCACCACATATTCACATCCGTTTTCCACAAAGGTGTCGCCCACCTTCAATCCTGATTTAACCATGGCATTTAGGTCAATGTTGTGCCGAGCTTCGCACCGCCCAGAATGATATGGCGCCAGTTATTGAAACCGACACTCGCTCTGAAACGACCGGAATACTCAATGCTGTGTGATTTTGTGATTACGTCACGTATGACGGTGAGCGGAATTCTGTCATAAAACACATTTCCGAGAAGCTCACGATTCGCCTCAGTGGACATGATCATGAACGGTTCTGTATCACTGGCGGCGATCCAGCGATGGTTGACGATCAGCTTGTAGCGGTTATGCGACACGTTGATGTCGTTGTTGCTACTACCAACCTGAAGTTCCGATCCGACCACCGCCCTGACGTTGCGCTCAAGATTCGGGCAGTTTCCGGGGATTATGATGGTATCAAATTCAAACCCTTGTGCAAAACCGCCTTCGGTAGTGAAGTTACGACCAATGTTTGCAAGGCGTGACAATATTTTGTCATCGGTTCCGAACTCATTGGTATAGACATTCGATTGTGTCGTATCGGAGTCCTTTTTGAGCGGATGGTCGGTGGCAAAAAGTCCTTTTGCGTCACCGGTGGTCTTGTCGATAGACTTTGTGCCGAAGGTAAAGGATGCCCCCTCCGCTGCCAGCGCTGTGGTTGCAAAGTTTGCTCTGCTTCGTTTGTAGGCACGTACAAAGTTTGCAGCGGCAACCTTCGCCTCGTTCAAAAGCTCGTCTTCCGCCATTTCGGCGGTAATCTTGAAACCTTTTATGAACTGACGATGATCGATCAACTTGGAGTAACCCTCCTGCACGTCGTCTAGAACATAGTCCGCGCCCTCAGCCACGATGTCAAAGTCAGAAAACGACGTCAAAGACGAAACTTTTTCGGCGTAGCGTTTTGACTTTTTCACGTTGAAAAGTGCGTTTACCAGTGCATCGTCCTTGGTAGGAGCGATTTCAGTCTGCTGGATAATCGCGGTCAATCTCAGATCGACGTCCTTGTAAAGACCGTTATTCAGCCCCGAAGATTTTGAAAATTCTACAGCCATGTTAATATTCCTTTCTGCACATGTTGTGCGGTTCTGCCGCGGCATTATGTCAAAATCAAGCACAAAAACCTCATCGACACAATACCATATGTTTGAAACAACGTCTCAAACCGGCATTTTTCTTTGGGTCTGCCATTTGTCAAACCGACATGTCCCGATTCCCTAACGCCCTGCTTCCAATGCGTGATTATAAATCTCACGCAAAGTTTTTGTATTCGCTTCGGGAAACATTTCATGCCACTCGGCGAGCTGATCTCGGGGTATGTCTTTGCCTGTCGGCACCCCGACTGCACCGCCGCTTTTTACAAGATGTTCCTTGCCGCCCTGCGGTGCATAGACAGTCCCCCGCCCCACCGTGGCATAATACGCCGTCACCGCATCGACCATTCCGGTCTGCATCAACTTTGAAAAGTCGTCACCCAACTCGTCCAGCGATTCAACCGACGAATCTATCTTACGAATATTCAAAAGGTTTTGCTCCTGTCGCTGTTCCTGCATCACGGTATTGAGCAGTCGCTCATACACCTTTTGTTCAATATCCTCGACCGGATGTTGATTTCCCGTGACAACGTCGACATCCGTCTGCTCTGTCTCCTGCTCCGACAGCGACGTTTCGAGCTCGTCCTGCTCTGCAAGCAATTCCTCATCAATCAAGTCAGCGGTCATAAATTCGTTTTCATTCATACTCTCATCTCCTTTTTTTGTCTTCAATCTTCTCGTTTGTGCGGTAAATCACACCCTGAGCGGCACATTTCATGTTGGAACAACAATGATATTGAACCAACGCTGTCCTGTTTCCGTCAGGCTCTACCCGATAGTTGTTCAGTCTCATTCTGCTCTTGCAGTTCGGACATTTCATCCCACTCTTTGCCCGTCGCATATTCTTCAACCTGACGAGTCCAGTGATGAACCATCCGCCCTGCGTTGGGATATCCGAGGGCTTCTTTTTCTTTCCAATAGAGCAAGAGGGTCTCCGGTTTGTCGGGATTTCCAAATGCTCCGAGTCCAAAATCGGTGCGGACATCTTCCAGCATGAATTTCCGATTGCTTGCAATTGTTCCTGATTCGTCCACACCGAACACAAAGTCATCTTCATAGTACAAACTCCCGTCGGCATGTCTTCTCAAAAAGTCTTTGCGATCAAAATGTAGTTCGGTACGTCTGCCATCAACATCGGTAGCAGTATAGCAACGCGGTTCGTCCGAGAAGCTGAGCATGAACTCAAACATGCTTTTGAACAGGTCGGCATATGCCGCATGTTTCAGCATCTGTTTTGCCTGTTGTATGCCGATACTTCTTGTCATCAACAGCTCTTTCGCCTTTCCCGATACTGCCGATGAATCGGAGCGACCGAGAAAGCTGTCTGTAATTCCCAGCACGGCACGTGCCATCTCATAGCTTCGCTCTATGACCTGATAATCGGCGTCTGCATCAAATTCAAACGCAATACTTTTGAGCATTTCGATCTGGTCCGGACCTGTCACAGAAAGTACGCGACCCATTCTATTAGTCAACTCAAATTGCATGTTGTCCGGCTTGGTCATGATGTATCCACTACAGGCAATTTTTTCATCAATCTTTGTCAGAGCCTTGTTTGCCTGTTGTTGCAAGCCGGAGATTGCCTCACAGTCACTGCCGCCAAAAAATCTGCCGAACAATGAATTGTTTTTGCGTACCGCAACCGGGAAATTTTTTGGAGAATAATAAGGAACGGCTGTCGTCTCAAGACTAGGGCTAGCATCGTCTTCAAGAAGCACGCGTCCTTTTTTATCTCGTTTCGGCTTTGTCACCACCGAAGTATAGTCGGAGCGCACCGATCTTTTTTCAAACTTTTTGCTGCCACAACTGCACAGATCGCCCGTTTGCACCGCTCCACATTCTTTGCAGCACCAAACTTTACGCAGGTGATAATTTTCGTCACAAAAAAGCGTAACATCTCCCGCCCAGGATACCGCTCCGAGTTCACCCTCCTCATTTTTAAAATAGCATATGACCTGTGTGACACGCTCCTGTGAAAGGTCGTCTGACAGGCGCATGTCCTGATCGACTTCGCTTGCATCTATTCCGTATCTGGCATAGAGACGACGTTTTGTATCGTCGAACACCAAAAAGAAATAGTCCATTCTTTCCACATCATTGACGCCGGGTTGTGGAATAAACTCCAGCGGTGAAAGCGAGCGAACCGCCAAACCGCCGACAGCATCACCGATTTTGAGACTGTTATCCCACTCCACCAAAAACACGGAACCCCCCATGATTCTACTGATCCGTTCTTCCAGATCGTTTATTCGCTCAAACGGCATACGATCCATCTCGCAACGAATCATCGCCTCCACCGTCTGCGCCAAACGTCTGTTTTGTTCTGTTGGGTTCCTTGGGGTTACTAACGGCATCGGAATATTCGGATTGAGCTGCGCCTCTATGAGTTCCTTGGTAAAGTTATAACACAACTTTGCCGGCGATCCCCCCGAAATATCGAGACTGCCCTCGAATTGGCGCTGCCATTCGCCGAAATGCTCTCGTGACAACGCAAATTCGGCGAGTGCCTCCTCAAAGCGTTCCCTGTAATAATCGGTTATGTTTTTCATAGATAAAACCATTCCTTTCTGTTATTCATTCGACCTGTGGCGTTCCAAACCTACCCCTCATCATCTGACGTGTCTCCTCGTCAGCCGACAGATAATCTTCGAGCATATCGGCCGTATAGAGGTTCTGAGTCGTCTGTTGCACAGCAATTTTACTCTGTTGACCACCGGCAAAAAGAGCGATGGAGTAGGCCATAATTCTGTCGTCAGTTGCGCCGCGCCTGTGTTCTTCTCGTCCGTTTTCATTTCGCACGAAGCTTAGCATCTCGTCCAGTGTTCCCTCGTCATGAATCAACTCAAGTCCTTCCTTACAGAAGGTTACAAATCCTGAAATTATGAGCGGACGTGTAATAGACGTCGTCTTGAAACCATATCTCGGCTCGTCTCGACCGGAATATCTATCCACCCTTTGTCGCCTAAACATTCTGGGATACCCCCAACTTCGAAGAAGCTCATTTGCATAGATTCCGGTGTTAACCTCGCTTGCAATCAGGGCATCATTATAGTAACGACCGAGACAGTAAAGTTGCTGAGCATATGCGGCCTCGTCATACCCTGTATGATACACTGCCACCTGCTCACCACTTCGATTGTCCAGCACCTGCGCGCAAAAACACTCGCTTCCCTCTCCTGCGATGTCTCCACCGATAACATAAGGTACTCCCGGCTCCGGTTTTTTGTAGATAATTGTGTCGCCTGAACCCTCGACATACTTTGTGTTACAAGGCTTCTCAAGGGTCGAGGCACGCTCAAAGGAAAACTCTCCTCTGCTCAAGGGCGGTTTGAGGGTCGATTTGCGCTGCATTATCGCCTCGTTATCAAACACACATCGTCCGGAGGAAATAAATGCGTCGTCTGGACTGCACGGATACTCCTGCCGTATCAAACTTTTGTCGAGATAACTCTTGTACTTTTCGGAATACCAGTAGAGTTGCTCTGCCGACAGCCCCTGTTCTTTCAACCATTTCAGCCTTCGGTACAGCCAACTGTCCCGCTTTTTAAGCCGCGCATTAAATCTGCGTTTTTCATTTGCATCTGCAAATTCCAGCCGATATTCCTCGGTGTACCACCATGGATAAAACAATGTTACATGCGCACCGCTCTGCCACATTTCATGATAGTCATTGAAGCCGTTTGCAGTGCTCTCAAATATTTTGATACAGTCCGGGGTAAGTGCCTCTCCAAGTGCCGCCTGTACCGGAGCGATACCGCATTTCCAGAAGGCGCATTCTGAACCATGGATAAAGTTTATGGTGCGGCTTCGTCCGAGTTGACGGCCTGCCGTTTCTACATTCCAGCCGGAATTTAGCCTACTGAATCGCAGTTCTCTTCGATTATTATATTTTTCACTCGGATGCAGAATGCTCGGCAACCGATCTAATATAAACTTTGCCTTGTTCTCAAAGATGGTCTCTGCGTTTCGCACATCATCGGCGACGGTCATTCCCTCAAAGTTACGAGAGAGCAGTGTACATGCAAGTTGATAGGCGGTGATAAGCGAGGTGAAGCCTTGCTGCCTGCCCTTGAGCACCATTATGGACATTGAGCTTATCTTTTTGTTGTCATAGTCTTCTCGCACTTCTTGCAGACGTTTCACAAAATCCGCCTGTACTTTATTCAAAAAGAAAGGCACAGTCTGGCGTTTTTTGTTTGGGATGAGAAACATCATCTCGATCAATTTTTCCGGCTTGTGTCGAAGCTCACTGACGAGGTTGGGATTTCGTACAATTTCCATTGCAAAAGCCCTGCACAGGTCACTGTCTGCCTTTTCGCTTTTTAAAAAGCTCCACTGGTTTCGACGTTTTGTAATAAGTGTGTCTGCGGTGTAAATTTTATCCGTCATTGCCTACCTACCTTTCTGTTTGAATGCTTTCAAACGGTATGTCGTAGCAAAGGTGCCGTCAAACTCTATTTATGAAAAGGATATGGTCTCGTTACAGCGTGATGGATTCTGATTCGCCTTGCATCTTGCCCCCTAATCTACAATAGTTCCTCAAGATTCAAATACTCGCCTTCTGCCTCCTCTTCAGGCGATGCAAATCCGCACATCTTGTTTGCGAGGTCGATGGCACGCAGCGCTACCATAGCCGCCTGGTTCTTGAAAATTATTTTTTCTTCGCTTTCCTCTACCGATGCTTCTGTTGCATGGTGTGCAAGCTCACAAAGCATGGCTAGTGCTTTCTCTTTCGTCCACTCAGTCTGCATAACACAGCACCTCTTTCGTCTATATTACCTATGCTTATATGATGATTAAAATTATTCGATTTACTAATATTTTTTGTTGATGTCTCATATTATAACCGAATAATTCAACTTTGTCAAGAGTTTTTTTAATAATTTTACCTATTTTTTAATTTTCTATTGACAAAATAATTACAAATTGTTATAATTTCAACAAATTCCCCATTATTTTTACAAGATTCGAGTCTGCAAAAAAACGGTTTAGATAAAAATGCTTAGAATACCACAAAATGGAATTTTATGTAATAATACGTGATAATCGATATTTCTGACAATTTATTGTTATAATTTATTACATAATATAAACTCACCTTAATGCATCTGCTGAACTTAATCATAGACAAAACTAAGGGGTAGCATTTCACAGTTGTTTGGCAGGCATTAATATAAACAATTATTTTAAGAAAGGAACGGGATCTGTTATGAAGATGGAACGTTTAAGACATTTGAGACGAGAGCAAAATTTGAGTCAAGTTGAGCTTGCAAAGATCTTCGACGTGCATCAAAGCGCGGTTTGCCAATGGGAGAGTGGGCGTGCAAATCCCGATTTTGAAAAACTAAAAAAGATCGCAGCATATTTCGGCGTAACGGTTGATTACCTTCTTGAATCGGATGAAACCTCGGCAAAAAAAGAGGTTTCTGAAGATGCAAAGGCTATGACTAATTTTGACTTTGCGCTTTTTGATGAGCTTTCTCACCTTGATGACACCCAAAAGGAGGACGTGCTAAACTTTGCACGGTTCATTAGGCAAAAAAATAACCAATAAGATAAAACTCTTTAACGATTATAAGAGGAACGAATGTTACAGGAACTTTATAAAGAGGCAGAACGAAACAATATTGAAGTCATATATCATCCGATGAACAGCCTAACCGCCATTGCATCACCTTGCGACAGCGGTTATGTTATTGGCATGGATGTTGATAGGCTGAAAACTACGGCGCATGAAACGGTCTGTCTTGCACACGAAATGGGGCACTGTCAGACCGGAAGTTTCTATAATCTTGCGAGCAAATATGATGCCATCGGCCGACATGAGGCAAGGGCAAACGCATGGGCATACAAGCGACTTATCCCCCCTTGCGAACTAAAAGAACTTTCAAAGCTCGGTATAAAGGAGACATGGGAGATCGCCGAGTATTTCGGTGTAACAGACGAGTTTGTCCACAAAGCGCTTCGTTACTATGGCATTATCTGACACAAAAATTACCCTATGTAGTAAACAAATTGTTTCTACATAGGGTAATTATATGCTGTGGATTAAACCATAACCTAAAGCATTGTGGCGAAGTGATAGGCAAACGTGGCTAAAGACTAATGGTGACCGACTCCGAGCGCCTAAGTCACGGGTTATTTTTTACAAACTCAACATCGTATAGCCATCGTATTCAGGTCTTGGACTCGACAACTCAGACAAACTCTCGTCCTTCGTGACGATTGATTACCTCCACCGCCTTGGCAAGCATGGTTCGGTCGGCAGGATAAGCAAGACGTTTATACGCTTCGGTAAGTGGCACAAATGCCGCCTCTCGGAGTTCCTCCGTCTGCAAACGAATGTTGTTGTTTTCAGCACGGCCGAGGAAATAGACGACGTCTTTGGTAATCCCCTGTGTAGGGTTATACCTTGACACCTCGCGATATCCCTCCAGCAACTCCACCGTGATTCCGGTCTCCTCAAAGACCTCACGATGAGCAGTCTGCTCCTCGGTCTCGCCCTCCTCGACATGTCCCTTTGGGAATGACCAGTGGCGACCATGAACATGACAGATCAACAGTATTTTCAGCTGATCGTCTCTTATCAAAAAGCATATTGCGCCACAGGACTTTTCATATTGCATTGATTCATTAATTCCTTTTTGTCGTTGTCGAAGATTAGTTTTCTTTAGGTTAGAAACAAAACTCACCGTTTTTGAATATCTGTATCTCGGTACCGTCTGCCTTTATTCCGACGATATCCATGTCATCGCTTCCAACCATGACATCTTCATGCCAGAGACTGTGATTCACTCCTTTTGCGGTGAGCTGTTCCCTCGTCATGTCCACTCCCCCCTTGACACAGGTGGGGTATGCCTCACCGAACGCAATGTGACAGGCGGCATTTTCATCATAAAGAGTGTTGTAATAGAGCAGGTTGCTTTTGCCTACACCGCTGTGCTTGTCCACCAGTGCGATCTCACCGATGCGGCAGGAACCCTCGTCCCCTTCAATCATCTTTTTGAGCAGATCACCACCGACCTCGGCGGTATATTCCACCGCCTTGCCGTCCTTAAACCTCACGCAAAAATTGTCGATCACATCGCCGTTGTAGATATATGGTTTTGTGCCGTAGACAATGCCGTTTACCCGCTCACGGTGCGGTGCGGTGAAAATTTCTTCGGTCGGAACGTTGGCAATATAATGGTTGCCCTGTGGTGTTGCCTCGTCGCCTCCCTCCCAGATATGATCGTCTGCAAGCCCGACGGTCAAATCGGTGCCGTTTGCCGCGGTCATCCTGATCGAGGTGAAACGGTGTTCATTCATCAGTGCACGGCGCTTGAGTGTTTTTTCAAGGTATTCAGCCCACTCACGTTCCGGCTCACCGCCGCTGACCCTGCTGCACTGGAAAATAGCTTCCCACATCTTTTCCTCGGCCTGTTGCTCGTCAAGTCCGGGGAAAACTTTTTTGTTCCATGTTGCGGTGGGAACCGCCACGATGGTCCATTGGATAAGTCCGTTCATAATATATCGGCGCACATTCTCGGCGGCAATGTTCAGTGCCTTGTTTGCGGCTTCCACCTTGTCGCTGTCGATGCCTTTATACAGTTCCGGATCACGTCCGATGATTCGGAGTAAAACCGCGCCACCTTCACCCTCGATATAATCCAGCTGTTGACGTTCGATATATGGTTTGATGTCGGTCAACACATTGAGATCGCAATTTTGCATTTTCATGCGTTGAAGTCGATCGTCGCTAAAGAATGTCACCACCTCACGGGCGCCGACACGATATCCCTCTTCGGCACACATAACCGCAAAATCGGCATGTGTCGCAGGGCAGTGAATTATAAGTGTTTGACCTTTTTGGAGGCCTGCCGCAACCTTCACAGCAAACGTCGCATATTTTTGGAGTAGTTCTCTGTTCATATCTGTAACATCCTCTCTATCTATTTTCATCGCTCCATCTAAAAAATTGGGCGACAACTTACCTGAAAAACTTGTTTTACGATTTGAAACTCAATATCAACATTCCGCCTGTTTGTCTAATAAATTGATATAGTCAATTTCCAAAATGGATTATACTCTTAACCGCACTCTCTGCCGCCTCGCGTTCCAGCTCGGCAAGGGGTATTAGTGCCTCTGCCTCTGCCACCTCGTCCTTTTCCGGTCGTGTTTTGGGGTGGGGCGGTGTGAAGATGGTGCAGCAGTCCTCATATGGTTGTATCGAAGTCTCGAAACTGCCGATCTTTTTGGCAAGCGCCGTAATTTCCACCTTGTCACTGCAAATCAGCGGACGAAGAATCGGCATATCGGAAACCGCATCGGTACAGCAGATCCCTTTGAGTGTCTGGCTTGCGACCTGCGCAAGGCTCTCCCCTGTCACCAGAGCCTCGCAGCCGTCTCTATTCGCCAACATCTGAGCAATTCTCACCATGCTTCGGCGCATGATCACGGTGTGCAGCGGAGCCGGTGCCAACTTTCGCAGTGCCTCACCGATCGGGGTAAACGACACGGTAAAAAGCGGCATTGTTCCGACATGGCCTGACAAAATGCGGGCGAGATCCTCCACCTTTTTTTGTGCCCTTACAGAAGTGTAGGGCGGACTTGCAAAATGAACCGCCGAGACTGCAAGCCCACGTTTTGCGGCAAGATATCCTGCCACCGGACTGTCTATTCCGCCCGACAACAACAGCATTGCTTTTCCACTTGTGCCGATTGGCATTCCGCCGACCGCAGTCTGTTTGCCGGAATGAAGATATGCTTTTCCGTCACGGATTTCCACAAAAACGACCGTTTCCGGTGTTTTAACGTTGACGCTGAGATGGGGAAAAGCCTCCAATATAACTCCGCCGAGTTCACGGGCAATCTCGGGTGTTTTGAGTGCAAAGTCTTTGTCGGCACGCTTTGCCTCCACCTTGAAGTTGGAGGCGGCACTCAAATTTTCCGCAAAAAGCCTTGGCGCCTCGGTGCAGATCAAATCAAAATCTCTCGGCAGGATATAGGCGCAGGACACTGCCGAAAGTCCAAATGTGCCACGCACAATCTCGGTCGCAATTCGCATATCTACATCGTCACTTTTGGAAGAGATGAAAAAGGTGGACTGCGAGATGTTGATGGTAAACTCACCAAGCCGAGACAGTCTGCGACGCAGATTTTTTGCGATAGCATCCTCAAAGTTGCGGCGATTCAAGCCTTTGAGGGCGACCTCGCCCTCATAACCCATTATTATCTGTTTATACGGCATTTAACGTTCTGTTCCTTTTCGTAGGTTATGCGACAACAATGTCTTAATCGGCCGATTTGTTTTCGCAACATTTTTTGAATTTTTTCCCGCTTCCGCATGGGCATGGATCGTTTCGACCCACCTTTGGACCGGTGCGAACATCCGGTTTCTTCACCGCCTCGGCACTGCCTGCACCCGATTCACCGGTGACCTTGGCAACCTGTTTGCGGACGATGGGTTGATTTTCCACCAGCTTTGCGGTGAGCACGATTCTGGCCGTTTCTTCCTTGATGGTCTCGATCATGTCGTCAAACATGTTGAAGCCTTCCATGCGGTATTCGATGACCGGATTGCGCTGACCGTAGCTGCGAAGATGAATGCCTCGCCTCAGCTCGTCCATTGCATCGATATGATCCATCCAGCGCAGGTCGACGGTGCGAAGCAGAACGTATCGCTCAAACTCCTGCATATTTTTGTCGCCCATCTGCTCACGGCGTTTTTCAAATATATCAAAGGCACGCTTTTGGAGCAGTTCGGTTATTTCATTAGCCTCTATGTTTTCCAGTTCATCGTCGGTATATTCAAAATCCTCCTCGGTGGTCAACCAGCCGAGATAATGACTGCGCAGTGCCGAGAAGTTCCAGTCGTCCTTGCTGTCCCCTGTCAGATTTTGCAAAACCTGTGACTCAACGCTCTCGGAGATCATGGTTTTGACGTTCTCGGTCACGTCCTGACCGTCCAAAACCTTGGCGCGTTGACCATAGATAATCTCACGCTGGCTGTTCATGACATCGTCATAGTCAAGCACGTTTTTACGGGTCGAGAAGTTGCGAGCTTCCAATTTCTTTTGTGAGCCCTCGATGGTGCTTGTGACCATACGATTTTCGATGGGGGTATCCTCGTCCACACCGAGGGTGTTCATCACGCTCTGCACCCGATCGCCGCCGAACAATCGCATAAGATCGTCCTCCAGCGAGATATAAAACCGTGTCTCACCGACATCGCCTTGACGACCGCTTCGACCACGCAGCTGATTATCGATACGACGGCTTTCATGTCGCTCGGTACCTATGATAAAGAGACCGCCTGCCTCTTTTACCTTTTCCGCCTCTCGGGTAACCTCTTCACGGTGTTTTTCCGACAGCTCGTCAAAAGCTGCACGTGCCGCAAGAATGTCGGGATCGTCTGTCTCGCCGTGACCTGTCGCCTCTACAATATGTTCCGGCAAAAAGCCTTTTTTGTGCATCTCCTCTTTCGCCATGAACTCGATGTTACCACCGAGCAAAATATCGGTACCACGTCCTGCCATGTTTGTCGCAATGGTGACAGCGCCGAATTTGCCCGCCTGCGCAACAATTCCCGCCTCCTGCTCATGGAACTTTGCGTTGAGCACGTTGTGTTTTATGCCACGCTTTTTGAGCATCGCTCCAATCTCTTCGGAGCGATCGATGGAAATAGTACCCACCAGTACCGGCTGTCCTTTTTCGTGACATTGTACCACCTGATCCACCACCGCACGGTATTTGCCCGCCTCACTCTTATAGACACTGTCCTCGTGATCTTTGCGTCGGTTAGGCTTGTTGGGTGGAATTTCCACCACCTCAAGACCATAGATATCGGAAAACTCCGATGCCTCGGTCTTAGCGGTTCCGGTCATGCCGGAAAGACCTTTGTACATTCTGAAATAGTTCTGGAAAGTGATGGTGGCGAGTGTTTTATTCTCTCTTGCAATGGTAACGTTTTCCTTCGCCTCGATCGCTTGATGAAGTCCGGCGCTATAACGTCTGCCCACCATCTGACGGCCGGTGAACTCATCTACGATGACCACTTCACCATTCTTGACAATATAGTCAACGTCCCGTTTCATGACACCATAGGCACGAATTGCCTGGTTGATATGGTGATAAATCTCTGCCGAATCCCCCTCTGCAAGGTTTTCGACCGAGAAAAATTTCTCTGCTTTTTCGATGCCCCGTTTTGTGAGGCTGACCGTCTTATGTTTTTCGTCAATAATATAGTCGGCATCGACAGTGTCGTCATGCTCTTCTTTGCTGTCCATCTCAACCATGCGGTGAGACTTGAGGCTGCGTGCAAAACTGTTCGCCATCTTATAAAGATCGCTTGACTTTTCGCCTGCACCGGAGATGATGAGCGGTGTGCGTGCCTCATCAATGAGGATACTGTCCACCTCGTCCACGATGGCAAAGTGATGTCCGCGTTGAACCTTGTTCTCTTTATAGGTGACCATGTTGTCACGAAGGTAGTCGAAACCGAACTCGTTATTTGTACCGTAGGTAATATCGCAGTTGTATGCGCTACGGCGCTCTTCTGCGGTCATTCCGTGTGAGACAACACCGACCGTCAACCCGAGATAGCGGTACAGCTTGCCCATCCACTCCGAGTCACGGCGTGCAAGATAATCATTGACGGTCACCACATGAACGCCTTTTCCCTCCAGCGCATTGAGATAGGCGGCGAGTGTCGCCACCAAGGTTTTACCCTCACCGGTTTTCATCTCTGCAATTCGGCGCTGGGTCAGCACGACACCGCCGACAATTTGAACGTCAAAATGGCGCATGAAAAGCACCCTGCTTGCCGCCTCACGGCAAAGGGCAAATGCGTCCGGCATGACCTGCTGTAACGTCTCGCCGTCTGCGAGACGTTTTTTGAGCACCTCGGTCTCGGCGGCAAGTGCGCTCGAGGACATTGCCTTATACTTTGGTTCAAGATCGCCTACCGCCTTGACGATAGGTTCAATTTTTTTCAGCTCTTTTTTGGAAAAATCTCCGAATAATTTATCAAGTAATGACACCGTTGTTGTCTTTCACTCCTATAACATAGCTATAACATTATAATTATACTGCTTCGAGGTGTTTTTGTCAACCAAAAGCGGGTGGAGAATGGGTCGAATCGTGACCCTTTTGCGGACGGATTGACATGCAGTACCGAATTACTTTCAATATATTACGAAATCTATTGCAAAACAGTGATAAATTTATTATAATTTAACTATACGACATGATATTTATATGTAAAGGAAGCGACATTCAAGATGGGAATTGCCGACAAAATATTCACTCAAAACGTGAAAGACATTCTGAAAAACGGTGTTTGGGATACCGACATGCAGGTTCGTCCACGCTGGGCGGACGGCACACCGGCACACACCGTCAAGCTGTTTGGGCTGACCAACCGATACGACCTCTCAAAAGAATTCCCGATGCTCACCCTGCGTCGCATGTTTTATAACAATGCCATCGATGAAATCCTCTGGATATGGCAAAAAAAATCCAACAATATTGCCGAGCTTTCCAGCAAAATCTGGGATAGCTGGGCGGACGAAAACGGCTCTATCGGCAAGGCATACGGCTACCAACTCGGTGTGAAACATCGTTATTCCGAGGGGGAGTTTGATCAGGTGGATCGCCTGTTGTTCGACCTCAAAAACAATCCTGCCAGCCGCCGCATGTTGACCAACATCTATGTGCACGCCGACCTTGCCGAAATGGGGCTTTACCCCTGTGCTTACAGCTTCACCCTCAACCTCTCCGGCAATCGCCTCAACGCAATTCTCAATCAGCGCTCACAGGACATGCTCACCGCCAACAACTGGAACGTGCTGCAATATGCAGTGCTCCTTTGCATGTTTGCGCGTTCAAGTGGTTTCGAGCCGGGCGAATTGCTCCACGTCATTGCCGATGCGCACATATATGATCGTCATGTTCCGATAATCGAGCGGCTGATAGAGCAACCGCAGTTTGATTCACCAAAACTTGTGATCGACGAGAATGTCAAGGACTTTTATGACTTTACCAAACAAAGTTTCTCGTTTGAAAACTACAAATATAACGATTTCAATGAGAAAATCGAGGTGGCGATATGATAGCGATCGTGGCGGTGGACGACCGCTTTGGAATCGGTCTTGACGGCGGACTGCTGTTTCGTTGTAAAGAAGATCAAGAGTTTTTCAAGGCTAAGACATTGAACAAAACGGTGGTAATGGGACGCAAAACCTATCTTTCACTTCCAAAAAGTCGCCGTCCGCTCCCAAACCGCACCAACATCGTCATGACCACCGACCATAATTTTCACGAAGAAGGCGTAGTCACCTGCAACAGCGTCGAGCATCTTTTGGAGTTGACAAAGAATCTTTTGCCGGATAATATTTTTGTCATCGGCGGCGAGGAGATCTATCGTCTTTTGCTTGATTATTGCGACAAGGTTTATATCACACGCTTCAAGGCAGAGCGACCGGCAGATACTTTTTTCCCATATTTGGACGAGATGCCGAAGTGGAAGATTACCGATCGCTCTTCGACATATAATTTCGAGGGAATAGAATATAATTTTTTAACATACGAAAAATAGAAAGGTTGCCAAAATATGAGCAAGGCTTTAAAAAAGGATGAATTCGCTTCCTACCTGTTCCATCAGGGGACAAACTATGCGAGCTATGACTATCTCGGTTCCCACATGGAAAACGGTGGTGTCGTGTTTCGAGTCTGGGCACCAAAAGCGAAAGCGGTGTCGGTCATCGGCGACTTCAACCACTGGAGCTTTGCGGAAAATCCGATGAAACGCATCACCGATGCCGGACTTTGGGAATGTTTCGTAGGCGGCGTAACAGAATTCAGCACCTATAAATACGCAATAATCGGTGCCGACGATCGTCGTGTCGACAAGGCCGACCCATATGCCTTTCACAGCGAGACACGTCCAAAGACTGCCTCCAAAGTATACAATCTCGATGGTTGTCACAAATGGAGCGATAAAAACTGGATGGCAAAACGAGCTAAAACCAGCGTTTACACCTCCCCCATCAACATCTATGAACTCAATGCCGCCTCCTGGAAAAAGCATTGGGACGGCAACTTTTATTCCTATGACGACCTCGCAAATCATCTCATCGACTATGTCAAAGAGATGGGTTATACCCATGTCGAATTCATGCCGCTCACCGAATTTCCGTTCGACATGTCGTGGGGATATCAGGTGTCGGGATATTTTGCCGCAAATTCACGTTTCGGCACTCCCGATCAGTTGATGGAGCTCATCGACCGACTTCACCGTGCCGATATCGGTGTAATCATGGACTGGGTACCGGCACACTTCCCAAAAGATGAATTTGCGCTTGCATACTTCGACGGCAGCTACTGCTACGAGTATGACGACCATAACAAACGAGAAAATCCTGACTGGGGAACTCATCAGTTTGACTACGGCAAAACCGAGGTGGAAAGCTTTCTTGTTTCCGCCGCAAGCTTTTGGTTTGACCGTTACCATATCGACGGACTGCGTGTCGATGCCGTTGCGGCGATGCTCTATCTTGATTATTCCAGAAAACATGGCGGATGGAACCCCAACGGATTTGGCGGCAACGCCAACCTCGAGGCGGTGGCGCTTTTCAAGAAATTGAACTCTCACCTCTTCGGAATGTTCCCCGGTATCATGATGATCGCGGAGGAATCCACCAGCTGGCCCTGCGTGACATATCCGGTACACGACGGCGGTCTCGGTTTCAACTTCAAATGGAACATGGGCTGGATGAACGACAGCCTGCGCTATTTTGAGACACCGACCATCTATCGCAAATATCACCACGACCTTATCACCAACACCTATCTATATGCTTTCAGCGAAAATTACATACTCCCCATCTCGCATGACGAGGTGGTGCACGGCAAAGGCTCGCTCATCAACAAAATGCCGGGCGACTATTGGCAGAAGTTTGCGAATTTGCGTCTTTTCCTCTGCTATATGATAACCTACCCCGGCAAAAAATTGCTGTTCATGGGCAGTGAGTTCGGGCAGTTCAATGAATGGAACTATGCCGACCAACTGGAATGGGGCCATCTTTCCCATGATGCGCACCGACAGACCAACGACTTCACCCGTGACCTCAACAACCTATACAAAAACACGCCTGCACTTTATGCCGACGACGGAGTCTATGGTTTCAAGTGGTTATCCTACGAAGACGGCGACAATCAAATTTTGACCTTTATTCGCCATGCTGAAAACGAGGAAGATGTTTTGATATTGCTCAACATGTCCCCCACCGTCCATCGCGGATATATTATGTCGGTACCCAAAGCCGGAAACTATGTTGAAATTTTCAACTCGGATGATGAACGTTATATGGGTAGCGGTGTGCGCAGTGAGGTGCAAAAAAGTTATCGGTACGATAAAAACGGTTTCAAAAGTGCTATATCGGTATCGGTACCTCCGCTTGCTTGCGTAATGTATCGGCGCAAGACTCGAGAGACAAAAAAATAAATGCAGAGGGTTTGTTACATGTCACAGACGATCAAGAGCACAGGCTTTAAAATCATGGTGGTTGACGACAACGTCACCAACCTAAACATTGCCCGGAAGGCGCTGGAACGACTGTACGACGTTCTGCTCATTCCGAGCGGTGAAAAAGCGCTTGAAATTCTAAAGCGGCTTACGCCTGATTTGATTCTACTCGACATTGAAATGCCGGGGCTTAATGGATTTGAAATCATCGAAAAGCTCAAAGGCAGTCCGCCACCCACCTGTGATATTCCGGTGATATTTGTGACCGGAAAGAATGATTCTGCCAGTGAATTTGCTGGGCTAAATCTCGGTGCGGTTGACTATATTGCCAAGCCTTTTTCGGTACCTCTTCTGCAAAAGCGTGTCGAACTCCATCTGAAACTAGCTACACAACAGCGCCAACTTCTTGATTACAGCACCAACCTTGAAGGTATGGTGCAGGATAAAATACGTGACATGGCAGAGCTGCAATACTCTATTGTCCACGTTATGGCCGACATGGTGGAAAAACGTGACGGAACAACGGGCGAGCATCTCCTACGCACTCGTGAATTCATTAAATTATTGATAGAAAGTGTGGTAGAAGAAGGAATCTATTCTGATGAACTGAGCGACGTAGAACCGGAACTCTATGCCCACGCCTCACAGATGCACGATGTCGGAAAAATATCTATTTCGGACAGTATTTTGCTAAAACCGGGCAAACTTACCGCCGAAGAATTTGAAATAATCAAAACACATACCGTGATCGGCGCTCGCTCCCTCGATTATGCCACAGCCAGCGTAAATGAAGCACAATTTTTAGAGATTGCGTCGGAATTTGCGCGTTCCCACCATGAAAAATGGGATGGGAGCGGTTATCCCTCGGGTTTGAGCGGTGAAGACATCCCATTGACCGGACGATTGATGGCGATTGTTGATGTGTATGATGCAATCATTTCAAAGCGACCCTACAAACCATCAATGACGCACGAACAGGCTGTGGACATAATAATTTCGGACAGTGGAACGCATTTTGATCCGAAACTTGTAAAGGTATTCGAGAGGATAGCTCCTCACTTTAAGGTAATTGCACAAACCTATTAGTTTGTGCCAATCTATAATGATCATATCTTTTATTCTCATGATAATAATCCACCTAACCGAAAATATTTTACCGGAAAGGACGATGTTCTATGTTGCATGACGATAATATCAAGGTACTACCGGAAAACACACTTCGACAACTTATCTCTATTTCACACATCGGTGTGTGGGTATGGAACCTATCATCAGGTGTGATTCATTACAGCAAAGAATATGCGAATCTGCTCGGCTATGAATCGAGTGAGCTCAAATGTGATGTCACTGCTTGGGAAGGTCTTGTATTGCCGGATGATCTGGATTTTGCAAACGACAGGATCAACGACTATCTTTCCGGAAAAACCGAAAGTTATGTTGCCGAATTTAGGATGGTAAAAAAAGACGGCACGATAATATGGGCTCAGGATAAAGGAAGCACGACAGAATATGACGAGGACGGCAACCCGCTTGTTTTCTGCGGTGTTTTGCAGGATGTCACGAGGCTAAAAAAGGCGGAACTTGACCTTGTGGAGCAACAACACCTGTTGAACCTTGCCATTGAAGTGGCGGAGTTCGGAATGTGGAACTGGGAACCGCAAAAAGACACCATCACCTACAACCAGACCTACCTTGACATGGTGGGTTATTCTGACTATACAGAATTTGGCACACTTGACGGGTGGGACAACATGAATCATCCCGATGATCGTGATCGTGCAAATGGATTGCTCGACGATTATCTTTCGGGAAAAACCCCAAAATACGAATGTGAAATACGGGTACGCCATCGTGACGGGCACTATATTTGGGTGCGTGACGTCGGCAAGATAATGTCACGCGATTCAGACGGAAATGTCACCCATGTCATAGGCGGACATCTGAATATCAACAATCTAAAGTGTTCGCAAGAAGCTCTGACCGAGGCCCTTGCCGAACTTGAGGCGTACAAAACAAACCTTGAAGAGCAGATTGAACGGCGTACCAAGACATTGACCGAGCAGGATAAGATGCTTTTGGCGGTCAATAATGTTTCACAACGACTGGTTGCACTGGAGGACTATACAACCATCGGAGATGTAGTCTCGCAATGCCTTGAAGAACTTTGCAAGGCAAGCGGCCGAGACCGCATTTCGATATGGCGAAACCATATCGAAGACGGTGAAATATTTAGCAAAAACGTATTTTCCTGGAACTACGGAAACAATCTCGGAACCTCAAATATTGCCGACCGGCTAAAAAATATCGATCTGTCGAGTTTGACAGGTGGTGTCGTGTCTAACGAACAAAAAGAATCGCTAATAAGCCAGATGTCACACTACAGCGATAACGTGTTCAGCATTCGCTGTGAAATACACATGCCCTCTATCTATAAATACATGTTGCAGGATCAAATCCTCAACTGTTATACTACCGATCTGTCGCCGACCGAAAAACTGTTTTACAGCCTTGCCGACATCAAGAGCGTGGTAATGTCACCCATAAACCTCAAAGGTGAACTTTGGGGATTCATCTTGATGGATGAAAAATCAGACAAACGTCTTTTTTCCGAGGTGGAAGAGAATATGCTGCGCCTCAGCGGTTCGCTTTTTGCCAACACGCTTCACCGTGCCGAGATTGATGAAGAACTGCGTCAAGCGCACGAAGAGGCACTGATGAGCTCCAAGGCAAAGAGCAACTTCCTTGCCAACATGAGCCATGAAATACGTACTCCGATGAATGCAATCTCAGGAATGGCAGAGATCATTCTGCGCGAGAGTAACGGTCGAGGAGTCGCGGAATATGCCTCCGACATTAAAACTTCCTGTGACAATCTACTCGCTATCATCAATGACATTCTGGACATCTCTAAAATCGAGTCAGGCAAACTGGACATCGTCAACAGAGAATACTATCTCTCCTCCATGTTCAACGATATCATCAACATGACCCGTATGCGCATCGGCAATAAACCACTTTCGTTCTTCACCTATATTGACAGCAAACTCCCCGCAAAACTTATCGGTGACGAAATACGTCTGAAACAGATTTTAATCAACCTTCTCGGCAATGCTATCAAATTCACACCGAGTGGACATTTCGGATTCAAAGTCACCGGAAACGGCGACTGCGACAAATTTTGTTTGAAAATAGAGGTATTCGACTCCGGCGTAGGCATCAAGAAAAAGGATATAGGTCGACTCTTTGAAGAATTCGAACGTGTAAACACCACAAGAAATCGCAACATCGAGGGAACAGGGCTGGGGCTTGCCATAACGAAACGACTTTGTGAAATGATGGGCGGTAGTATCGTTGTGGATAGTGCTTATGGCAAAGGTTCCGTCTTTTCCATCACGGTAGAGCAGCGTTGTAAGGATTATGAGCCTATTGCGAGCTGTGTCGACAGCAAGTCGGTACTGTTATATGAGCCACGAGAAATCCAGATGAAGTCGGTGTACTATGCGATCGACAATCTCGACTGTGATTGCACCGTCTGCGTTAACCAGTCATCGCTATTGGAGCAGCTGAGTGAATCGGAGTTCGATTATATATTCACTCCGTCCCTACATCTTCACAAGATACTTGATCTAAAGCAAAAACTAAAACTGCGATCAAAGATAGTCGCTTTATCTGAACTCCTGTCGATGGAGCAGACCGAGGGTGTGCGAGAGATCACACTGCCCGCAAACTGCATACAGGTGGCAAATGTCCTGAATGACACTGTGATGACCGGTATTGGCGACAAGGAGTTCTTATCGTTTGTCGCCCCTGAAGCGAATATATTGGTTGTAGACGACAATGCGGTAAATCTCAAGGTTGCATCAGGGCTGATGGAGCCGTACAAATTCAATATTGACACTGCCCTCAGCGGATTTGAAGCTATCAAACTTGTCCAAAACAAACGATATGACATTGTGTTCATGGATCACATGATGCCGGAGATGGACGGAATAGACACTTCAATAGCAATACGCAAACTTGATGGCGACTATTACAAAAACCTGCCCATCGTCGCATTGACCGCAAATGCAGTTGTCGGTGCAAGGGAACTATTTATCAAAGAAGGTCTAAGTGACTTTTTGTCAAAACCGATTGAACTCGCAAAGCTGAACGAAGTTTTGATGCATTGGCTGCCATCTGAAAAACTTTTGGTAGCGCAAAAGAATGAGAAGATTGTTTCGGATAGCGCTGACATGCTTGACATAAACATACGAGGTCTCGACGCTTCCCACGGCATCGGACTGCTTGGCGGAAACACCGAGATGTATCTCGATATCCTCAAAACATATTTCATCGAGGGCAAAAAGAAGCTGGCGGTGATAGAAGACTTCTACAAAAGGGGCGATATCTCCTCGTTCAAGACCGAAGTTCACGCCATCAAAAGTTCATCCGCCTCGATAGGGGCACTTTCGCTGTCCGCCAAGGCGGCACAGATGGAGCAGGCGGCTCAAAACATGGAACGCGGCTATATTGACCATCATATCAAAAACTTTTTTGCCTCATTCGCCTGTATCTTGAATGGCATCGAAGATCATTTCGGTACGGCAGCGGTTGAAAACGAACAGGATAAAACGGCCGGCGACACCGACTTCCTTGCGGCCAAAGTCAAAAAACTTGGCGAAGCGGTCAACTTTGTAGATATTGTCGCCATAGAAACCATTCTCGGCGAACTTTCGGAATTCGAATGGGATTCAAACATCACAAAACTTCTTTCCAAAACACAAAGTGCAATCGAATCGTATGATTATGATGAGGCCGCCGGCCTTATTGAAGAGATTGCAGACAAAATTTAGTTTTGTCTGTCCTGTAAACAATCCAAATTTGCTTGCCTTAAACTAACAGGTGCCTTTGCGGCCAAACACCGCAAAGGCACCTGTTTTATAGTATGTTTTTGAGTTATATCTGATGCAAATCTAAAATATAGGCTCTGAATGGATAGCGGTCCTGTTCAAAGGAAAGAAACGGGCCATAGAACGGATCGCGAATAAGTTTGATAGTGCGCCCATCGCTCAGCTTGCCCTCAAAGCCAAGATCCTCTTGATCTACGCTTCCGGGCACCGACATGATCGACAACTCTGTCAAGGTAGCTCCCTGCAAGACAGGCGAACCGTCCAGCTGTTTTGTCAACGCCGCAATCTCTTTGTCGATTTCCGTCTGAAACATCTCATGATCTTCGTCCCAAAGTCCGATTTTCATGTTGTTGTAACGATAGTCCTCCAGTCCAGATTGTTCCATAGTCGCAAACGGTTGGCTAGGGTTTTCCGTCTCCACAAAACTCTCGGCTGTTGGCGAAGCGTACATCTCTTCAACATAGGAAAGTTCCATCGGTGTAACCTGCACCGCATTCAAAGCACCGGTCGTGGCATCTATGTTGATAAAAATCCTCCATGGAACTCCCATTTCCGTCTCGGAATATATGTCCTGCTGATAGACGCTCCAGTAACCGAAATCAGTCGCAATATTAAGAATCAAGGTGCCAAAATCTTCCTGCGAAATACCATATGCTTCAATCAATATATTCCCTGCGATATTTGCCGCCTCCTGTGCCGTAATAATTGGGTCATACTCCGCCTCACGGTTCAAATTCGCAATCACCTGTTCTGATGACGATGCAAAAAATTCGGCTGTAATCAGCGGATATCCACCCGATTCAATTAGTTCAACCCCCTTTTCAACATCTTCCGCAAGCCAGATATAATCATAGTTTTTATCCTCCGGAATTGACTCGATCACCTCATCGGCGGTTGTGGTGGGCAAAATGCTGTCCTCGGTGATGACCTCCTGTGACATGGTATCTTGTGATGTGCAACCCGCCGACAAGACGGCGACTATGGCAACTGCAAAGCAGCAGATGATTTTTTTCATTATTAGAGTTCCTTTCTTTGTGCATTTAATCATTAAACACATTTTATCAAGTTGTTGTTTCAAACAGTTTCTGCGTTGTTATAGTCATTTCGCCGCAAAGCGATCTTGCCGCAAGGCAATAAATATTTTTTGCGCTCCCTCGACTATATCAAATCTTCGATCGTTTGGCCATAAATAAAAGAGCATTTCCAAAGCGGTGAGCCAAAAATGTCATACTGATAATACGGTGTGCTGTCTCCGGCCTTGATGATGGTCAATATCCTGCCGTCATCAAATGTAACTTCAAAAGGCAAGGCTGTATAGAAGGGATCGTCAAGGGCGTCTGCAATCAGCCGATGTTCAATATTTGAAATACTCGCACCTCCTGCAAGCAGTGAACCATCGAGGTTCTCTTTGAACTCCGCAATCATTTCGTCGATCATGGTCTGATATTCCGGTGACTCGGTGTCCCATGAACCATAGATGGGTGCTTCCGGATATTCCTCATCTTCTATAAAAGCCGGGTGTATCGGCGTTGCCTGCATTTCCATTTGGATATCTTCATAGCCGATAAAAAATGCCGCTCCCAGCACCTCAGCGGTGGTAGCATCCACCTTAATATCGACATAAAGGGTGTCAAGTTGCGAAAAAAAGCTGAGTTGACCCTGAACATACCAATGCAGTTTTCCTTCAAAGTTGTCAAGGTGCACTGATATCGGACTCGGATTGTCTCTTGTATACGCCTCCTGCATGTCCTGTGGCATTATTGTACCGGGTGTGAGATTGAGATTCTCGGTCATTATCTCCGCCATAATGTTTGCCACCTCTTGCGCCGTGACGGTCGGATTGTACGACTGTTGTTCCTCTACATGCGCTTCCAATCCCTCAAGGTAATCTCCCGGCAACTCGTGGTATTGGGCGAGTGCCGCATGTATCTCAACCGCCTCATCATAATCTTCGCCAATCCAGATGTACGGTACATTTGCGGCTTCCTCCGCCATCTCGACCACCGTGTCTGCCGTCGTGTCGGGCGCTATGTTGTCCTCGGTAATAATCGGTTCCGGCTCCGGCTCACTACAACCGACAAAAGAGACCATGGCAGCGATCACTAAAAAACTGAATATCCTTTTCATTGATGTCTTCCTTTCTTTTGTTATCTTATGCCCCTATTATAGTGACCCAATGTTTCAAAAAAACACATGAAGTTGTTATGATGTTGTAAAAATTACCTTGACGTTTGTCCCGACACCCTCGGTCGAGTCGTACGAGATTCCCGCACCGTGACTTTTGGCAATCTGGTGGCAAAGCGCAATGCCGAGTCCCGCTCCGCCCTGTTGCCTGCTTCTCGCCTTATCGGGGCGATAAAACTGTTCTCCGAGGTGACGAAGTTGCTCTTTTGACATTCCTCTTCCGGTGTCCTTGACCAAAAGCAGTGCCTTGTTGTCTTGCGAGGCGGTAAAGATTGAAACAGTGCCGCCGTTATCACACGCTTTCACCGCATTGTCCATCAGATTGGTGACAAGGCTCTCGAGCAGTACCTTTTCACCCTTGACGACACATTCTTCCTGTTCTACAAACAAGATTTTCACATTGTCAAGGCGGTTACGAGCGGCGACGGTTCGCTGTGCCGTTTTCACCACGCTGTTCAGCTCCACATCCTCCATCTCGACGCTTTCCCCACGCATTGAAGCCATCTTGATGAGACTCTCGCACATGTTGGAAAGTCGCTGTGACTCGTCGATGACGTAGGAGAGCGCCTCATAGTTTTCTTCCTGTGTCACATCGGCAAACTGCAGATATTCCGCATAGCCTTTTATGGCGGTGAGCGGTGTCCTTATCTCATGCGAAAGGGTATCCACAAGATTTTGTTTTTCGTTTGCGGTGGTTTGAAGCACATTTATATTTTCACGGACATTTTGCGCAAGATCGTTGAACGAAGCAGCAAGCTGCCCCACCTCGTCTTTGCTAAAATAATTGCTCTTTGCAAAATAGTCTCCCTCAGCAAAATTCTTTGCCACTCCTGCCAGCTGTTCCATCGGCCGTGAAAGGCCACGAAGCAAAAAGTACAGCACCGTGGCAAGCAGAATGACCGCCACCACACCGATAATTATCGCGATCTGGCGCAGATTTTGCACCCACTCAAAATAGGACGACATGTCAAAGGCGCAGGTGAGCACCATGGTGTCCGGCTGGGGCAGACGGGCGGTGACAAAAAGATATGGTATCTCGTCTACATATCGAAGCACATGCAATCGACTGCCGACCGCCGGCGGTTCGACCACCTCGCTTTGCGGCAGTGGCAGGTGACTACCCCAGATCTCACCGTCGTTTGATATTTCGATAAGTGTATTTTTCTGGTAATAATCCTCAACATAAGTTTTACCCAAAGACGACAGCGCCTCCGGACGACGCTCCACCACCGAGGCGGCATCGTTGGAGAGCAGCTGTGCAACGGCATGTTGCTCCGCCAACATTCTGTCGCATTCGATATCATAGCTACGCTGTTCATTGATAAGCAAAAGCGCCACAAAACTTGCGGCGATAAAGACGGTGAAAAGTATGAGGGTGAGCAGATAGCTTTTTTGCCAAAACTTCAATTTTCAATCTCCTTAATTTGTAAGGTGGTGCAACCGTTACAGCCGTTACATATTGTCACAATCGTAACAAAGCATTTGATATTCACTTATACGTATTTGTTATTACCTTTCTTTTTTTTCGGAAAAAGAAACAAAAAACCGATAGGGGGGTTGTTGCGTAGACCCCCCTATTACCCCCCATACGCTCGCATTGGTTTTCACAATTAGAAAACGACTGTAAACAAAAATTAACTCGCTTCGCTCAAACACAATTTTTGTTTATTCGTTTTATCTAATGTTACGCTTATTGCATCATTCTAATTCGTAAAGACGGTGTCAGAAATGCCCGACCCTTTACAGAAATGCCGCCTTTTTGCAAAAAAGCCGCCTCTTTGCAAGAAGAGATTTATTCCCTTACCGACAAATTCCCGCAAAACTCATACTGTAAAAAATCGCTCCCACCGGCAAATCACAGTGTACTCAACCGATACCCAAGCTTATAAACCGTCTGCAACCGTTCTTCCAGCCGCAATTTTTTGCGCAGCTTTTGGATATGCACATCGACGGTGCGTGTATCCCCCTCATAGTCATATCCCCAAGCAAGGTCGAGCAGTTTTTCCCGTGAAAGGGCGAGGTTGCGGTTTTTTATCAGCACACTGAGCAGTTCAAACTCTTGCGGTGTCAAAAACACCTCTTCCCCCAAGACAAAAACACGGCGCATGTCGAGCTTCACAACACAGTCCTCCAGCTCAAATAATCGCTGGGACTTGTGAGTTCTTCTCAATACCGCCGCGACACGGGCAAGCAGTTCCAAAATTTCAAACGGTTTTTCGAGGTAGTCGTCGGCACCGAGTCCCAGCCCTTGAAGGCGGCTGTTGAGACCGGTCTTTGCGGTCACAAATATGACCGGCAGTTCTGATGGCAAACGTTCTTTCACCTCAAATCCGGAATATTCCGGCAACATGACATCCAAAAGCACGAGGTCAAAGTCCTGAACCTCGACCGCTTCCAGTGCCGCCTTTCCGTCAAAAACCTGCACCGTGCTGTGTCCCACAAGGTGCAGATTTCTTTTTATCAACTCATTGATGGGGCGCTCATCCTCCGCTATCAATATGGTAGCCATATCAATGTATTCCTTTCATATGCCTTGTTTCACGTTCCAAACCTGTTACAGCGCAAAATTATTATCTCACGACAATGTTATCAACCTGTAAACAAAACAACTTTTTTATTATAAATTATACCGATCAAGACATATCACTTATCTTGTCATTGCTCCGATACGCACCGTTTTGGGGCTGGGTAGCCCTTCTTTTTTGAATGCCCTGAAAAACGTAGGCATGCTTTCAAATCCGCAGGAAAAAGCGATTTCGGTTATAGTCTCGTCGGTATACTGTACCATTTCCACCGCTTTTTGCACTCGTAATTTATTGATATAGTTTGGTATGCTACAATTCATTTTTGTGGCAAAGGTGCGCGAGAGATGGTATTTACTAACTCCTACCGTCGAAGAAAGTTTTTCCAGTGAAAGCTGTTCACAGAAATGTTCATTTATATAGTAAAGCAGTTCCGACATCCATTCATTATGGTCATCTCCCCCGATATCTGTCGTCTCAAGGTCGCCGACAACATGAACCATGATGAGGGATAGATATGCCTTGCTCAGATAATCGGCATTCCTTAGAACCCCGAGCTCTTTAAATGAATATATGCCATATTTTACATCGTCATGCTGGTGCGAAGCTTTCACTACAGGGTTCATTAGCATCTTACGTTTCAATTCGGTGAACAGGTCACCAAGGATGGCTCCATCGAATATCCACATCATGCATTTATTTTCACGACTTTCAATATACTCGTGCACAACATTTGGAAAAGCGACAAAAAGATCGCCCTTTTCCAGCAGATACTCGGTCGAACTGCACCGAATTTCTAATTCACCTTCCTCGATGTAAATCAGTTCGACCTCACGGTGAAGATGGGGTGCCGTTTTCAAATTGTTGATACTTGAACTAAAGTAGAACCTGTCATCTCGCAGCTCATAGCTCTGCATAAAAACCTCATAGTATTGTTGTATTCTCATATGAATGTCACAAATTCCAACAACCGCAATATTTGATACAAAAAGTTGATGTTATGATATGGAATTATACAGCAAAATATGATATTATGCAAGTACGAATTCACTCAAAATTTTCAACCGAAAGGAAACACTCGAAATGAAACACAAGTTGGCTATCATCGGCTTTGGCGGCATGGGAACATGGCATTATAACAAGATAACCGAATGTATCGATCCTATCACCGTAAAGGGTGTCTATGATGTCCGTGAAGAGGCATGCCAAAAAGCAAAAGATGAATTTAATCTTCATGTCTACAACTCGATCGACGAGATCTGTGCCGATGAAGAAATCGACATCGTAACCATCGTTACTCCAAACAACTTTCACAAAGACATCGCCATCAAACTTCTGCGTGCCGGAAAACATGTTGTCTGCGAAAAGCCTGTAACAATGAATGCCGATGAGTTAAAAGAAATCATCGAAGTTCGTGACGAGACCGGAAAGCTCTTTTCCGTCCACCAGAACAGGCGCTGGGACAAAGACTATTGTATCGTAAAGAAAATTTTGAGTGAAAAAACTCTGGGCGATCCGTATTTTATTGAAAGTCGTGTACAGGGCTCACGTGGTTCCATGCACGGTTGGAGAGGCTACAAAGAAAACGGCGGCGGAATGTTGCTTGACTGGGGTGTTCATCTTTTGGACCAGATGGTTTACTTGGTCGACAGTCCCGTTGTTGAGGTTGGAGCGCACCTGTTTTCTATCTGCACACCCGAGTACAAAGGCGAGATGGTTGACGATAACATCAAAGTTTTCCTTCGCTTTGAAAACGGCGTGTCCGGCGTGCTTGAGATGGCGACAAACTGTTTCGTCAACCACCCTCGCTGGCATGTTTCCTGCTCCGACGGCACTATCGTAATCAACAGCTTTTCCTGTGACGGCGCAATGTTCCAGAAAAAAATCGGCACCGAAATGCTGTGGGAAGACGACATCGTCTACACTGAGGCAGGCCCGACCAGAACCATGGCTCCCCGTCCGAAAGAATCTATCGTCGAGACACCTCTGCCGGAAGTCGAAACCGATTGGGGCGACTACTATAAAAACATTGTCGATGTTATCGACAACGGCGCAGATCTTCGTGTCAAACCGGAGCAATCGCTGCGCATCATGAAGTTGATCGATCTTGCATTCTTAGCAAATGAACGCAAATGCGCTGTTCAGTGCAATATATGATTTAAGGAGAACAAATGCCTACCGAAAAAAAAGTTTTGATTTTACAGGGCGGATGGGACGGACATGAACCGACCTTGACCTCCAAACGCTTTGCAGGGCTGATGGAAAAACATGGTTACACATGCGAAATCAGCGACACGATGGATGTTTGTCGTGACCTTGACATGTTGAAATCGCTCGACCTTATTGTCGCTTGTTGGACGATGGGTACCATCGAGCAAGATATCAGAAAAAATATCTGCAAGGCGGTCGGCGCAGGCGTTGGGCTTGCCGGCTGTCATGGCGGCATGTGCGACTCTTTTCGTAACGATGTGGAATGGCAGTTCATGACCGGCGGACAGTGGGTCAGCCATCCGGGTGGAGACGGTGTAGAATATACCGTCAACATTCATCACGGTTCAAGTCCGATCACTTTGGGACTTGATGATTTTCCGGTCAAGAGTGAACACTACTATCTGCATGTCGATCCCGCCATCGAAGTTTTAGCAAGCACACAGTTCCCGCTTGTCAACTACTATCATTCTTCCAACAAAACGGTGGCAATGCCGGTAGCGTGGACAAAATTCTGGGGTAACGGCAGAGTTTTCTATACTTCGCTCGGCCACCACGATGACGTATTTGACAATTCACCTAACTCTCAAATCATGATGGAACGCGGTATGCTCTGGGCGGCAGAAGGTAAAATATATGCTGTTCAAAACAAACTCGACACCAGCCGTTTTGAAAGTGATGCTAAAATGTACTAAATTTTTTAAGGAGTTCCTCTAATGTCAAAAGTAAAAATCGCAATGATCGGCGTTGGTTCTATCAGCGGAATATATCTCAAAAACTTGACCGAACTGTTCAAAGAAATGGAACTTATCGGCGTCTGCGACCTTGTTCGTGAGCGTGCCGAAAAGGCTCAAGAAGAATATGGCATCCCCAAGGTGTATGACACCATGCAGGATGCCTTCAACGACCCTGAGGTCGAGATCGTACTAAACCTTACTCGCCCTTATGAACATTTTGAAGTTACCTCCGCCGCACTGAAAGCCGGCAAACACGTCTACTCAGAAAAGCCACTCGGCGCAACTTTTGAAGAGGGCGTCGAGCTTGTAAAACTCGCAAAAGAAAATGGGTTGATGCTTGGCGGTGCGCCCGATACCTTCCTCGGAAGCGGAATCCAGACCTGTCGAAACATCATCGAGAGCGGAATGATCGGTGAGACCATTGGAAGTGCTTGCTTCATGATCTGCCACGGACATGAGACCTGGCATCCCGATCCTGCCTTCTACTATCAGTTTGGCGGCGGCCCGATGATGGACATGGGGCCTTACTATGTTACAGCACTGGTCAATCTGATGGGAAGTGTCAAAGGTGTTTCCGGTGCTTCCAAAAGCATGTTTGATCAACGAATCATTACCAGTGCACAGAAATACGGCGAGGTAGTCGACGTAAAAGTTCCGACCTATGTCACCGGCACACTGCACTATGAAAGTGGTGCCATCGGCACCATCTTTACCACCTTTGATGTGCATTACAACGATCAGGCTCGTTTTGAAATTTATGGAACGAAGGGCACAATGATTGTGCCTGACCCAAACTGTTTTGGTGGCGAAGTTAAGGTCTATCGCCCTGAAGACGGTGAATACAAATCCATGCCGCTCCTGTTTGACTACAAGGAAAACTCCCGCGGTCTCGGACTTGCCGACATGGCGAAATCACTGCGTACCGGACGAGCGTTCCGCGCAAGCTTCGAGCAGACACTTCATGTACTTGAAGTTATCACCTCGTTCGACAAGAGTTCCGATGCGAAAGCATACCTGCCGATGACCACAAGCTATGCAGGCACTCCTCCCATGAAAAACAACCCCATGAGAGGAATTCTCGACTAAATATTGATATGCAAACTAAAACAAAGCCTACTGAACAGCTATTCAGTAGGCTTTGTAATTTTCTAATCAAAAAAACGACACCGGATTGTCGAGAAGGGCGTTTAATATTTTTCAATGTCTCACTACATCATCATTTTTAGATACACCATATCGACCAGCTGTATCCCCTCTTCAAAAATTGGGTGATCGTAGTTATCGATAAAAAAATCCTTGATTCTGTGACTCTCTTCGAATCCACATTTTTTATAGAATGGCAGTGTAATAAGAAAACTTGTCAAAACGATTGCTTTCGCCTTACGATGCGAACTGATATATATAGACTTTAGGCTAAACTAAAAATGGTTTGAATCAAAATGCTTTGGCTGGCTTAGCCTCTCAACTTTTCATTCAGCGCCAGTATAGCATAGACCGTTTTACCGTCTTTTATCTCCCCTGACATCACCGCCTGCACCGCCTCTTTCAGCGGCATGGAAAACACGGTGAGGTGTTCGTCCTCGTCAAGATTTTGCTGTGCGGCAGAAATGCCGGTCGCCTCATAGACATATATGACCTCGTCGCAATATCCGCATGTTGGAATTATCTTGCCGAGCGGCGCAATATGCTCTGCCGTAACGCCCGCCTCTTCCGTCAACTCACGTCTTGCGGTAACCATCGGATCTTCTCCCGGCTCTAATTTTCCGGCGGGTATTTCGATGAGCTCCTCGCCCACCGCATATCGAAACTGTCGCACCAGCAATATATCGCCCTTTTCGTCCACCGCAATCACACCGGCACCGCCGATGTGTCGCACGACGTCACGTCCCGCTTCGTTGCCATATTCCGTCAGCACTCGATCGTAGTACACCTTGACGACACCGCCGTCATAAACCAACTTTGAGCTGATCTTTTTTTCCATTCGCAACCTTTCAGTGCCGATCACTCGGCTACTCTATTCTTCCTCCGGTATGGCAAAACAGAACACTTTTTCGATGCGACGTTCACTCGTTTCACGGACAGTAAAGCTCACACCGCCGTATTCCAACACCACCTGTTCTCCTTTGCCGGGTATATGTCCGATTTTAGCAATGATGAAACCGGAAACGGTGTCAAAATCTGCATCTTCGTCCTCTTCTTCCTCCGGCTCTTCCATATCGAGAAAGCTAAATAGCTCGTCCATAGAAACACCACCGTCACAGAGCACACCGCCATCCACTCGCAAAAATTCTTCTTCGGCGCTGTCGTATTCGTCCCAGATACTGCCGACGATCTGCTCTAAAATATCCTCCATCGTGACAAGACCCGAAGTACCACCGTATTCGTCCACCACAATAGCGACATGTGTATGTTTTTCACGCAGTTCTATCAATAGCTGACGTGCTTTACAACTTTCCGGCACAAAGATCGGTTGGCGCATGACTTCATTGACCGGTCGGTCAATCCCCTCGCTTTTGCTAAAGTTAGAGAGCATATCCTTGACATAAAGGATTCCGACGACATTATCCAGAGTTTTTGAATAAACAGGAAGGCGTGAAAAGCCCTCGGTCAACGACAGTTCCATCGCATGCTGAATGCTTTCATTCATCTCCACCGCAACAACTTCGGTTCGATGGGTCATAATCTGTATTGCGGTGACATCGGACAGCTCAAGGATATTGTCGATCATCTCGCTCTGTTCGGCGTCGATAACATCGTTGTCTCCGGCGTCCTGCACCATCTGTTTGACCGTGTCTTCGGTCACTGCGCGGTACTTCTTGGTACGAAAATACCACACAAGACAGATTATCAGACATAGAAAAAAAGCCGCAGCAAAGCCGGCGGCAAACGTCATAATACTATCGGGGGCGATTCGGTTCTCCTATATGTTGGCACTAATATAAAGATGCATATCTAATTCCTATTATACAGCTATCGCCCGGCTTGTAAAGGGAATATATCATTTTCTACCTTTTGCACAAAAAATAATATGTAAATCGCTCGATATGGCAACACTATTCGAACGATTTCCATCGCTCCAGCATGGTAAGCATATGTTTTGCGACGTCCATCTCGTATGCCTGTTTCAAC
>CAYJJX010000002.1:0-172837 GCA_964370605.1 uncultured Oscillospiraceae bacterium | reverse complement strand
TACCGGCAAAAAATATAGCCTTGGAAGTCATGTCGAAAAAAACCGGATAAAACGGCGACAATAAATAGGTGTAGGAACCAGTCCGCCGGACTGTCGGTTTTGACGTTTTTTCCGAGTACGTGACCAAATGGCGATATTCGACCGAAACGATGCAAAACTTTGACCGATTTCACCCACAACTGTGTTATCGTCAATCGGAACACAAAAAGTGTCCCTCAATCCGATGCTTTGTTGTGAGCAAAATCAGCTACGTAAAATCATTGCCGTACCGAAACATATAAATACCAAAATTATCATTGACATAAACCATCATCAACCGAGAAAGGAAATCGCATGAAACTGAAACGTATTGATTATAAGTTCAAAATTGGTACCGTACGATATCTTGTCGACGAAGAAACCGGGGCGGTTTCGCTGATTCTCCTTCCGACTGGACAGGAAGATGACCTTTTTTCCGGACGCAGAGAATGGCTTTGTGTACCGGAACTTGTCGCGATTGACATGGACGCTAAGGCGTGGAACGTAGGGAGCATCGTACATCTTGCGATGCGAGACGATGCACAGAGTAACGGTGCCGGAAACACTCTTAAATATGGCGCATCAGATAAAAAAATGCGCTTCGCGAATCAGACGATTGAAAGCGACAGCACCATCAAGACAGAGCTTCGCTCTGACGACGGCTGTGTGGTGTATCACTATCTCAAACCCTGCGACGGCGAACGCGTGTTTGAAGTATATACTGAATTTTGCAACGAATCAACAAGAGACATTACACTCGATATGTTGTCGAGTTTTAGCCTCGATAACCTCAGCCCATATGATGTCGACGACGCTCAAAATTTGAAACTTCATCGTTTTCGCGGCGGCTGGAGTATGGAAGGTGCGCACATAGTTGACGACATAACAACGTTGAACCTCGCCTGCCCGTGGACATATGCTTTTCCTGAAAGTGAGCGATTCGGTGTTCTTGGTTCTCATCCGGTCAAGAGATTTTTCCCGGTTGCAGCGGTAGAGGACACAAAAAATGGGATTTTTTGGGGCGCCTCGCTATCGATGGCGTCTTCCTGGCAGATGGAACTGTCACGGGACAGCGATTGCTATTCATTGTCAGGTGGTATCGCTGACGTTGAGTTTTCCGGATGGCAAAAAACAATAGCACCCGAGAAATCACTCAAAACACCTTGCGCATATATCAGCACGGCAAAAGATTTTGATGTGCTTTGCGACAATCTTACCGATGCTTTCACTGCATCGATTGAAGCACAGCCGGTGTCGGAACACAGTCTGCCACTTATGTTTAACGAGTGGTGCACAACATGGGGAAGCCCCAGCCACGACAGGATGATGTCACTTGCCGACAGCCTTGTTGGCAGTTCGGTCAAATACATCGTTATTGATGCAGGCTGGACAAACATCGACGAAAAATCGTTTGGACAGGGTGGCAATGGTGATTGGGACGTTGACTATAAAAAATTTCCAAACGGTATCATTGAAACTTCAAGAGCGCTAAAAGAAAAAGGTTTTGTCGCCGGAATATGGTTTGAATTTGAGGTGACCACCAAAGGAGCTGCGGTATACGAAAAGGAGTATGACTATCTTCATCTGCGCCGCAACGACAAGGTGGTGGTAACCGGTGACAACAGAAGTTTCTGGGATTTCAGGAATCCGGAAGTAATAAAATATCTGAAAGAAAAGGTTATTGACTTTTTGCGTGAAAACGAGATTGGATATCTGAAGGTAGATTATAACGGATCGATCGGTGCGGGCTGTGATGGAGCCGAAACCTATGCCGGCGGCTTGCATGACCATGTGAATGCGGTGCTTGATTTCTTCTCGCTTATCCGTGAGGAACTTCCTGAGCTGGTACTGGAGAGTTGTTCCTCCGGTGGTCATCGTTTGGTGGCGCCCTTTTTCCATCGCAGTGCCATGTCCAGCTTTTCTGATGCCCATGAAGGAAAAGAGATTCCCGTGATAGCCGCTAGGCTGACTCGACTTGTGCCGGTACGCCAACTTCAAATCTGGGCCGTGTTGCAACCGGAATATTCGATGCAAGAACTTCAATATCGACTTTCTTCCGGCTTCCTTGGCAGACTTTGCATTTCCGGAAGTGTCGACAAGCTTGGAGTCGACAAGATGAAGTTTTTGCATAGCGCTATGGAAATGTACGACAGCTGCACCGATATATTAAAATGCGGATACACAAGACTATTGCATGAATTTGACGGCGAAAATATTCGCCATCTGAAAGGATATCAATTAGCGGTAAGATACTCCGGTGCCGAAGACGGTGCACTGGCAGTATTCCATAGCTTTGAGGATATCGACCAACCGATAACGACTACTCTTATTCCGGGGGAATGGGAGATAGAAAGAGTGTTACATGACGATATAGTGGTTGGTGTCGATGGATGTGAAATCACATTTGTTGGCGCAAAGAAATATTCAGCTACCGTAGTTCGTCTGAAAAAACGACGGTAGCACATCCAAAAGGATAGTATGAAAACTCACGTTTTAGCAAAAAATCATTCACCGTTAGGCATAATCGGTTATGCTATACCCACCATAATTACTTTGATATTTACCTCTACCTATATTATCGTGGACGGAATCTTTATATCTCAATTCGTTAACGAAGATGCGCTAGCCGCCATCAACATTGTGTTTCCGGTCATAAATCTTGCGATGGCATTTGGCATGATGATGGCATTTGGTGCCAATGCGATAATCGGAAAATTGTTGGGTGAGGGAAAACAGAAGGAAGCACGGAGTTTTTTCACCGCCGTGTACATTATCTGTGTTCTTTGGGGCGCAGTCTGCATTGTAACGCTTAATATATTCATTGATCCGATCATTGACATGCTAGGCGCCAGTGAAGCATTACATGAATACTGTCGAATATATCTTTCCATCTATTCCATCTTTTTGCCCTTTAACATGTTGCAGATATTCACCCAGGCTTTTTTCATCACGGCAGGAAGTCCAATGCTAAGCTTCGCTGTTTGTTTTGCAGGTGGCATAGCAAACATGATACTTGACTATGTGTTTATTGTCCCAATGGATATGGGGCTTGCCGGGGCAGCGATTGCAACCGGAATAGGCGCTACGATTCCGGCGCTGTTCGGAATAATGTATTTTCTATTACGGCGGAACTGTATCTTGCATTTTTGCAAGCCGAATTTTGACATGAAGATGGTTGGGCAGAGCCTTTCAAATGGTATGTCAGAAGCGGTGAGTAACATAGCGGCCGCTATAACACTGTTTATGTTCAACGTGATTCTAATGGATATTGCAGGAGAACAAGGGGTAGCCGCAATTACAGTAATTCTCTATGTGCAGATGCTTCAAACTGCGATATATTTTGGTTATTCGTTCGGAGTATCTTCCATGATCAGCTATAAGTTTGGTGAGCAGAATCACGCACAGCTTAAAAGGGTGGTCAAAACCAGCATAAGATTTATTATGGTTATATCTATTGCGGTGATATTACTGTCGATAATCTTTTCAAGACAACTTGTCACAATATTTATCGACCCTCAAAGCCAGACTTTCAATATGGCGATTGAGGGGTTGAGGATTTATTCGATAGCCTATCTTTTTATGGGCGTGAACATATTCATGTCAGCACTCTTCACTGCACTTTCAAACGGTAAGATTTCTGCGATTCTTTCACTCGCTCGCTCACTCGCATTTATAGTGATAGCGCTATTGGTTTTCCCGAACTTTTTTGGAGTGATCGGAGTATGGATTGCCGTTCCGATAGCGGAACTGGCCGCACTCGGACTGTCGACATATGCTTTTTTTCGAAACCGCACTCTTTACAACTATTGATAGCGGAATAAGCACTATAATGAGATAACATTGCATGTCGACACAATTCTAAAGTGGCGAATGTGATATTATACTAGTATATATAGCCCGTTTGAGGTATACTAAATACGGATTAACAGCACATGAGGTTGCATTGTATATTAAACTTGCAGATTTGAAACAGTTTTACGAAATGATGGACATCCCTACCGTCATTACCGACCTTCGGTATGAGCCAATATGGAACAATTCGCGTGCGGGGGATCATGCCATCTCGCGCAGCGGTTTTGTCCGAAACGCCGTCGAGGCCTCGTTTGGTGCAGACCGTCTGTTACAGGCCGGTCAACCATCGGTGTTATTGCGTTTTGAGGCGACTTCGCGTGCGCTTGCCATTACCGCCACACCGGTAGGCACTTATATTGTGGTACAGATCAGTAATGCGCCCACTGCCGCACCGGAGCTGGACAGTGTGATTGAAGGCATCAACGGTTCGGTTGATGAAATGCTGTCGCTTTTGCCGATAGCGGTTCGCTCGACCAACGGTGATCCGATTGCCGCGAGCAGTTTCGAGCGTGTATATCGTAGCTGTTTTTCAATTCTTCGTACTTCACAAAACCTATCGGTTCTGACAAAACTGGTCAATGCGCATGAGCTTAACGACGACGTTATTTGTGTGTCGTCACTCCTTGCGACTGTTGCTCAGAGCGCGAATGCAATATGTGAGACTAACCCTGAGCAGGTGCCGATCATATACCATGAGCCAGAGGAGCCGCTTTATATAAATTGTGACAGAGAGTGTTTTTTGGTAGCAATGCTGAATCTTATATACAATAGCATGTATTATACACAGGACGATAACCAAATCGAACTTAGTTGCAGTCGTATCGGCAACAGGATTTCTATACGAATATCTGATAGCGGAATTGGGATAAAACCGGAGCTGTTGAACAGCGTGATAATGCCATTTAGCTCGACCCACCCTTGTTATGACGACGAGGAGCGTCCCGGAGTCGGCATGGGTCTGAGCATAGCAAAGGAACTCGCGGGACGATACGGTGGAACTTTCAACATAGAAAGTCGTGTGTTTGAAGGCACAACGGTATTGTTGTCCTTCCCGTCTGCAAAACCACCGATGGAGCTGAAACAACCGAGCGTTAGCCTAAAAAGTCTTGTGGTTGACAAAATGTCACCGCTTTATATCCAGTTGCACAAGGTGTGTGCGTTACGCTGGGATTAACAGTCCGTTAATTTGAAAAATTATTGTAAAAAGCACACAAAAAAGCCGCCAATATTTCGGCGACTTTTTTTGTAGCAAACACTTTTTATATTTTACTATAACCATATGGTTTTGTCAACATTTTTCGACAAAATAATTTGAGAATTGCATCACAGTTCCATCGCGATTCCGACCGCTAGAATTGCCGCAGTCTCACAACGGAGCACATTGTCTGATATAAGCACGCAACGCCCTGATCCAGCGGTGACTTTTTCGACTTCGCTTGGATCAAATCCGCCCTCCGGACCGATGAAAAGTGCAACATTTTCCGTCAATTCGAGTGAGGTTAAGCGCTCGCTCGCGGTTTCGTGGCAGATGAGAATTTCGAAGCCCTTCTCATCACAATATGCGAGGGCATCATTGAGATTATCAAGATAGAACACGTGCGGCAGGTTATATCGGCCGCACTGTTTTGCCGCTTCCAGTGCGATTCGCTCAAATCGTTCCAGCTTGAACTTTACATTTTCTGCCTTGACATCGCTATTGTTCGTGGGCAACAACACGATGGTTTTTGCACCGAGTTCAGTGCATTTTTGAACAGAAAGCGAGAGTTTGTCGCCTTTAGACAATGAAAGAAAAACCGCAACATCGCGCCGAACTTCTCTTTTTTCGAGGCTTGAAACTTTTTGTAATGTTAAAGGGTTCAAAGAGTCTACTCGACATATATACGCTTTGCCATTGCCGTCAGATACGGTGATTTGAGTACCGATTTTAGTGCGTAGGACTCGACAAAGTTGTCGTTCGTCCTCAGAAGAGAGCGAGACCGTTTCGCCGTTATCCTGTTCAAAAAAATATAAGCGGCTCATTTTCTTGCATACCTTGTTTCGGTGCCTTCTAGGATTCTCCTGATGTTTTGATGGTGCATAAGTATAATTATGGCGGCAAGTGCGGCAGTAAGTATGATATCAAGCGCATAAAGATCGGCAAGACCACTCAGCTTTATTGCCAATAAGCCGACAGGTGCAAACAGTGCGGCAACAATACTTCCGACCGAGAACATGCGACTCGTCTTGAAGGCAATGAAGAAGACGATGAGCAAAATCGGTGCGAGAGGGAGGTAGACTCCCAGCATACATCCGAGACCCGTTGCCACGCCTTTGCCGCCTTTGAAACCGTAGTATATGGGGAAAAGGTGACCGAGAACAGCCGCAAAGGCTCCAACATAGCCGACAAGCATAACCATGAAGTCGCTTTGCTCGAAAAGTTGATATGCAAGCTGAGAGGAGATTACAACAGCGCCCATTCCTTTGACGACGTCCCCAATAAAGGTGGCAATCCCTGCCTTTTTTCCGAAGTTTCTCATCATATTGCTCATGCCTGCGTTGCCGCTTCCGAGCTTACGGATGTCCTTGCCGAAAAAGAATTTCGAAATCACGACTGCAAATGCTATTGAACCGAGCAGATAGCCGATTACCAGTGCCGATGCAAATGCCAAAATGTAGTTTAACTCCATGGAATGATTATCCTTTCAATGTGTTTATCGGTTTGCTACGAAGTAGAATGTAGTTGAGGTTTTCGTAGGTCTTATCGTGGTATTTTGAATAGTATTCTGAGGTGCCGACGTAGCGAAAACCACATTTCTCAATAACGCGCCTCGAGTTTTGGTTGATGGCAAAATGGCCGCAGGTGAATCCGTCGATTAAGTTATTGTCAAAAAAATAGGCGATTACGGCCTTCACCGCTTCCGGCATGATTCCAAGCCCCCAATAGTCTTTCGAGAGCATGTAGATGATCTCTTTGAAGCGGAGTCGGTTATACTCTTCTTTTGTGTCGGCCCAAGAGGGATTGAGTCCGAGTGAGCCGACTACACGGTTATCCTGCTTGTATTCGATTGCGAACATGTTCTTTTTTTCAAGATAATGGTTCAGCAATTGCCTTGTGTCGTCGATGGTCTTATGATGGTTCTGCCCGAGCATTTCGGCAACTCCCTCGACCGAAGCTATATCAAAAAGATCAGATTCATCACTCGGGAGAAAGGCGCGCAGTCGTAGCCGCTGTGTTTCGATCACAATATTTGTCGTATCGACGGGGTTGTTTGTTTTGTCCATGTATTTATCCGTCATCGTATCTGCCCGTTGCCGTTTACAATATACTTGATGGTGGTGAGTGCCTGTGGTCCCATTGGACCTCTCGGTGGAAGTTTTTGGGTGGAAATGCCAATTTCAGCACCGAGTCCGAACTCTTCACCGTCGGTAAACCTCGTTGAGGCATTCACATAGACAACGGCGGCATCAACCCTGCGACAGAATTCACTCGCCGCATCGGGGTCTTTGGTGACAATGGCCTCACTATGAAATGTTCCGTAAAAGTTAATATGCTCAATAGCTTCGTCAAGACTGTCGACTACCTTGCAGTTCAGCACCAAATCGTTATATTCAGTGGCAAAATTCTTGTCGGTGGCGGCGGTGATATCGCCCAAAATTTTCAACGATTCGGCACAGCCGTACCATGCGACACCGCTTTTATCCAGTCGCTGTTTTGCAAGCGGGAGAAAGTTTTTTGCTATATCGGCGTGGCAGATGAGTGTCTCGGCGGCGTTGCAAACAGAGGGACGGTGTGTCTTTGCATTGTCAAGAATGTTGAGTGCCATTTCAAGATCGGCCGCACGGTCGATGAAAACGTGACAGATTCCGGCACCGGTCTCTATGACCGGCACTTTAGAGTTGGTGACAACATGTTGAATGAGGTTTGCACCACCCCTTGGGATAAGCAGATCGATATATCCACGGAGCGTCAACAGTTCGTCGGCGGTAGCCCTTGACGTGTCTTTGACAAGATAGACAGCACTGCTGTCAACGCCGTGCTGTAAAAGTGCCGACTCAATGATTCCATGTATCGCGATGTTCGTGTTTATAGCTTCGCTTCCGCCGCGCAGGATGACTCCGTTGCCGGTTTTTATTGCGAGTGCCGCAATGTCGGCAGTGACATTTGGGCGGCTTTCATATATGACCGCTACCACACCGATTGGCACAGTGGTTTGAGTAATAGTCATGCCGTTTTGATGGGTGTGCCCTATGCTTTTTCCGAGTGGATCGGGCAACTTTGCCACCGACCTTAGTGACGACGAGAGTGCTTCGATTCGCTGTTTTGTCAACCGAAGTCGATCTACCATTGCGTCGGGGCGTTGAGCCTGCTCTGCGGCGGAAATATCACGAGCATTTTGTTCCAAAATGTATTCTTGACGATGTAATAAGAGTTCTGCAATAGTCTCGATGATATTACAGCGCAGTGTGTGCGACGTATTGAGTACCTCTAGCGCTTGTCTTGCTGCGACAGAAGCATTTTTTAGTTCTGACATATGCGGGTTCCTTTCGATATTCGTTGCAGTTTAAAGATTGTATAACTGTTCTTTTATGATGTCGGCAAGATTGTAAACCGCCATCAGATCATCATAGCTGAGCACGGTGCAAGGAGAGTGAAGATATCGGCAGGGGGCCGATATCGCAAGAGTTCTCACACCATCGCGTGATACGTGTATGGCTCCGCTGTCGTTGCCGCCGGCGACCATAGTCTTTGTCTGACAAGGAATAGCGTGGGTTTTTGCGGTTTCAAAAGCCAAATCGTAGAGTTGTCTGTCGTAGATGGTTGAGCGGTCCATATAGCTGACGACTGCACCATTGCCTACGAGGCAGACGCGGTTTTCGCCGCTGACACCGGGTATGTCTGCCGCGGTGGTTGTTTCAAGAACGATGGCGATGTCGGGGTTTACGGTATAGGTTGCTGTCGTTGCTCCGCGCAGTCCCAGTTCCTCTTGTACCGTGAATACAAAATACGTGTCGTGGCTGAGATCCTTTTTCATCATCTCGATCATCATGGCGCAACCTGCCCTGTCGTCCAAAGCCTTTGCCTTGATCATATTGTTTCCAAACTCGGAGAAATCAGAGCAAAAATGTACCGGATCACCGAGTCTTACATGCTCTTCGGCCTGTTTTTTTGACGAAGCACCGATATCGACGAATATATCCTCAAACGGCACCGATTTTTCGGCATCCTTTTTAGACATGTGGTGTTTAGGCTTGGCACCGATAACACCGTGTAGCTTTGCCTCGCCTACCTCGACCGCGCGTCCAAAGATTACCTTGCTGTCGACGCCACCGACCGGAGACACTCGGAGCAGTCCTTCGTCGGTGATATAGGTTACAATCATTCCGACTTCATCCATATGGGCACAGATCATGACGCGATTTTTCGGACGCTCCTTGCCTTTTTTTAGCGCTATTATGTTTCCGAGATTATCGACAGAATACTCACAATGATCTTTTATCTGCTCGGCAATATACTCTCGCACACAATGTTCGTGACCCGATATTCCACCGAGTGAACAAAGTTCTTTAATTAGTTTTTTCATATAACACCGCCCTCGTTGCAACCTCGCATGATAAAGTTTGCCATCAACTCACCTGTGGCTTTTATGTCATCGATATCGACAAGCTCTGTCGGTGTGTGCATGTATTTTATCGGTACCGACAACAGAGCTGTTCTGACTCCGCCTTTTGTGACCGCAATGTAGTCGGCATTGGTGCTTGTCTTTCCGCCCATCGGCTCGATTTGATATTTTATTTTATCAGACTTGGCAGTCTCGATTAAGGCGGTACTCAACTCGCGGTCGAGAGAGGGGGAGACGCCAATCATTACTCCGTCACCCATAATGCCACACTTTTCCGGCTTGTCGTCCGGAGTTAGGGCGAATGAAACATCGACCGCAATGGCGATGTCGGGGGAAATTGTGTATGAAGCGACCTTTGCACCGGCGCAGCCGACCTCTTCTTGTGCCGAGAACAAAACGCTTAGACGTACCGGAAGTTCTTTGCCACGAAGCAGGTGAAGCGCCCAAAGTATCGAGGCGACTCCGGCACGATCGTCCAGCGCCTTGCCACTCAGCCGATTATCGAGAAGTTGCGAGGTGTGATGCATGAATACTGCACGATCTCCGAGAGATACCAGCTCTTGCGCATCTTCTTTGTTATAGCCGATGTCAATGAAAATGTCGGCAAGTTCCGGCGTGTTGTCGTGCCCACCGGTCACAAGATGTGGAGGAAGTGTGGCCACCACTCCTTTGATCGTCTTTTTGCCAAAGACAACAACCTCCTGAGCCGTCAGGATACGGCGATCGAGGCCGCCACAACTAGATACTTTCAAGAATCCATCGTCGGTTATATAGTTGACGATCATTCCAACTTCGTCGATATGTGCATCGAGCAAAAGATGCTTTTTATTAGCTTCTTCGCCGGTAGTGGCAATGACATTATTTAGGTCATCGATCACGACCTCGTCAAAATATTCTTTAAGATAACCTGCCGCAATCTCGCTGGTATGTCGTTCTGCACCTGCGACACCGTCAGAATTTGAAAGCTCTGACAAAACTTTAATGATATCCATGCTTACTCCGTATTTATCGTTTTATATATCCTGCAGTACAATACTGCCGAAATCCTCGCTGTAGGCATCGCAATAGATCGATACCGCATCAAAACCATGAATGTCGTCGAGTACGATTACGAGACTGGTATTTTCCTGCACTTCGGTTAACTTATCGGTGACAAGCAGGATCTTTTCAAATTCGCCGTCCTGCGGTTTGTTGCCGATAGCAACATATACATCGGGCGCTTTTCCGTCATAGTTGAAGTTGAGCAGTTCAAGAGTGCCGTCACTGTATAGGTTTACCGTTGCGGAAACGTCGTGTTCGCCGTCTGCAATGGTGCCGGATTTTATAATTGTGTTTACAGGCTCGGATGCAGTTTCGCTGTCAGGGATCGACGACGCGGATTCGCTTTCGCTCTGCGATTCAGAGTTTTGAGACTCGGTCATGGTGGATTGAGACTGTGTTTCCTGCGATTGCGGCTGTGCCGAACAAGCGCAAAGAAGTGTCAAGGTGATGGCGAAAAGTATGGCTTTTTTCATTTGGATAGCTCCTTTTTCTCTGTTATCGAAACATGCCTTTCTTCATCAGAACAATTACTACCCCAAGGCTGATAAGCGTGGCGATAGTGATAGGTGCCCACCAGAAGTTATCGAACGGCATACCGTTTTCGATGTTCATGCCGTAAAGCCCACTGACTACCGTCGGAACCGCCGCCACTAAAGTGACCGAGGTAAGTGTCCGCATGGCAACGTTGAGGTTGTTTGATATAATAGAGGAGTAGGCATCCATAGTGCTATTCAGTGTACTGGTATAAATAATACACATCTCTCTTGCTTGGCTGGTTTCGATGATGACGTCATCCAGAATGTCTTTGTCGTCTTCATACATCTTTATGACTCGACCTTTTGAAATTCTGTTGAGCATAAGCTCGATGCTTTTTAGCGAGGTGGAAAAGAAGACAAGTGATTTTTCGATACCAAGCAGACTGATAATTTCTTTGTTTTTCAGTGTCTTTTGAAGTTGTTTTTCGGTGTTGGTCGTCATCTTATCAATCTCACGAAGATAGATGAGATACCGTTTTGCTATGCGATAGAGAACCTGAAGCGTGAATCGTGTTTGCATGTATGTTGATATAGACTTGTCGGCACCGGACGCCAGCCCGACAAGGAAACTGTGTTCTTTAAGTGTAATGGTGATGATACACTTTTTCAAAACAATAAAGGACATCGGAATGGTGGTGTACGGAACCGAGGCTTCTCCGTAATCTTCAGAGGTCGGAACGTCGACAACTATGAGAGTTTGGTCGTCTTCAATATCAATACGTGATGTCTCCTCCGGGTCGATGGCGGACAGAATGAAGCTCTCGTCCACTCCAATAACGTTGATCAGATAATTAACCTCATCGTTGGTCGGAGACACTACGTTTATCCAACAGTCGTCGCTAAGATCTTCTTGTATCTGAGTAATGCCGTCGATCGTCTTCAAGATTTCTATCATGTCAATAACCATACCTTTCTTGATAACCTGTCTTGTTTCAAAAATTCAGCACAACTGAAAAAGGCACAAAACTTGAAGCCTTGAAGACCGTATATCAAACTTTTGTCGTGACGCATATCTGAAGAGCATTCACTATATTCATTATAAGATATTACGGTGTTGGAAGTCAACTAAAATCACGTTTTTACACATATTTAACAATTTGAGTTTTTTTGTTGACTATCTGTAAAACAAAAAGTATAATGTTACACACAAACAATAAAAAGTTGATCACTTCAACAACACGAAAAGGAAGATGGCATATGGACACAAATGTTTTGCGTCATACCGCTGCGGCGAACAACTTTGACGAGGCGTATCCGATCGGAAACGGCAGGATCGGTGGGATGATATTCGGTGACCCTTTTTCCGACTTGATTCAGCTAAACGAGGATAGCTATTGGTATGGCGGTTATCGCGACCGAAATAATCCCGACACTCTAAAGCATCTTGATACCGTGCGAGAGGCAATATTTGCCGGTGAAATTGAAAAAGCTCAACGATTGGCGTTGATGGCGATTCCGGGAACGCCCGACTCACAGCGGCATTATCTTCCGGCCGGCCAGATATGCCTAAACACCGGTCATCGTGATGTGAAAGGCTATGAACGTGTTTTGCGATTTGCAGATGCGATCGCAACGGTGAAGTATGTCAATGACGGTGTGACCTATACGCGTGAGTATTTTGCAAGTGAGCCCGACAATGTGATGGTCGTCCGGCTGGCAGCCGATCAAAAAGAAATGCTGAATTTAAATATAAATTTTGGTGAAGAGCGCTATGTCGAGGCGGTATGGCATGAGGGGGACAATACCCTTTTGCGAAAGGCTTATTCCGGCGGTGAGGGAGGTGTAACTCTTTTTGTCGCCGCACGAGTGTCGGTGCACGATGGCGAGGTCAAGGGAATAGGAGCCGATCTTTCGATAAGTAATGCAACCGAGGCGGTCATCTATATCACCTGTGCCACCGATTTTCGCCATGCAGACCCACTTGAAGCCTGTAAAAAGTGCGTGAAAGATGCACAGGCAAAAGAGTACGACTTGATTTTGCGACGTCATGTCGAGGACTTTGGTGCCTTATACGACACTCTTCGTTTTGGTCTTGAGACACAACCGCAATGCAATACCACGACAGAATTGTTAGAGCGGGCAAAAACACAAAAACAAAACAATGCATTGGCCGAGACCTTTTTTAACTTCGGCCGTTATCTGCTCATTTCTTGCAGTCGCTCCGGTTCGTTGCCGGCGAATTTACAAGGCATTTGGAACGACAAATATCTGCCGTCGTGGGACAGTAAATATACCATAAACATAAATACCGAGATGAACTATTGGCCTGCAGAATTGCTAAATCTTTCAAGCTGTCATGATCCAGTATTTGACCTTTTAGAGCGAATGGCAGTCAATGGTAGGGTGACGGCACGAGACATGTATGGTTGCCGAGGTTTTTGTGCTCACCATAACACCGATGTTTGGGCGGACACAGCTCCACAGGACAGGGTAGTAAGCTCAACCGTCTGGGCGCTTGGTGGGGTGTGGCTGTCACTCGACATTGTCGATCGTTATGATTATACACAGGACAAAAATTTTGCAGAGCGTTATTTCTATATCTTGAAAGAGGCGTGTGAGTTTGTGCTGGATTATCAGGTTTTGCATGAAGGGCTTTTTGTGACCTGTCCCTCCTCTTCGCCGGAAAATACCTATGTCGCGAAAGACGGATCAAGGGGCTGTTTGACCTATGCGTCGGCTATGGACACTCAGTTGATTATCACGCTGTTTCAAGCGACGGTGCGTATTGCGGCAGATCTTGATATCGAGCCGGAACTGCGCGAGTGCTTGTCGGTGCGGATGGCAAATATGCCCGCACCGGTTGCAATCGGTTCTGACGGTCGAATTATGGAGTGGATTGAAGAGTATGAAGAATGTGAAAAGGGTCATCGCCATATATCGCACCTTTTTGCACTTTATCCCTCACCCTTGATTGCAGATAATAAAGAATATTTAAAAGCCGCCGCTTCGACGATAAAAACACGTCTTGAAAACGGCGGCGGACATACAGGATGGAGTATTGCTTGGATAATTAACTTTTATGCGAGACTGCGCGATGCAGAAGGTTTTTCGGACAGTATTTTAAAACTGTTCAGGAACTCTGTTCTCACCAATTTGCTCGACAATCACCCACCTTTTCAGATCGACGGCAACTTTGGCGCGATAGCCGGTTTTGCCGAAGCCTTGATACAAAGCCATAACGGATATATTGAACTGTTGCCGACCCTCCCCGACGAATGGCGAAACGGTTACATTAAAGGAGTACGGGCAAGGGGCAATTTTGGCCTTGACATCAAATGGAGCGAGGGTCAGTTGATGGCAGTGAGTATCGTTTCGGACAATTTTGAAGAAAAAACAATCACTATTCGTTATCGGGAGCAATCGCTGGACATCAGAATAAAACAGGGCGAATGTATTGAGTTCGACGGTTTGTTGAAGAAGATTCGATAGTGACAGTGAAAAAACTATGCTTCAAGGTCGCTTTTTCCGGTGAAGGAAACGTTGTGGCCGGTGAAACAGTCGGTGCAAAAGGATAAGCGGCAGTTTTTGCAGGAACTGCGCAGTCCGTCGATGCTGATATAGCCGAGGCTGTCGGCTCCTATCTTGTCGCGAATTTCTTCGATGGACATGTTGTTGGCGATGAGATTTTTTTCGTCGTCGATATCGGTTCCGTAGTGGCAGGTGTAGAGGAACGGCGGTGACGAAACGCGCATATGAACCTCTTTTGCTCCTGCGTTTTTCAAAGCGGTGATGATCCGCTCGCTCGTAGTACCGCGCACAATAGAGTCGTCGACCAGCACCACGCGTTTGCCTTCGACGTTATAGGAAAGAGGGTTGAGTTTCAATCTCACCGCATTGTCACGCAGTTCTTTGGTAGGATAGATGAAACTGCGCCCAATATAACGATTTTTTACAAATCCGGTGGAGAGTGGGATTTTGCTCTGTGCACTATATCCGACAGCAGCTTCCAGTCCTGAGTCGGGCACACCGCATACTATGTCGGCATCGACGGGATACTCCTCGGCCAACTTGACACCCATGTTGAATCGAGATTCATAAACACTCAATCCATCGATGATGGAGTCGGGGCGTGCGAAATACACGTATTCAAAAATGCAGATGCCGGAACATGATTTTCGGTCGGTCAGCACTACTTCTTCACGTACAATCTTGCCATCTTCGATGACGACAACCTCGCCGGGCAATATATCACGAACAAAGTTGAAACCGCCCGAGGTGAGAGCACAACTCTCGGAGGCAAATGCGTATCCGAGTTCGCTTTCCCCAAGACATAGAGGACGATAGCCGTCCGGATCACGAATTGCAATGAGTTTATTGTCGCTGGTGGCGATAATGAGTGAGAACGCACCTTGAAGATATCGACAAGCCTTGATGGTCCCTTTGATGCTGTCCATCTCGCGGGTGGTATAGTAGGCAATCAGCGACGAGACGACTTCGCTGTCACTGGTGGCATGAAAGTTGAGCCCGAACCCTTTGAGACCGTCGCGAAGTTGTCGCGCGTTAGTTAGATTGCCGTTGTGCGCCGTAGCAATTCGCCCGGTTAGATATTCAACAATGAAAGGACCAACGTTTTCGTTTGTGTTGGAGCCGGTGGTTGAATATCTGGCATGTCCCACTGCAATCTGCCCAGCCGGCATTTTCTCCAGTACTTTTTGATTAAAAACTTCTGAGACCAGTCCGACATTCTTGTGATAGAGGATTTTGTTGTCGGTGACCACCGCTATTCCAGCGCCCTCCTGCCCACGGTGTTGAAGCGCAAGAAGTCCGTTATAGGTCATTCCGGCGGCGATATCCTTTTTGGCATAGACACCGAACACACCACATTCTTCTTTGAGCTTGTCGTCTCTGAATATCAAAATGCAACTTCCTTCCATATGAAAATTGTTATAAACGGTATCTCACAAAACTGCGGGACATCGTTTTTTGTAGCTGTATTATAATTATATCATTATCCGCGGCTTTGTCAATGGCACATCGCGACAATTCAAGAAAAATACAGGTGCAGAGTAAGCTGTTTGAGCTATTGACAAAAAATGAACAAAAAGATATAATCAACGTATCTATAAGTGGGTTTAATAAAAGGAATATTTTTGATGAAAGACATTACAAGCATGTTCGGGTGTATGGTGTTCAATGACACCGTAATGCAGTCGCGGCTACCCAAAAGTATCTATCGTACGCTTAAGTCAAGCGGCATCGAAGGCAAACGATTAGAGCCGGAGGTTGCCAATATCGTTGCGAATGCCATGAAAGATTGGGCAGTCGAAAAGGGTGTTACCCACTTTACCCACTGGTTTCAACCTATGACCGGAATAACTGCCGAAAAGCACGACAGTTTTATTTCTCCAAACGGTGACGGAAAGGTCATCATGGAGTTTTCCGGCAAAGAACTGGTGCAGGGAGAGCCGGACGCCTCCAGTTTTCCGTCGGGTGGTCTACGCGCTACATTTGAGGCAAGAGGATACACCGTCTGGGACACCACGTCCTATGCTTTCATTAAAGATTCCACACTTTGCATACCGACAGTTTTTTGTTCATATAGTGGCGAGGCGCTAGACAAGAAAGCGCCGCTTCTTCGCTCGATGGAGACGATAAACACTCAGGCGCTGAGAATTCTTCGCCTGTTCGGCAATAACGAGGCAAAACGTGTCATTACGACGGTAGGGCCGGAGCAGGAATATTTTCTGATCGATAAAGAAGTCTATATGAAACGCCCTGACCTTATCTATACCGGTCGCACCCTGTTTGGAGCACGTCCTCCGAAAGGGCAGGAACTGGACGATCATTATTTCGGCACATTAAAAGCAAGGGTAGCCGGCTTTATGAAAGAGCTGGATGAAGAGCTCTGGAAGCTCGGCGTTCTTGCCAAGACCAAACATAACGAGGCAGCACCTGCTCAGCATGAGTTGGCGCCGATCTTTGGCACAACAAATGTTGCGACTGATCACAATCAGCTCACAATGGAGCTGATGAAAAGCATAGCAAATCGACATAATCTTGCCTGTTTATTGCATGAAAAGCCGTTTGCAGGAGTAAACGGAAGCGGTAAACACAACAATTGGTCGCTGTCCACCGACACCGGAGTAAATCTTCTCGAACCGGGGGATACACCACATGAAAATGCACAATTTTTGCTGTTTCTTGTTGCTGTCATTAAGGCCGTCGATGTTTATCAAGACCTTTTGAGAGTCTCGATAGCCTCTGCCGGCAATGAACATCGCCTCGGTGCTTGTGAGGCGCCGCCCGCGATCATTTCCATGTTCCTCGGCGAGGAACTGACCGACATTCTTGACTCCATCGAAAGTGGTAGTGCATATGTCGGGCGCAAAAAGATTAAGATGGAGATCGGCACAACGGTTTTGCCGCATTTTCATCGTGACACCACCGACCGCAACCGCACCTCGCCCTTTGCCTTTACCGGAAACAAGTTTGAGTTTCGTATGCCAGGTTCTTCCACCTCGGTGTCGGGACCCAATATCGTTCTCAACACTATCGCCGCGGAGGTTCTTCGTGAGTTTGCCGATAGCCTTGAAAAATCGAAGGATTTCGGTGCGGCACTGAATAAACTGATCAAAACCACCATCAAGCAACATAAACGCATCATCTTCAACGGCAACAACTATTCTGACGAATGGGTGGAAGAGGCGAAACAAAGAGGATTGTCGAATCTGCGAACCGCCGTCGAAGCACTCCCGATGTATGTTACGGATGAAAGCAAAGCGCTGTTTGAACGCCACGGGGTGTTTAACAGTGCCGAGATTCACTCTCGGTGTGAAATTATGCTGGAGGCTTACAGCAAGGCGTTGCACATTGAAATGTTGACCATGATAGACATGACTCGTCAACAGATTATTCCGGCTTGTGTAGGATATCAGAATGAACTTGCAACACTGATAAATGCAAAAAAAGCCTGCGGCATCAAACAAAGCGGAGCATCGCTTGAACAAAATCTTCTTGAAAACATAGCTTCTCGTTGCGATTTGATGTTGGAGCGACTTTTGAAGCTGGAAAAATTGGCAACCAAGGTGAAAACACAGCAGAATGTTTTGAAGGTTGCAGAATACTATTGCAATAGCGTAAAACCCGCAATGGCAGATTTGCGTAGTGTTGTGGACGAACTGGAGGTAATGGTCGCGAAAAACCATTGGCCGCTACCGAGCTATGGCGACATGCTTTACAGCGTGAACTGAACGAAATGATAAAGCGGCTGTGACGAAGAGGTTTCGTCACAGCCGCTTTGTATTATACTGCATTTGTGTACTGCTTTTTGCGTATCGGCAAGCATCAGAGACTGCTAAGAGTTTCTTTGAGCAGTCGAATGTGTTCCGGCGAACTGCCGCAGCAACCACCAATGAACATTTCACCGAACTCTATTGTCGGACGGCATTCATTGGCAAAAATGGCAGCATCTTCATAAACAACATCTTGTCCCGAGACTTGCGGTTTGCCAGCGTTTGGTTTGAAGATGATCGGAAGATCGGTAAAACGGCGGAATTCGGCGGCGACATCGATAGATTTTTCCGGTTCCATAGAGCAGTTGAGGCCGATGGCAGTGGGATTATACTGTGCTAGCCGCTCGCACATCTGCTCCACCGAGTGCCCCATGATGGTCTTTTTGATTTCGGTGAAACTCATGGAGCAGAGGAGCGGTATGTCATACTCGGTCGCCTGTTTTACTGCAATCTCCAACATGTCGATGTCCATGAATGTCTCGAAAAAGATGAAGTCGGGACGATTTTTTGTTCCGGCACTCAATATTTCTCGGTACTGTTCGGCGCAGTCTTCCTCCTCCAAATCGCCGTAGGGATCAAGCAGTTCCGGAAGTGGTCCGATGTCAAGAGCCACCTTTGCGTTGCCGTTTGCCGCTTCTTTGGCAAGCGCTACGCCGAGCGCTACCACTTCGGCGACTTCGCCTGCGGAGCAGTTGTATCGGTTGGCGCTGAATGTGTTGCTGCATATGATGTTGGAACCTGCCTCGATATATTGCCGATGCAATCGGAGCACCCGCTCGGGATCGGTCTTGTTGAGCAGTGATACGCTCTCGCCGCCCTGCATCAATATGCTTCCGAGTGCGCCATCTAAAAATGTGATTGACATGATTGTGACCATTCCTTTCGTGGTGTTTTTCGGTTTTGCCAAACGAAGGCGAGAATTCAACGCTTTTCGCTGAAAATGAACCAATATTTGTTCCGGCTAAAGATGGGTTGAGGATCTTTTGAGCTATAGCTCTTTTACAGGGTTTGCAGAAAAATACTTACACATGAGTGCCAAAGTACAAGTTTCACATTTTGGTTTTCTTGCATCACAAACGGCGCGCCCGTGCATTACCAGCCGATGGCAAAAAGAACTGCCTCTATCAAGTGGGACGATTTTTCGAAGCTGCATTTCCACCTTGGTGGGATCTTTGCTGTCCACCATGCCAAGCCGTCCGGTTATGCGTATACAGTGGGTGTCGGCGACGATTGCAGGCTGTCCGAATATGTCGCCGAGTATAAGGTTGGCGGATTTTCGTCCGACACCGGCAAGTGCAAGCAATTCCTCCATCGTGTCCGGCACTTTGCCGTCGTGCCGCTCGCAAAGTTGCTGTGCACAAAGGATAAGGTCGCGCGCCTTAGAGCGGAAAAAACCGGTGGTGCGCACCAGCTCGCAGACCTCGTCAAAATCGGCAGACTGCATTGCTTGCGGTGTTGGGAATCGCTCAAAAAGGGCGGGTGTGACCATGTTTACACGTTTGTCGGTACACTGCGCCGCCAGCCGAACCGACACCAGCAGGTGATATGGATCGGTATGCTCAAGACTGCACTCTTCCTGCGGATAGGTGCGTTCCAACTCGTTTACGATTTCAAGGGCAAGTTTTTTGTTCATCTACGTATTTCCTATAAGTAAAAATGAAAAGGGATTTAGATTCTGAGGCTATAAAGTGGTGCAACATCGCCAAAATCGGATAGGGATGAAATATGAGTCGCACTTTTGTGCTGTGAGTTTGCACCTGCCGACGAGGCAAAAAACAATATTTGAAACGATACAGGTCATATCGGTACGTCGGACATGGCAAATAATTTCACTACCCTTGATTTTTCACAAATTATATCATATAATAAATCTGAATACAATGGACAAAAGCCACAAACATTTTCATTTAGAAAGGAACGGTATCAAATGTACAAAGAATTCTTAAATTCCGGCGATTTTCTCATGTCGAGTGACCCTGAGGTTGCGAGTGCAATAAATGACGAACTTTCGCGGCTTCGTGACGGCATCGAGCTCATCGCTTCGGAAAATGCGGTTTCGCCTGCTGTGCTTGCCGCCTCGGGAAGTGTACTTACAAACAAGTATGCAGAGGGCTACCCCGGCAAACGTTACTATGGCGGATGCGTACATGTCGATACGGTTGAAGCGCTTGCAATCGAGCGTGCGAAAACTCTTTTCGGTGCCGATCATGTCAATGTGCAACCGCACTGTGGAGCAAATGCTAACACGGCAGTGTATTTTGCGTTTTTGCAACCGGGTGACACGGTGCTGGGACTTTCGCTTTCACACGGCGGTCACCTCTCACACGGTTTGCCGATAAATATTTCAGGTAAATACTATAATTTTGTGCCTTATGAAGTTGACGAAACAGGCTACATCGATTATGCCGCACTGGAGAAACTCGCCAAAGAGCACAGTCCGAAGATGATTGTCGCGGGAGCGTCTGCCTATCCGCGAGAGATCGACTTCAAACGTTTTCGTGAGATTGCCGATTCTTGCGGCGCAATATTGTTTGTGGACATGGCACACATCGCAGGACTTGTTGCCGCAGGCGTTCACCCGTCGCCGATGCCGTATGCCGATATCGTGACCACCACCACACATAAGACACTCCGTGGTCCTCGTGGCGGCATGATACTCTGTAAAGAGCAGTTTGCAAAAGACATCGATCGTGCAGTTTTTCCGGGAACACAGGGCGGCCCGCTTGAGCATATCATTGCCGCAAAGGCGGTCTGTTTCAAGGAGGCGGCATCGCCGGAGTTTGCAGAGTACCAAAAGCGTGTTGTAAATAACTGTGCCGAGCTTGCAAAGGAACTCATGGGAAGAGGGATGAATCTTGTGTCGGGCGGAACCGACAATCATCTTATCCTTTTGAACCTTGTCGGCACCGATTGCACCGGAAAAGAACTGGAAAAGCGTCTTGACGAGGTGGGCATCACAGTAAACAAAAACACCGTTCCGAACGATCCTGCATCGCCGATGGTAACCTCCGGTGTGCGCATCGGTACCCCTGCCGTCACCACAAGAGGGTTTGGCACTCCCGAGATGCGAAAACTTGCCGAACTGATTTTCCTTGCGGTGACCGACTTTGAGGCGAAAAAGGAATACATCGCCGCCGAGGTTTCGGCACTTTGCAAGATGTTCCCTCTCTATGAGTAGTCAAAACGTACCGCTTGCCGAGCGGCTTCGCCCTACTACGCTTGACGATGTTGTTGGGCAAAAACACATTCTCGGTGAGGGCAGTGTCCTGCGCAGAGCGCTTACGGCAGGGGAACTGCCAAACATGATTTTTTATGGACCGCCCGGTATTGGGAAGACGACGGTCGCGAGCATTCTTTCAGACGGTGCGGGGAAGACACTGCACCGCTTGAACGGCACCACCGCCGGCACAGCCGACATCAAATCGGTTATTGCCGACATAGGAATGCTCGGAAGTAGCGACGGAATACTGCTCTATCTTGATGAAATTCAGTACCTGAATAAAAAACAGCAACAATCACTTTTAGAATCGGTGGAAAGCGGCGGGATTACACTGATCGCCTCCACCACCGAAAATCCGTATTTCTATGTATACGGCGCATTGTTGTCACGCTGTCTGGTGTTTGAGTTTTTGCCACTCTCGGTGGAAGACATAGCGGACGGTCTTCGCCGTGCGGTGGAAAAGACGGGGGAAAAGGTTGAGTTTGAGGGCGAGGCGCTCGACATGCTTGCCGCAGGAAGCGGCGGAGACATGCGAAAGTCGCTTTTATCGCTGTCGCTGTTGCTTGCGACTAAACAACAGGTTGTTACCGAGCAGATGGTGACGCAGATTATCCGCAATTCGGCGGGGAGCTATGACAAGAACGGTGATATACACTATCGTCTTTTGTCGGGACTGCAAAAAGCCATTCGAGGAAGTGATGAAAATGCCGCACTGCATTATCTTGCACGGTTGATTGAGGCAGGGGATATCATCTCGCCGATTCGCCGTCTGCTGGTCATTTGCAGTGAGGATATCGGACTTGCCTACCCCGGTGCGATGCCGATAGTAAAGTCACTCTGTGACAGTGCACTGCAACTCGGTCTGCCGGAGGCAAGGATTCCCCTTGCCGAGGCGGCGATACTTCTTGCCACTGCACCGAAATCAAACACCGCAATCTGCGCGATAGACGAGGCGATAGCCGATGTTCGTCGGGGTGGATATGGTGATTTTCCACGACATCTCGACAACCTCCAGCAAGGAAAAACAGCACCGAAATATCTTTATCCCCATGCCTATAAAAACAATTACGTGAAACAGCAATACCTTCCGGACGGTCTTGTCGACAAAATATACTATGAATTCGGAACAAACAAGACGGAGCAGGCGGCAAAGGCATACTGGGACAAGATAAAAAAATAGATTATATCGAAAGGAATATCAAAAACAACCATGCTTACAAACTATTACATTTTCGGATTTGACTCCACCTATATCCTGCTTGCAATACCGGCGTTTATCTTTGCTATTTGGGCGCAGTTCAAGGTGAACTCTACCTTCAAAAAATATAGCGAAATAAGAACGTCGAGAGGCATGACCGGTGCCGATGCGGCACGTGCCATATTGGATGGTCATGAACTGCACAATGTTCGTGTGGAGCGTACCCCGGGAAACCTCAGTGACCATTTTGATCCCAAGGCGGGAGTGATCCGCCTTTCAGAATCGGTCTATGATTCGTCGTCGGTGGCGGCGATCGGCGTTGCGGCACATGAGGCAGGACATGCGATTCAACACGCCAACAATTATGCGCCGATTGTGATTCGTGAGGCGATTATCCCTGCCACAAAGATAGGCTCAAGCCTTTCCATGCCGTTTGTTCTGCTTGGCATTATTTTGCCGCAGTTTGAAATATTGATCGGAATCGGTATTTTGCTGTTTTCGTTTGTAACATTGTTTCAGCTGGTGACACTTCCGGTGGAGTTCAATGCCTCTTCCCGTGCACTCGGGATACTAATTGATCGTGGCTATGTCGATAGCGAAGAGGGGAAAGGCGTCAAGAAAGTTCTTTCTGCCGCCGCTATGACCTACGTTGCCGCGCTTGCGACTTCACTTGTCACATTGCTCCGTTTGGTTTTGTTGAGAAGAAGAGACTGATGACAGAGCGAAAGACAGCCTGTAATATACTAATGCGTGTCGAGGGGGGAGGCTTTGCCAACCTCTTGATGCTGTCACTGCCGGATAATCTCGATGCAAGGCAGGTCTCGTTTGTGACGGCACTTGTCTATGGCACACTGGAACGTAAAATTACGCTTGATTTTGTCTTGTCCTCCCTGATAAAAGGTGGGCTGAAAAAATTAGATGTCGAGGTGCTCACGATACTGAGAATGTCGGCATATCAACTTCTTTATATGGACGGTGTGCCGGATTATGCCGTTATAAACGAGGGAGTGAAGCTGTGCCGAGGCTATCGCAAGGCGAGCGCCGCCGGAATGGTAAATGCGGTGCTCAGACGGGTGAAGTCGGTCGAGATATCGGAAGATTTGCATATCAAATACAGTATTCACCCCGATATAATCAAGGGGTGGAAAACCGATTATCCCGAGCGCTATGCCGAAATTGCAAAAAACAGTCTCGGACGTGCCGATTGCTGTATATATACAAACATCAAAAAGACCACGACGGCTGAACTTGCGAAACTTCTTGCTGTGGAAGGTGTTGAGACAAGCGCCGGATTTGCAGACAACACTCTTATATGTAAGGGAGAACCGCCGATCAGGACCGATGCGTTTGAAAAAGGTCTTTTTCATGTCATCGGCACCTCTTCCGCACTTGCGGCACAGACATTATTGTCGAGAAAACCGAAAAAAGTGCTTGACCTGTGCGCCGCACCGGGTGGCAAGACTGCGGTGCTTGCCATGTCGGCGGAGCAGGTGGTGGCGGGTGAACTGCACCCAAATCGCCTATCTACAATAGAAAAACTTGCAAAGCGGCTGGGTCTTGATAATATCACTGTCCTTTGCAACGATGCCACAAAGAGCGTGCCGGAGGGTGAATTTGATGCGGTGCTGTGCGATGTGCCGTGTTCCGGCACAGGGGTGCTTTCCAAGCGGCCGGAGATAAGAACGACCTCGCCGGATTCGGAGGAACTTTGTGTGATACAAGGTCAAATTCTGGACAGTGCAGTGTCGGCACTCAAGGTAGGCGGCGTGCTTTGCTATTCTACCTGCGCGCTTTCACGTGCTGAAAACGAGCGACAGATCGAAGCACTGCTCAACCGCACACCCTCTCTCAAAGCGTTGTCGTTGCCGTTTAAAGTTCCGAAAAACAGTGAAACAGGTGACGGATATGTGACATTTTTTCCGGATGACAAAACTTTTGATGGTTTTTTTGTGGCTTTTTTGGAAAAAGTGTGGTAAAATGAAGAGAACGGATAATGAAAATGAACGAGAAAACAGAACTGCTGTCGCTGGACAGCGTGCAGTTGAGTGAACAGCTTTTGGCGCTCGGCGAGCCGTCTTTTCGTGCAAAACAATTGTTTGATTGGTTGCATAATAAGAGGATTGAAAGATTGTCAGAGGCGACAAATTTGCCACTCGGTCTGCGAGAAAAGCTAACGCAGCATTTCAGTCTTGATTATCCGAGTATTGAGCTTGTTCAGACCGACAAGGACACGACAGAAAAGTTTTTGCTTCGTCTTTCGGATGGGAATGCGATCGAGTCGGTGCTGATGCACCATCGCCACGGCGACAGTCTTTGCATATCGACTCAGGTTGGTTGCCGAATGGGGTGCACCTTTTGTGCATCGGCAAAGGCAGGGTTTGTTCGAAACATGACGGTGGGTGAGTTGTTGTCACAGGTCTATCTGATAGCATCACGCTGTGAAAAGCCTCCTCGGCATCTCGTGTTGATGGGAATAGGCGAACCGCTCGATAACTATGACAATGTCGTGGCTTTTTTGCGTTTATTGGGTCAACAAGAGGGCTATAATATAGCAGGAAGGAATATTACGCTGTCCACCTGTGGGCTCGTGCCAAGCATTGACCGACTGAAAGAGGAGTCGATGTCGCTTACTCTCTCGGTGTCGCTACATCGCACAAGCGATGAAGAGCGTGCAAAGGTGATGCCGATTGCAAGGAAATACCCTATGGCAGAGCTATTGAGGGCGATATACGACTATGGAAAAGACACCGGACGTCGAGTTTCAATCGAATATGCGGTGGTGACGGGTGAAAACGACACAGAGCAAGATGCAAAGCGATTGCGTGAAATGTTTTATGGGCGATCGGTCCACATCAATCTCATTCCGCTAAACGGTATCGACGGCGATAATACAAGCCACGATGCGGCGGCAAAGAGGTTTGAGTCGATGTTGACAAAGGCGGGTCTTGCGTGTACAATACGGCGGCGGCTCGGGGACGGTATCGAGGCGGCGTGCGGACAACTTCGCAGGACCACGATTTAGAATATAGCCTTTCAACTTGAAAACCAACACATCTTTCCGGCAGAAATTCCGTCTATCTGCGTTGTCGTCAATCGGAATACGAAAGTATTACTCAATCCTCCGCCTTGATAGGCGAAATTTCTGCTCGACAATCTTATATCGTTTTTCAAGTCGAACGACTATAAAAAACAACAGTATTTTTTGGAGGCTTTATTTGAACATTGCCGGAAGAACCGACATAGGTTGCAAGCGCACCGAAAATCAAGACAACTTTCGCGCGGCGAGGTTGCCTTGTGGTGCTACGTTTGCATTTGTTTGTGACGGAATGGGCGGAGCGGCCGGCGGAAAACTTGCAAGTGAAATACTCTCCAACAGTATCGAAGACGTACTATATGAAAAATTGCCACATACCGATAGTCGTGACGACATAAAAAAATTGATATTTGACTCGGTGGTGGTTGGAAATGCCGAGATTCATGCCATGGCACGACGTGACAAGGAAAAGGTCGGGATGGGGACTACGCTTGTCGGTGTTGTTATCCACGACAGCGTGTTGCACCTAGTTAATGTCGGAGATAGTCGATGCTATCTGTTGAGGAACAACATTTTGCAACAATTGACCCGGGATCATTCAATAGTGCAGGACCTATTGGAAACGGGAAATCTTTCGCCAGAAGAGGCGCGACTCCATCCCAAAAAAAATCTTATCACGAGGGCGGTTGGAGTGAGCGAAAACATTGACCTCGATTACAGTGTTTATGAACTGTCTCCCGGCGATAAACTGCTTCTTTGCAGTGATGGGTTGACAAACTGCGCCGATGAATCGGTGATACAGATGATACTTGGAACCAGTCCGTTTTTTGACATGCCGGACAAGTTGATAAAGGTGGCGAAGACGGGCGGAGGATATGACAATATTACGGTAGTTGTCTTGGAAATGCCGAGTACGGTTCGATAAATTACTTCAATCATTTCGAGTTTTGATTCTCAATTTGGATGTGCCGAATAAATACGATTTACTTCTGCCATCCCGGGTCTTGAGTGATCTGAAAAGTTGAGATGTTGCATAGCTACAAACAAGACTTCGAGAAAGGAATAAAAGGTAAATGGTAGCAAAAGAGATTATAGGCAAGAGATTGGACGGGCGCTATGAACTGCTCTCGCTTTGTGGAGTGGGCGGCATGGCAAACGTTTATAAGGCGACCGATCTGCAATCGGGACGTGTTGTCGCGGTGAAAATATTGCGCGACGAGTTCTTGAACAATCCGGAACTTGTTCGTCGTTTCAAGAATGAGAGTAAGGCAATTTCTTTGTTGAATAACGACAACATAGTCAAGGTATTTGATGTCAGCGTGTCAGAGTCTATCCAGTACATTGTCATGGAATATGTCGAGGGCATGTCACTTGCCGACTATATAGAAAAATCGGGCGGAAAGCTCAAGTGGAAGATAGCAGTGTTTTTTACGGAGCAAATTCTCTCGGCGCTTAGCCATGCCCACGAAAAGGGTGTTGTGCACCGTGATATCAAGCCACATAACATCATGCTGATGCAAAACGGAAGTATCAAGGTCATGGATTTTGGTATCGCCCGTCTTTCACGCAGTGATTCTCGCACCATGACAGAGAAAGCGATCGGTTCGGTACACTACATCAGTCCGGAGCAGGCAAAAGGTGACACAACCGACCCGAAAGCGGACATTTATTCGGTCGGCGTAATGCTGTACGAGATGTTGACCGGCATGTTGCCGTTTGAGGCGGACAGTGCGGTCTCGGTTGCTATCAAGCAGATCAGCGACACCGCAATTCGTCCCCGTGACATCGATCCGGAAATTCCGGAGCCGCTCGAGGAGATTACCATGCGCGCCATGGCGAAAGAGCCACGTGACAGATACGCGAGCGCCGCATCGATGCGTGCCGATATCGATGAATTTAAACGCAATCCAAGCATTAAGTTTGAATATACTTACCTTTCCGGTGACGATATGCAGACAAAGTTCATCGACAAGGTGACGACAAAGAGCAACATGAAACGACAAAGCGTAAAGGAGCGTGTAGTGTCACAGAAAAAACGCAAAAAGAAGACGGTCGGCGGCGTTGTTATCCCGATGATGTTGGGGCTTGCCTCTGCGTTTGCCATTGGCTGTGCGGTGCTTGTGTTTATCATCTTCAATCTGTCCGGCAATCCGCTGTTTGCAAACTATGAAGATATCGATATCCCGACATTTACCGGCTATTCATACGAAGAAGTTGAGGCAGACTACGATTTTCGTTTCTTGGTCGAAGAAGTATATAGCAACGAGTATGCAGAGGGATATATAGTCAATCAATATCCGAAAGCACCGAAGATTGTAAAAGAAAACGCGATAGTTACGTTGCAGGTCAGCAAGGGTATCGAAATTGTGACGGTTCCGGCCGAAGTCGTCGGTCAAAAGCGTTCTGATGCGCAGGAGATGCTAAACGACCTCGGGTTAATTGTTAATGTTGAGTACACCGTCGATGAGACGGAGCAGGTACCATATGGTTATGCAATGTGGACAGAGCCTGCGGCGGGAACGGAACTTTCGAGCGGTAGCCCGATTGTGCTTGCGATCTCTACCATGCCGTCGGACGGTAATACTGAGGTTCCGGACGTTACAAACATGCTTGTCAGCGAAGCCCAATCGCTGCTACTTCGCAGTCAACTCATCCTTGGAAGTGTTGTTGAGGTTCCTGACCCACTTCCGACCGGAACGATTATCAGCCAGACACCTGCCGCCGGCACCGAGGCACCGAGAAACTCGGTTATTAGTGTTGTTATTGCGGCTCCGGTAGCAGCTCCGGCACCTTCAGCAGAGGGTGGCGATGCAAATATCCCCAACATTATGGGTATGACGCCACAGGCGGCGCAGACGACCTACCCGCACATTCAGCTCATTTATGACGACGATTTTGATTTACAAGGCGGAGTAGCGAACACCATATGTTGGCAGTCGCCCGGACCCGGACCGGCACCGCAGTATGTTATGGCATACGGAATATATCTCGGTTAGCTTTTTGAAACGAGAATAGGGACGACGGTATGACAGTATGACTGAGAACAAGAACATTATACTGAAAGGCGTGGGAGGATTTTATTCCCTCTCTACGCCTTTTGGCGTTGTTACGGCAAAACCTCGAGGCGTTTTTCGTGAGCGTGGAGAAAAACCGATTGCAGGTGATCTTTGCCTCATCGAGGCGGCAGATGAGGGAGAGGGCTTCACGCACATTATCACCGACATATTGCCTCGGAAAAATCGATTTGTGCGTCCACCTGTTGCAAATGTGGATCGACTGTTTTTGGTGGCATCGACGGTACAACCAAAAACCTCGCCATTACTGCTCGACACAATGATTGCGGCAGGGGTGTATCTTGGGGTTGATGTAGTATTGATTATTACCAAGACTGACATAAAACAGGCAAAAGAGCTTTTTGAGATTTATCATACCACAGAGCACAAAATTTTGACAGCCGGATTGCAGGATGATGAGATAATTCGGCTTGCCACCGATAATATTTCGGTATTGACCGGCAATACAGGAGTCGGAAAAAGCACCTTAATGAACCGGCTTTACGGCACCGACCGACCGACAGCTCCTATCAGCAAAAAATTAGGGCGGGGAGTACATACCACCCGAGAAGCGGAACTTTTGCCGCTGGAATGCGGCGGTTTTATTGCCGATACGGCAGGTTTTTCATCGCTCACCTTTTCAATGCTGTGCGATGCAACGCAGGCGGAACTCGGGCATCTTTTTATCGAATTCATCCCGTTCATAGATCGTTGTAGGTTTCGAGATTGTTCCCACCGACGGGAAGAGGGGTGCGAGGTTCGAATGGCGGCAGAGGACGGAAGGATACATCGAAGTCGGTATGAAAACTACCTTAGGATTTATGAACAATTATAATAGGAAAAGGAAATAATAAACTCAATGGATAAACACAACAAGGTATTAATTAAAAAAGCGGACAACTATGATCTTGCGAAGGTTACTGCGCTTATAGAGGAAATTTTTTCCGAGCTTCCGGCCGCAGCTCGACTGAGCGACGAGAGTAGGGTAGTTATAAAACCCAATCTACTTGCAAAGCATGCACCGGAGGCGGCTGTGACAACCCATCCTGTTGTGGTGGAAGCAACAATAAATGTCTTGCAATCAAGAGGCGTAAAACAGATTGCAGTTATCGATTCGGCGGGCGGAATTTACAACGAAAAGGTGATGATGGGCATATATCGTGCCAGCGGACTTGCCGAAGTGTGCGAGCGCCTCGGTGTGCGCTACGGTGAGGATTATGAAAGTGTCGCCGTCAAGACCGAGGGGGTTTGTTGCCGTGAGTTTACTATACTTAAACCCATTACAGAGGCGGATTTTATCATAAATCTACCTAAGTTAAAGACTCATGCGATGGTCAATTTGACCTGTGCAACAAAAAATCTTTTCGGATGTATTCCCGGTCTGTTGAAGGCAGAACTTCATATGCGTTTCCCGGAAAAAGAGATATTCGGCGAGATGTTGTGTGATGTTGCAGAGCTAGTGAATCCCGATATCAGCATTGTGGATGCGATTACCGCCATGGAAGGTGACGGCCCTGCCGGCGGGAAACCGCGGGCAACCGGTATGCTGATTGCGGGCGAGAGCACATATGACATCGATGTAGTGTGTGCGAAATATATCGGCGCAGAAATTGAGGATATTCCATACCTTATAGCGGCAAAAAAACGTGGACTATGTCGTGACTTTTCAGACGATCTGCTCCAAAATCCGAGCGATTTTGAGGTGGCGGAAGATTATGAGCTTCCCGGTTCGCATCTACAGATTACGTTTGAAAATCGAGTGCCAAAAATTCTGAAGCCGTTTATGCCTCAGATAGTAAAGCTCGTTGCACCTCGACCCGTGATCAATAAAAGGGCATGTATAGGTTGTGCAAAATGTGCCGAAATCTGTCCGAAAGATGTCATAACGATGGACAATCGTAAGGCATTTATACACAAAAAAGATTGCATACGATGTTTTTGTTGCCACGAGATGTGTCCGGTAAAGGCAATTGACATTAAGAGGGTGAAACTGTTCAATGGATAGTGTAAAGGTAAGGGCGGCGGCAAAGTTGAATCTTGCGCTGGAGATAACAGGGGTTTCGGGGAAATTGCATACCCTTGATATGCTGTGTTGCTCGGTGAACCTATATGAAGTTATTACCCTTTCAAAGGCTAACGACATCACGTTGACCTGTAATAAAAAAAATGTTCCTACCGATCGGAGCAATACCGCAGTTCGTGCCGCAGAAGAGTTTTTTGAAGCTACAAAGTGCAGGGGTGGCGTGGATATCTATATAGAAAAATCGGTGCCTGTCGGTGCAGGAATGGGCGGCGGTTCTGCCGATGCGGCAGGGGTGCTCGTGGGGCTGAATCACCTTTTTGAAACCGGATTGACATTGACAGAACTTTGCGATATCGGGATAAAGATCGGAAGCGATGTGCCGCTGTGTATCATAGGGGGGCTTTGTAGAGTTGGAGGAGTCGGAGACAAGGTCGAGACGCTTGACAGCATGGCAGAGTGTTTCTTTGTCGTGACCATGGCAGGTGAGGGTGTTTCCACTGCGGAGGCATACAGCCGTTTTGATGAGCTTGGTACCGATGCTAAGACAAGCACCGAGCTTGCGGTGCAATCTATCGGAACGCCGGATTTTTATAGTACGTTTTCTAACGACCTTGAGTACTCAACTACCATTGATATCGAGCCGATAAAAAGCCGGCTGATGAAATGTGGAGCAGTAACTGCGATGATGACCGGAAGCGGTGCGGCAGTATTCGGAGTGTTTGACAAGCTTGATCTTGCGCGCTGCGCATGTGAAAGCCTTGAGGGCGAGGCATGGTTGTTGCGACCGATTGGAAATGGTGTCGAAATTTTGAGTTAGATTACAGGTATATTTCGAAAAAAACAGACAACTCTCAAATCAAGAGAAATGGAGAGTCTGTCATGAAAGTTTTTGAGAGCGCTGTAATTGCCGCCTTTGCGATTTGTATATTGTTCGGTGATTTTTTTGAATTTTATGCCACCGCCCAAAGCATTGAAGAGTCGACGTTGCGGCTACATATTGTCGCCCATTCCGATGAAGAAATTGACCAGGCGATAAAACTTGAGGTCCGTGACGAACTGCTCGAGGGCACAGGAGATCTGTTTACCACCTTAAAAAGTCGTGAGACTGCACTGCTGACGGCGCAAAGCCATCTCCCACTCATTGAAAGCATTGCTAACACTACGATTCATGGGTCAGGGCTTCAATACGATGCGATTGCATACACTACGAAGATGTATTTTGATACTACGGCCTATGAGGGTTTCACCATGCCGGCAGGATACTATAATGCGGTGAGAATCGAGCTGGGTGATGCCGAGGGTCACAACTGGTGGTGTGTTTTATTTCCACCTCTTTGTCTGCCGAGTGTAGAGGGTGAGAGCATTGTATATGAGATGTTTGACGAGGAGCAAGCCGAGCTTATTACTTCGGAGTATGATGTGAGGTTTAAGACACTGGAACTATTTGAAAAGCTGTTTTCAGAGGAAGAAACGCAACAGGGAAAGGACGACTGATGCTTTCGTTCATCTTTGGCCGCTGTGGCAGTGGCAAAACATATGAACTGTATAAACGCATGGAACATCGAGCGAGCCGTGGGGAACGCTCGTTGTTGCTCGTTCCGGAACAGTTTACTTCGTCGGTTGAGTTGAATGTTTTGGAACGGTTTGACGATCGCCTTGGACACTATATCACCGTTGCGGATTTTGGTCGCATCGCAAGAATGACACAGAACTCTTTTGGTGGGCGGCTTGCGTCGGTGGGTGATGCCTATCGTGTTGCGCTTTGTCGACGAGCGGTCGATACCTTGAAAGGTCAGCTGAAATATTACACCGCCGACAGTTATAGCCCCGGTTTTTATGCTCTTTGTGCCGAGATCATCAAGGAACTCAAGATGAGCTGCACCCCTTGTCAGCTGGAACAGGCGGCGAACAGTGACAAACTTCGGGATTTATCTCTGATATATAGATGTTATGATGAAATGTTGTCGGGGCGAAGAGAGCCGCAGGATTCACTTCTGTTTGCCGCCGAGTGCATAGAAAACCATTCCGAATTTTTATGTGATACTGCGGTGTTTATCGACGGGTTTGACGGTTTCACCGCGCCTGAATATAGTATGCTTTCAGCACTTTTTTCTCATGATAAAGAGGTTTGCGTTACTATGTGTATGCCGTCAGAACACGTAGGTGAGCAGGAGTTTTTTGAGACGGTACATTTGAGTGCGAAACGACTGATGAGATTAGCAGTGCGGCAAGGATGTGCTCTGCAACTTCCTCACACGGTGCTGTTTGAAAACCGCAGAAGCGACGGTGATCTTGAAATTTTGAATTTGCTGTTGTGCGGTGAGCCGATTGACCTTCCAAAGCGTATGGAAAATGTCACGATTACTCCATACGAAGATGCGTCGAGCGAGGTGCTTTCGGTGGCGGCGGCAATTCATGCAGACATACGAGGCGGTGCGCGATACCGTGATATTGCGGTGGTAATGCGAAGCACCGATGATTATTATGGTGAATTGATACGGGCGTTCAATCTTTTCGACATACCGGTATACCTCGATCGTCCGAATGAACTTCGTTTTTGTGCTTCGGCAAAGCTGGTATCGGCGCTGTTATCGCTGAAGATGGCGATAAACACCGACGATATTTTGACCGTCATCGGCACAGGGCTTTGTGATCTTTCACAGGACGAGACCGCAACTTTGCAGGACTGGATTTTGCGGTTTAATCCCCATGCCAAAGAATGGCGAAATGGGATCGAGACGACACAGCAGGACGCGGGTAAACGCTGGGATGGAGCAGAGCCAATCCGTGCAAGGCTGATAGAAATGTTGGCGCCGCTCTACGACAAAGAGCTCGCAATACCGCAGGCGCTGTATGAAACTATAATGCGGCTGGGCGTGCCGAGCAAGATCGAAGGTGAGGAGGAAATTCGACAATACAACCTTGTGATTTCGATTATAGATCAGCTCCATTCTCTCACAGAGCAGTGGGAGACAGATGTGCGGGAGTTAGCGCATCTGTATACGATATTATTGCAAAATACAAAACTTCATAGCATACCGAGGGTGAAGGATTCGGTGAGTGTATATGAGCCGGATAGGATTGTGGGCGATGGTGTGAAGATACTTTACATGCTCGGTGTAAACAGCACCGTGTTCCCTGCAGAGGTGGGCGCTTCAGGGCTTTTGAATCATACCGATCGGGAGCAGCTTGCAGGGCAGGAGTTGTTACTTCCGGGACTTTACATAAATCGTGTCATGCTGGAAGATCTTTATTTTTATCGCACCGTCTGCACACCGAGTGAGCGACTGCATATCAGCTATATCACCAAGAATGGTGCAAAACCGTCTGCCGCACTGCTGCCGATTATTCCCTTTGCTCCAAGACATAAGGCGATGCCGCTTGATCGAGTAGCAACAGTAAAATCTGCTTCAGTAATTCTTTCAAAAGAGATGACGACCCAGCCTTCTTTTACCTCGATGATTGAACAGTCATTGACCAAGTTAGGACATGGAAGGCTTATGCGTGCGATAAATTCGGCGGCACAGCTGCCTTGTTTTAACATTGTTGAACGCGAAAATATCGATTGTTTGCTGGAAGGCCTATCGCTGTCGTCCGGCAAGATTTCGGGCTATAAGAGCTGTAGCTTTAGCTTTTTGATGCAATATCTGTTGCAGATTGAGCCGGTTCGGCGACTGGAACTCTCTGCCGATATTGCAGGTATATTTATACATACAATAATGGAACTCATCCTCAAACAGCATCCGGAACTGTCAAACGTCAGCGCGGTGGAACTTGCCGAGCTGTGCGAAAAACACAGCGAGATGTTGACCAAAAAATATTTTGGCGACACCTTGACGACAAAAGATCGTTTTATCGTCAGCAGACTGGCACAGTCGGCGTTGCAACTCATTCTCTTTTTGCAGACGGAACAGCAAAGCGGCTTGTTTCGCCCCGAGCGCTTTGAGGTGCAACTCAATCAGCACTTTGAGACACCGTGCGGCATAAATTTGACCTTGAAAGGCAAGGTGGATCGCATGGACGGCTGTGTAATTGACGGCGAGCGATACATAAGGGTGGTGGACTATAAGACAGGAACAAAACTGTTTTCATTAAAAGACGTAATGGACGGTATCGACATACAGCTGTTTTTGTATTTATTCTATGCCAAGAGTGAACAGGAAACACCGGCAGGCGCTTTTTATCTGCACAACCGCCCATCGTATGACGGCGGCAGACCGACATATCGCTATGACGGTGCGGCGCTTGCAGAACCTAAGGTACTGGACGCAATGGGCAGTGAATATGTCAAGGTGAAACTGAAGGCAGACGGGAGTTTTTCGTCGGCGCAAGAGAATAGAATATTTGACCGTGCCAAGGCGGGGCGGATCAAAAAACATATTGATGAGCTGATAAATGAGGTCACAGGCGAGATGAACAGCGGACACTTTGATGCGTTGCCTTTTGTTAGAAGTAGCGGTAAGACGGCGTGTGAATATTGCGGATATCGAATAATCTGCCGCAAGAGCGACGGCGACTGTCGAGAGAGACTCGGTAGTGATGAAACAAAGCCGTTTGCGGAACAACAGTAAAAAGCACTCGAAAGATCTAAGTCATGAGCTTTGAATAAAGCACTAAAATGCTTCGCAGAAAACGGATTAAATTTCAAAAGAGGAAATACAACAAAAATGAGTGAATTCAAACCCTCACCACAACAGCAAAGGGCGATAGACACCGATGGTAAGGCACTGCTGGTCTCGGCGGCGGCAGGAAGCGGCAAGACAACGGTGTTGATTCAGCGTGTCATGCGGCTGCTTTGTGATGGGGAGCAGGGATATACCGCCGATCGTTTGATGGTGGTCACATTCACGGTGGCCGCCGCCGCAAAGCTGAAAAGTGACCTCGCTCATGAACTTGCAGAACGGATTCAGCGGCAGGAGGGGGACATCAATCGGCTCAAAAAACAGCGGATGCTGTTGTCCCGTGCCGCCATCGGAACCTTTGATTCGTTTTGCAAAAACCTTTGCAGTGAATTTTTTGCAAAGCTCGGGATCGAACCTGATTTTAAGGTCGGCGAACGTCTTTTGCTGGACGTGATCGAGACGCAGGCGATGGAGGAGACGCTCAATATAATGTTGCAGGATCCCGATTTTGAAGAGTTTGCACGAGGTTTTGCCGATCCTCGAAGCCTTTCAGAGCCGCAAAAGGCAATAAAGATGCTTCACAAAAGTATGACCAGCCAGCCGCATCCGATAGAATATCTAAATCAACTGCTCGGCGGTGTGATCCCTGACGAATTCGCAAAGACCTCGGCAGGTAAAATGATCTTCAACTTTGCGCAGGATAGCTTGCAAAATGCGGCCGAATTTCTCATGAAGGCAACCGAGCTTGCACGGGAACACGGAGCATCGGCAAAAGCGACCGCAACTTTGGAAGAGGAGCTTGCACTTGTTCGGGAGCTAACAAGACTTGCGGGAGCAGGAAACTACGAGGCTTTTCGATCGCTGATGTCAAATCGTGGCGGTGCTAAAGGATTTGCAACGCTCAATCAGGGTAAAGAGATTGATATCGAGACACGGGAACTGATTAAGGCGCTTCGAAAAAAGGCAAAAGACATTACCTGCGAGATATATGAAGACTATTTTTTGTGGGACAGCGGTGATCATGCCGAAATGTTCAAGCGACACTATCGTCTTGTGGCGGCACTTTGTAGGGCGACACGATACTATCACGAAACACTGCAAAAAATAAAGCTCAAAGAGGCTTGTTTTGATTTTTATGACCTGCAACACATGACGGTCAGCCTTTTAGAGCAACCGGAGCTTGGAGTTGTCGGCAGATTTTTTGCGGTGATGGTGGACGAATATCAAGACACCAACCCGATCGCAGACTACATTTATCATACGCTCGTAGGAAATGACCACGGTGCACTGTTTATGGTAGGCGACGTGAAACAGAGCATCTATGGCTTTAATTCGGCACGTCCCGACATTTTTGCCGACCGTGTCAAGAGCTGTGAGAGCTCAAAGAGTTCAGAGGTGGTATATCTTGCCGACAACTATCGCAGCAGTAAAGAGGTAATATATTCGGTCAATGATTTGTTCGGACTGTTGATGTCAAAGCCAATCGGCGGTGTCGATTATGACGAGAACAATCGGCTTTATCCAGGGCGTAGCGACGGCGCTGACGGTGTCGTGACACTGAATGCGGTGATGGGAGAGGGGGATATCACGGCGGTGGCAAACCTTTGTCGTGAGCTGATAGACGGGGGACGATCGCCGGAAGAGATATGCGTGCTTGTCTCGACCAACAAGGCGGTTGCCGTTTATTCCAAGGAGTTGGAGCGGCTCGGTATGCCGGGCGGCACCTCAAAAGACATTCGTCCCATCGATGAAGTGGGTGCGATGCCCTTGATCGCACTGCTTCGTTTATTGGCAAATCCCTTTTCCGAGGTGGAGCTCATCGCGGTGATGCTGTCGCCGCTCGGTGGGTTTTCTATCGACGACATAACAAGGTATGCACAGGAAAGCGAAACGAGGCTTATTCTTGCATTACAGAAGAGTGAAGATGCTCGGATTATCGAGTTTTTGGATAGGTTTTGGGCGCTTCGCCGAATTTCGTCGGGGGTGTCGGTTCGGCAATTACTTCAGGAGATTTATGAGCGTCTCGATGCCTATGTGATCTGCTGTGCCATGTCAAACGGCGCAGAAAAGGCAATAAACTACATTGAAGAGTTGGCTCAGCAGTATGACAATGTGGGGCAAAACGGTCTTTCCGGTTTTGTGAAGCGGATGGATCTTGCGCTGGAACGCACCGAGAGTGCCAAAAAAGAGGCGACGGTTCAAAAAGGCTTCATCAATGTGATGACGATACATACCTCAAAGGGGCTGGAGTTTCCAATCTGCATAATTGCCGACATTGCCCACAAGTTTAATGTACGAGACCTCAGTTCGGCGGTGCTGATGCATGAGAAAACCTCGATCGGGATAAAGTTAGAAGAAAACAACGGTTTTGTGGATACACCGTTTCGTAAAGCGTCGTCGGTGGCGGCTCGTCTTGATATGCTTAGCGAGAGGATGCGTCTTTTGTATGTCGCAACCACCCGAGCAAAAGAACAACTTCATATGTTCGTTGCAACGAAAGAGAAAAAACTCTATGAATACGCTTGCTCACTCTATGGTGCGGGCGGTGTTTCGCCGATGATGCTTTATGAGTGCGACAGCTTTGCCGATTATCTGCTCTATTTTGCCCTTTGCCACCCCGAGGCTCGTGCACTTCGTGAGGTAGCGGGCGATGTATCGATACCGATGATAAAAAATACGGGACACCTTGCGGTGAAGGTTCTTTCCGAGGTTGAGGAGCCGGAGGTGAAACAGCAGACACAGCGACAGTGCGAGGAAAACGAGGAACTGCTTCGGCTGTTTAGGTACGTATATCCCTACCAAAACGAAACGACAGAGCCGATAAAAAGTTCGGTTACCCAGTTGATCGATCATGCCGAGTTTCCACCTGCGTTGCAACAGCCGATGTTTGCAAGACAGGATATGGGGGGAGCGAAACGGGGGAGTGCCACACATGAGTTTTTGCAGTTGTGTGACTTTCAGATAGCCTCAAAAGACGCAGGAAAAGAGATGGAGCGATTACTACAGCAGGGATACATAGATTCAGAATCGGCACGGCTTATTAGTCTTTCATCCATAAAAGCTTTTTTTGAAACATCTCTTGCAAAGCGGATACTTGCATCACAAGAGGTCTATCGTGAATATGAATTTATCACACGGCAGGACACGGTGGTCTTGCAGGGTATAGCCGACCTTTTGTTTATTGAAGATGATGAGGTGGTGCTGGTGGACTATAAAACCACAAGAGCAAACGAACAAAAACTTGCAAAGCTGTATCGAGAACAACTGCGTCTATATGCCGAGGCGATTGGTCGTCGTTTTGGAAGAAAAGTGAAACAGACTATTATCTATTCACTGTATCTTAATAAAGAGGTGGAGATTAATATAGAAAAGTTGGATTAAGTTTAAAACCAGTAAGTTTTGTTCCTTTCAAACGAAAGGCGTTTGAATTTCGTCACAAAGTGACAAAAACGGACAAAACCTTATGAAAGGAAATGATAAAATGGCTGATGTAATTATTATCGGCGGAGGTGCGGCAGGGCTTTTTGCGGCAGGTGCGGCGCTTGATCTCGGACACAGGGTAGTAATACTGGAGAAGATGCCGTCGGTCGGTCGCAAGTTGCTCATCACCGGAAAAGGCCGGTGCAATGTCACCAACAACTGTGCTCCAAATGACTTTTTGGAGCAGGTGAAACGAGGGAAAAAGTTTTTGTATTCTTCGCTTTTTCGCATGACACCCGACGATCTGATGTTGAGATTGGAGTCAGAGGGGCTTTCTCTCAAGACAGAGCGAGGCAATCGAGTTTTTCCCGTATCGGATCGATCAAAAGATGTGCTGACAACATTGCTTTCGATGGCAAACGGTGCCGAGATACGTTGTGATGCCGAGGTGGAAGAGCTGATAGTCAAAGACGGTGCGGCAAAAGGAGTGCGACTTAAAAGCGGCAAAGAATTTTTTGCCGATGCCGTAATCATGGCGACAGGTGGGCTTTCATATCCCGGTACCGGAAGCACAGGCGACGGGCACAGGATACTTCGCTCGCTTGGTCACAACATTACTGAGTGCAGGGCTTCGCTGGTCGGGCTCAGATCTCCCGATGCACTGTGTCGTGAACTTATGGGTCTTTCGCTGAAAAATGTGACGGCATCACTCTATGTTAATGAGAAATTGGTTTTTTCGCAGCAAGGCGAGATGCTGTTCACCCATTTTGGGGTGTCGGGACCGCTGATTCTTTCGGCGAGCTGTGAACTGCCGGCAAGCTATAAATCTGCGCATATCTCTATCGATTTCAAACCGGCACTTGACGAAAAGAAATTATCTGATAGAATAGATAATGACATAAAAGCACTCGGTGCTAAGACAAGTGGCAAGGCGCTGGACGCTTTGTTGCCACGCAAGTTGATACCCATCATGATGCAAAGGTGGGGGATTGATCCAAGCGACTCTGCAAATCAGATTACGAGAGAGAAACGCCGAGAGCTGTTATCACTGCTGAAAGATTTCAGGGTGAGCATCAACGGCACCGACGGAATGGAACATGCGGTCATCACAGAGGGAGGCGTTAGCCTTGACGAGGTTGTGCCGTCAACTATGGCTTCGAAACTGGTCGAGGGACTTTATATAGTCGGTGAACTGCTGGATGTGTCGGCGGTGACAGGCGGCTATAATCTGCATATTGCCTTTTGCACGGCATATGCGGCGGCAAACGCGATTTAGGTTAGATTTAATTTATAATAAAAGAAAGGTATGGTCACAAAATGCAGGTAGCGATCGACGGCCCGTCCGGAGCGGGCAAGAGCAGTATTGCAAAAAAACTCGCCGAGGAGTTTGGCTTTATCTATGTCGACACGGGGGCGCTTTATCGTGCGATAGGGTATTATGCCATAACCAAAGGGGTCAGCCCGCGAGATGAACAAGGAGTATGTTCGTTGCTCGGCGACCTTGATCTGGAGCTTACCCACCGAGATGGAGTACAGGTGGTCATTGCAAACAAAGAGGATTTCACACCGTTTTTGCGCAGTGAAGATGTCTCGATGGCGGCATCTGATGTTTCGCGCTACGGCGAGGTGCGCAAATTTCTTTTGGACCTTCAACGTAACATTGCCAAGAAGAACGATGTTGTGATGGACGGACGGGACATAGGTACCATGATTCTTCCGGACGCTGAACTTAAAATATTTTTGACGGCGGATGCCGACGAGAGGGCACGCCGTAGGGTGCGTCAGCTAGAGGAAAAAGGAGAGACGGCGGATTTTGAGACGGTTTATCGTGACGTTCTCGCTCGAGACGAACAGGACTCAGGCCGTGCACTTGCGCCGCTTAAAGCGGCAGACGATGCCGTTACGGTTGACAGCACCGGCATGGACTTTGAGCAGACGGTTGCCCATATTACGGGTCTAGTTAAGGAAAAAACAAGGTAACGAGAGGGAACGACAGTAGATATGTTTTATTGGTTTATTTATACGGCGGCAATGTTGCTTGCCCATCTTTTGTTTCGAATAAAGGTGAGCGGCAAAGAGCATCTCAACGCATGTGAGGGGCAAAAGTTCATTATCTGTTCCAATCATATACATTTTATAGATCCGGTCATAGTTGCGGTGCAACGCTTTGCAAGGCGCCGTGCCGTTATAATAGCGAAGGTGGAGCTTTTCAAGCATCCGCTTGCTTCTTGGTTTTTTCATAAGCTCAACGTGGTGCCGGTCGATCGCGGAAAGGGGGACACCGACACGCTCGACGAGGTTCAAAGAAAGATGGAAGAAGGGAGTCCGCTCTTGATATTCCCTGAGGGCACTCGAAGCAAAGACGGAAAACTGCTGCCACTCAAGTCGGGCGCACTGTTCATTGCGGCGGCGACCGGTGCCACGATAGTGCCGTGCAGCGTATCACTTTGCGGAAAAAAGCGGTTGCGGCCTTTTATCGGCAAATATCATATTCGTTTTGGTGAGCCGCTCACACCGCAAATGCTGGGGATGGATCCGGAAAATAGGAGAACTTTTCGTGCGGCAAAACAAAAATTAACTCAGACTCTCATGGATTTGGCAGATGAGTGTTAAGGTAGCAAAAAGCGCAGGATTTTGTTTTGGTGTGGCGAATGCCGTAACCATGACAGAGCGCCTTGTCAAACAGGGTTGCAAGGTTGCGACACTCGGGCCGCTCATCCACAATCCACAGTGGGTGAACTCTATGAAAGAGCGTGGGTTGATCGAGATAGAAACGCTCGATATGCTTCCGCAGGGCTATGAACTCATCATTCGTAGCCACGGCGTAACAAAACAAATGTTTGATGAGATTGTTTCAAGAGGCATTCCCCATCATAACGCAACCTGCAAATATGTCGACCGCATCGCAATGCTGGCACGCAAGGCACGCGAAGAGGGTCGTATTTTCTTGATAGCGGGGGATGAAAAACATCCCGAAGTGCAAGGAATAGTCAGCCATTACGGAAATGACGCAATTATTTTCTCGAATATTGACCAATTAAGAGAGCGATTATATGGCATTTCGACGGAAAACCCTCTACTTTGTGTAGCACAAACCACCTTTTTGCAAGAAAATTGGGGTGCGATGCGAGAGTTTATTAAAAAACTATATACAAACGCTCTGATTTTTGATACAATATGTAATGCGACTTGCGAAAGGCAGTCGGAGGTAGAGAAACTCGCCGCACAGTGCGACCTTTTTATTGTAGTCGGAGGAAAAAATTCTTCTAACACTAAAAAATTGGTCGAGGTTGCCGCCAAGCACACCAAAACTATCGGTGTCGAGACGGCTGGGGAGCTTCGCGATCCGCAGCTTGGAAAATTCAGAAATGTGGGCATATCGGCCGGTGCGTCTACGCCGTCGCATATTATTGAGGAGGTTATCAAACTAATGAACGATCAACAAGAAAAGCAACAACCCATCATCGAGGACGGAATGACATTTGAGGAAATGCTGGAGGCATCCTTCAATCCTATCTTCCGCGGCAAAGTATTGAAAGGAGTAGTAACCGGCATCGCCCCAACAGAAATCACCGTCGATATCGGCACAAAACACACAGGGTTTGTTCCGCTTGACGAATTGACCGACGATCTTTCGTTGAAACCGCACGACATCGTCCAAAAAGGCGACGAGATCGAGCTTATGGTTATTCAGGTTAACGACCTGGAAGGTATTGCACTTCTTTCCAAAAAGCGTCTTGAAGCACGCGAAGGCAACAGTCTGTTGCTTCAGGCTGCTGAAGACGGTTCGGCTGTTGAAGCCTATATCAGTGAAGTCGTCAAGGGCGGCCTTGTAGCGATGGTTAAGGGTACAAAAGTATTTATCCCTGCATCACAGGCTACACTACGTCGTGGCGAAGACTTTGCAAGTCTTGTAAAGACCAATGTCAAACTGAAAATATTGGAAGCAAACGGAAACAGAGTAATCGGTTCTATCCGTGCCGTGCTCGCCGAAGTTGCCAACAAGGCACGCGACGAGTTCTGGAGCAAAGCCAAGGTTGGTGATGTGTGCCAAGGTACCGTCAAGAGCCTTGCAAGCTACGGTGCATTCGTTGACATCGGCGGTGTGGACGGTCTTGTCCATATATCCGAGCTGTCATGGAGCCGCATCAAGCACCCGAGCGACATTCTTAAGGTAGACGAGCAGATCGAAGTTTATGTAAAAGAGCTGGATCCGCTGTCCAAGAAGATCAGCCTTGGTTATCGTAAGGAAGAGGACAATCCTTGGACCCGTCTTGCCGGATCTTTCAATCTTGGCGACAAGTTCACAGGACCGGTTGTCTCGCTTACAAAGTTCGGTGCATTTGTTCAGGTTCTCCCGGGCATAGACGGACTTGTTCACATTTCAGAAATTTCGCATGAGCGTGTTGACCGCGTAGCGGACGCACTTCAAATCGGCGAGATGGTTAATGTTGTAATCACCGAGCTCGATTCGGTTAAAAAACGTATCAGTCTTTCCATTAAGGCGCTTCTCCCGTTGCCGGAAGTTTCACAGCCTGCAGAAACAGCGGTTGCAGAGACAGCAGCTGAAGTAGTCGAGGAAGCTCCTGCAAAGGCAGACGAGGAATAATATCCTCTTGCTAGGCTTTTCGCCGACAGATAATTTAAAACATAAAAAGATATGTAACGACGCAATTGTTATTACATGTCTTTTTGTTTTAAACTTATGTATTGTAAGAATGCAGAGGAAAGGGGAAATGAATATGATTATCAGACAGGAAGAGCCGAGGGATTATGAGCAAGTGGAGAGTTTAGTCAAGAGTTCCTTTGCCTCAGCAGAACACTCAGACGCAAACGAGCATATCTTGGTGCAAAAACTCAGGAAAAGTGAGGGGTTTATAAAGGAACTTTCACTTGTGGCAAGTGAGGCTGACGAGATAGTTGGACACATCATCTTCACCAAGGCAAAGATAGGTGACGTCTGCGCCCTTGCACTTGCGCCACTCTCGGTTTTGCCGTCGGCACAGAGGAAAGGTGTTGGGACGGAACTGATGCGCAAAGGACACGAGATTGCGAAAGAGCTGGGGTATGATATCATTGTCGTTCTTGGCAGCGATAAATACTATCCGCGTGTCGGATATAAACCGGCAAGCCTGTTTGGCATCAGTGCACCGTTTGAAGTGCCGGACGAGAATTTTATGGCACTGAGTCTAAGCGGAAATGAACAGCTGATTAACGGCACTGTTGAGTACGTGAAAGAGATACTCGAAGGATAAACGGAAAACGGCTACGAATAGTTTTCATACTGTTCGTAGCCGTTTTTATGCGCTAATTATCTCATGTAGGGGTTGTTTTTCAGCTCGTCGCCAATGACTCCAAAACGATCATGGCCGGGATAAACTTTTGTTTCGTGGGGGAGCAAGGACAATCGTTTCAAACTTTTCAACATGGTGTTATAGTCGCCGCCCTCAAGGTCGCAACGTCCGCAGTTGTGATAGAAAAGGGTGTCACCGGCAAATAAATGACCGTCAGAATGATAAAAACAAAGGCTTCCGGGGCTATGGCCGGGGGTGGAGAATACAGATAGTTCGATACCACCGACATTGACCTTGTCACCTTCCGATAAAAATCCGTCCGGTTCAATGTCAAAAAGTTCGGCGTCTGCCTTTGCCATCAAAAGTGTTGCGCCAAGTTCGCGGAGTTTGTCAACCGTATAGGTATGATCAAAATGTCCGTGTGTCAGCAAGAGGGTGACTTTTCCACCGAGAAACTTATCATATTCTTCAATGTCGGCGGCAGGGTCGATAATTATTATGTCGTCCCCCTCTCCGGTCAGCACAAATGTGTTAGTTTCGTATGGGCGAGGTGCGGTTATGTGATGAATATTCATGTGTTTGCTCCCTATTAAACTGAGTTAAAGCCGTCCGGCAGGAAAATTGCTGTATTATCTTCTGATTATCTCTTGCACGTCCTTGACCTTGCGAAGTTTTGTCACAACCGAGTTCAGATGTTCGAGGTTGGTGACCGAAATGGTGACAGAAAAGTTTGCAAAGTTCCCAGACTCTTTCTCTCTTGCCATGAGGGCTACTATAGGAACATGCATATTAGCGAGTGCGACTGTAATATCGGCGAGCAGTGCATGTCTATTGAGAGCCGAGATTTCAAGTGTTGCATTAAAGCTTTCTTTCAAGCTTGCCGCCCAGTGCGCCGAAAGCCACCGAGGTTTGCTTTCCACCACGTCTTTGCTGCGTTGATAGTTGGAGCATTCCATCTTGTGTATGGCGACGCCATGTCCACGGGTGATGAACCCTACAATATCGTCGCCCGGCAATGGACCACAGCACTTTGCAAACTTGACAAGACAGTTGTCGATTCCTTCAACCACAACACCTTCACTGGAATACTCTTTCTTTTCCGGAATTGCAAAGATATCGACAGGACTTTTGGCTTTTGCAATGCGTGCATATTCCTCTTTTGCCTTGCTCATCAGCTTGGCAAGGGTTACTCCACCGTAACCGAGTGAGGCATGAAGCTCGTCCACCGTGGTTATACGCATTTTTTTTGCGAGTTCCAGCAAAAATTGCTCTTTCTCGCCCGAGACAAGGGTGATGCCGGATCGACGCATCTCCTTGTCCAGCATGTCTCTGCCTTCTTCGATATTTTCTTCTCGACGCTCTTTTTTGAACCAGGTACGAATCTTATTGCGTGCTTCACTGGTACGAACAATACTCAGCCAGTCTCGTCCCGGACCTTTGTTTTCCGGTCCGGTTACGACTTCGATGATTTCGCCGTTTTCTAACTTATGGTCGATGGAAACAAGTTTTCCGCCGATCTTTGCACCGACCATACGGTTGCCGACCTGTGAGTGGATCGCATACGCAAAGTCGATGGCGGTTGAGCCGACCGGAAGTGTGATGACATCGCCTTTCGGCGTGAATACATAGACTTCCTGCGGCACTAGTTCATGCTTGATGTTCTGCAAAATCTCTTCGTCGTCGGCGATTGCACCATCGTCCTCAACCAATCGACGAACCCAAGCAAGACGCTCTTCAAGGCCGGCATCGTTTTTGGTGACTCCTGCTTTGTATTTCCAGTGGGCCGCAACTCCGAGCTCGGCAGTGCGGTGCATTTCATAGGTGCGTATCTGAACCTCCACAGGAGTTCCGCCCGGTCCTACTATGGTAGTGTGCAAACTTCGATAAAGGTTAGGTTTTGGAGTCGAGATATAATCTTTGAAACGGTTTGGTACCGGATGATAGAGATCGTGAATGATGCCAAGGACGTTATAACATTCGCCGACATTTTCAACTATTACTCGCAGTGCATAGATATCATAAATTTCGTCAAAGTCTTTTCCACCGAGAAACATCTTGCGATAGATGCCGTAGACGCTCTTTATTCGGCTTTCAAAAAGGGCATTTTCGATGCCACCTTCCAAAACTCGACTACGCACATGCTGTGTTACCATCTCCATGTATTCTCGAGTTTTTCCGGTGTTGCCGAGTGCCTCGGTAATTTCGGAATAGCCGAAACGATCAAGATAATAAAGGCTGCGATCCTCTAACTCCTCTTTGAGCTTTTTCATACCGAGACGGTAGGCGATGGGGGCATAGACCTCCATCGTCTCCAGTGCCTTTGTGAGCTGTTTTCGTTCCGGCATCACGTCCAGCGTTCTCATGTTGTGCAGACGATCACAGAGTTTGATGATCATTACACGGATATCGTTGCTCATAGCAAGGAGCATCTTGCGAAGATTCTCAGCCTGTTGTTCCGCTATCGAGGAAAATGCAATGGCACCGAGTTTTGTCAGTCCATCGACAAGATCGGCGACCTCGCCACCAAACTGTTTTTTTATTGCTTCGAGAGGAATGTCGGTGTCTTCAACAACGTCGTGCAATAGTGCCGCCACAATGCAGGCAACATCCATTCCGAGATCGACAAGCAACATTGCAACGCTCAAAGGGTGCATGATATAAGGCTCGCCGGAAAGTCTGTTTTGACCTTCGTGTGCCTTTTCCGCAGTCTCGTAGGCGCGGGTGACAAGCTCAATGTCTATCCCGCGATTTTGCGCCTCGATACGTTCCTTTAACGTTTCAAATGTCACTGTAATCCTCTTAATATTTCACTCTCCGTCAGCATACGTTTTGTTGGATTTACCGTTTTGTACAAAACATCGTTCTTTTCATATATTAGCCCGAGTTCTAAAAGCCCATACAATGCCGCTTGCACCTTGCCGGACTCAGATGGCTTGAATTTTGCAAGCAAAGTTTTGTTGTCTAATACAGAACATCCCTCCAACAGCCGAAAGACTCCTGCTGTAAACTCACGGTCGGGGTAAAGTGAAGAGCGCTCGTTATCATCGAGCGATGCACCGTAATAGTAATCGGCAAATAGTCGGCTGAGTTCGACCACTTCGTCTGAAAGTTTGCTCGGACGTATGTCGCGAATAGTTATCGAGACCGACAAATTATTCTGAGTTTTATAGAGGGATAACTCTACCGCAAGATCGACCTTGTCGCCAACTTTGTATCCAAGTGATGACGGTGTACGCCCAAAGCAACTTGCCCAATAGCGTTCTTTGGCAAATGAAAAGGCAATGCGGCAATGCGTATCTTTCATGGCGGATACCTGTTCTATTAAGATGTTTTCAATCAAGAAACAAGGGGTCGGATTTTCCTGGCCGAAAGGTTCAAATGCCGAGAGTGAGTTGATGGTATCAACCGTGATTTTTTCGGTAACTGTCCCATCCAGTTTTAGAACCTTTTTCGGTACCAGTTTGAGAACTTTTTTTGCATATTCGTTTATAGCCTTGCGAAAAGCCTCGCACCTGTCTGCCTCGATGGAAAGTCCGGCGGCAAGTGTATGTCCACCAAAGCCGAGCAAGTGCTCCTTGCAGGCATCAAGTGCATCATAGAGAGAAAAGCCGTCGACACTGCGACCACTGCCCTTGCCGGTATCGCCGTCCAGCGAGATAATTATGGTCGGCTTGGAGTAAAGCCGCAAAAGTCGTGCGGCGGCAAGGCCTATTACTCCTTCATGATATCCTTTGCCAAAGAGAACCAGAACAGGTTGTCGGCTTTGAGCCTGCGCCTCTTTCTTTAGCAGTTCAATAAGCTCAGTTTCTTCCTTGCGTCGTTGCATATTGCACCTATCTAACTCGACAGCAAGTTCGTCCGCCTCCTCCTCGTCACTTGAAAGCAACAACGAAAGCGCCGCACCGGGATCATCAATGCGCCCTGCGGCATTTAGTCGTGGTCCGATTGTAAAACCGAGCGTTTGAGCAGTGATTTGATTATCAATATGACCTGCAACACGCAGGATTGCCTCGATTCCGGGGCAAGGTGCCTCGTTCATGGCGGCAAGGCCTTCTTTTACGATGGTGCGATTCATCTCGTTCAGTGGCATGACATCGCAGATCGTTCCGAGTGCCGCAAGTTCTCCATATTCATAGATTATGTCGTTGACGGTGCATTCTTCCATTGCCGCAACGAGACAAAGGGCGACTGCAGCGCCCGACATGGTTTCAAAACCGCTGTCGTCGTCCGAACGTTTCGGGTTAACCACCGCCGAGGCGGGGACAAGCTTTTCGGGTGGTGTGTGGTGGTCGGTGACCACTATTTTCATGTCAAGTTGTATGGCGGTCTCGACTGCCTCGGTGGCAGAAATTCCGTTGTCCACCGTGATGATAAGATTCACACCCTTTTCGTGGAGTGTCTGTACGGCATCGGATGAGATGCCATAACCCTCCTCGATTCGGTTAGGCAGTTTATAATAGACTTCAGCTCCAACCCCTTCAAGATAGCGCATGAGTATTGCAGTGGCGGTCACGCCGTCCACGTCATAATCGCCAAACACGACGATTCGATCGCCTGATTCGATCGCCTCATGGATAATATTGACTGCTTTATCCATGTCTTTGAGTCGCATGGGATCAATAATGAAATCAGCGTCAAAGGTTCCCCGCCGAGCTTTGACCTGCTCTGACAGCGAACCTCCCTTACCATGGGTTTCCCATATTTTATATTCGAGATTTATCATTGATCGATCTATTCCTCAACAGATTTTATGTTCGTGGCATTCGATTGACAACCATTTTTACAGCCGAACCTGCTTTTTTCGGTGAAACCATAGCTCAGCGCCTTTGTGGGGCACACCGATGTACATTCAAGGCATCTTATGCACTCGAGATCGTCACGACTCTTTGTTGGGTCAACCTTCATCTTGCATACCGAAGAGCATTTTTTACAACTAATACAGCTGTCGGAGTCGAGGCGAAGGCGAAAGAGTGCGACCTTGTTAAACAGGGAATAAATAGCACCGAGCGGACAGATGTATTTACAAAACGGACGGTAGATGATGATGCTTGCTATAATAGTGATGACGAGGATCACGTTCTTTTGCAGATATAAGAATCCGAGACCGCCTCGAAGACTTTCGTTAAGTAATACAAGCGGAATCCCTGCCTCGAGCGTTCCGGCAGGGCAGATGTATTTGCAAAATGCAGGGGAGCCGAGACCGGAGAAATCCACTGCGAACATCGGCAAAAGGATTACGAATATGATAAGTATAACATATTTTAACCATCTAAGCAACCTGTCAAATTTAAAGGTGTCAATCTTGATAAAAAACTTGATTTTGTGCAGAAGTTGTTGTATGAGACCGAATGGGCAGAGGAAGCCACACACCAGTCGACCGAACAGTGCGCCGAACGCAAGCAAAAAACCGAGAACATAAAACGGTATACCAAAGCCGCGCCCGCCCAGCGCCGCCTGAAGCGAGCCGAGCGGACAACTTCCAACCGCACCGGGACAGGAATAACAATTGAGTCCGGGAAGGCAGGCGTTTTTGAGCCTGCCGGTATAAATTTTTCCGGTTACAAATCCAACGAGATAACCATTGGTGATTACAGCAAACACCGACTGTATCAGAACCCTGAATCTTGCGAGCATCAGCCTATCCCCACACATTCAAGACAAATACGTATCGATTTTTCCAGCACATCACTCATTTCGCCGTTTAGCACTCCAATGACAATCATCGCAATACCGAGCAAAAAAAGTACGGAAGATATAAATACTCTGTGTTTTTGCATACATTCAATTCCCTTTGATTGGCTGCGAAACAAGGCTTATTGATTATAGATTAGCAAGCTCGGTATTGATAACCTCTTGCCACTCCTCTTTGTTGCGTGATCCTTCATACTTGTTGCCGACAATATTGCCGTTTGAATCGACAAAGAATGTTGTGGGAAGAACCTGCGATTGGCTTAAAAGTTCGTTGTAAAGAATTTCATCGACGATTATGTTTGGATATTCGGTGCCGGCGCCTTGCATGATTGAATGGCCGGTCATGAGTGCCTCTTCATCAATAGCACCGCCGCTGACTGCATCGGACATAATTCCGACGACACCGACACCGTCGGCGCCCATCTCTTTAGCAATTTCGGCAAGATGAGGCATTTCCTCTACACAAGGAGGACACCATGTTGCCCAGACATTTACCAGCGTAATATCATAATCGGAAAAAACGTCAACCGTGACCGGCTCTCCATACAAGTCATATGTCGCCATCGCGCCAAGGTCGGAATCGGTAGTTACCATGTCGGTATCTTGATCTTCCTGTGTCGGGGCAGTAGGCATTTCTTCGGTTATGTTTGTCGGGGCAGATGAATCTTGCGCAGTTGTTGTCACTTCATTGCAACCGACAAGAAATATGCCGGAAGCGATGATAAGTGCGAATATTTTTTTCATGGTGTGCCACCTTTCGTAAAAAATAATTGTAGCCATCCGAACCGGACAAGAGTTGTTGAGAAAATACTCTTTTTAGTAGCCGATTCAATGTATCTTGAACATATTATACCTTGCCTTGTTCGGCAAATCAATAGATAACAAAGATGTATCACAAATCTGGCCACAAGTTTCACATGACAAACACAGTTGTTTGTGTTGCATAGTTGCCATTGCTGTGCTAAAATCAGGTAAGGATATTATATACACAAAGGTACGACGAAAGGAATGGCCACAATCATGAAAAGAAATACTCTTGGAAAGACCGGTTATGATGTCTCGAAGATTATCTATGGCGGAATTGTATCCACCGATGTAGGACAGGAAAGTTCTGATGCTCATGTAGAGTACGCTATAAAAAACGGCGTAAATTATTTTGACATAGCTCCTTCGTACGGTGATGCGCAGGAAAAGCTTGGCAATTCGCTCAAACCATATCGCAAGGATGTTTATCTTGCATGCAAGACCACATGTAGAACCGCTGAGGAAGCCAAGCGAGAGTTTGATAGGTCGTTGCAACAACTGCACACCGAATACTTTGATGTTTATCAATTGCATTCTATGACCACTCTGTCAGATATAGAACAGGCGTTTGCAGACGACGGCGTCTTGAAGATGTTAGTGGATATGAAATCACAGGGCGCTATCCGCAAAATTGGAATGAGTTGTCACAATGAGGATGTCGCATTGAAAGCACTCGAGATGTACGATTTTGACACGGTGCTTTTTCCCACAAACTGGGGAATATACAAAGGGCACGGTTTCGGCGAGCGAATTTCACGTGTAGTGAGGGAAAAAAGAATTGGTTTTCTCGGCATGAAATCTATGATTGAGCGAGCCTGGGACGACGGCGAGCAGGAGACAACACGCTTTCATAAGTCGTGGTGCAAACCGTTTGATTGCGACAATAAAGCACTGTTACCCGCCATGCGATTTGCCACCGATACGATTGGCGCGCAGGTCATAGTGACGCCGGGCAATTTCGAGCATTTTAGTTTTGCGGTAGAACATGTCGATGAAATATTCTCGCCATATACCGATGCCGATGAGAAAATTTTGAGCGAACAGCTCAAAAAAATCAACAAAAGATACTTTTTTCCACCCGCTACTCCTCTGGGATAAACCCTTCGAAGATGAATAGATCGAATTTTTTACGGGCGCGATTCAATTGATCTTGGCTTTTGATGGTCCACGCGACGGTGGTAGCACGAAATAATGTTCGGCAGATATTAAACGAGAGATTGCCGCTTGCTGCGTGATCATAGGCAATAAAATTAGGCCTTGCCTTGAAGTTGGTCAGCAGATAACTGAGTACAAAGAATTTCGGATTTAAAGGGTTATTATACCCTGCCGAGAGCTGGCCACGAATGACATCAGGACGATTATGTCGATACCATGTCACAATGTCGGGATGAAAAGACTCGATACAATAAACCCCGTCATATTTTGACAGCACTCTGTTGACAGCAACGCAGAGTGCTGTTTTGTCGCCATATGGTTTGAGCTCGACCACAATAGGCACGCGGCCGGCTACAACGCTAAGCGCTTCTGATAAAAGCGGCACGTTTTGTTTTGTGGAAAGAAGGCTCATTTCACCAAGCTCAGCAAAGCTGCACTCGGAAACTTTCCTGTCAACGCCACAGATTCGATCGGTAGTATCGTCGTGAAACACTACCACCTCTCCGTCCGAGCTGAGCTGTACATCCAGTTCGATTCCATATCCTTTTTCCGCCGCGCGACGAAAGGATAATAACGAATTTTCCGGTGCGTCGCCACGGTTGTCGTGAAAACCTCGATGAGCGTAATAATGACCCATCAGAGGACTCAATTTCGTGCTTTCGGCAATCTCCGGCTTTATTAAATTGAGGTATAGCAAAGCGATCAGCAGCAGTATCGCAATAATAGCCAAAATTATAGTTAACATATTATAACCTTTCAACAGGTAGGGGATTGGCAAAGCATTGAAATTGAATGCTTTTTTCCGATTTAGTCCTCTACATCAAAATTCTCGAGAACGCTTTTTTTGGCTACCGGTTTTGAGTCGCCGTGCTTTACCATTAACATGGTGCAGATGGCAAGAATAGTGAACAGTGCGCTGTACGGGAACAGTGTGCGATAGGATATGTTTTGAAGAAGGACGCCGGACAGAATCGGAGTAATAATCTGTGCCGACATGGAAAATGTATAGTAAAAACCGGTATAGCGACCGACATCACTGCCTTTGCTCATCTCGACCACCATCGGTAGCGAGTTGACACTGACCGCCGCCCAGCCGATGCCGATCAGGGCAAATCCGACGTTGATGATGGGATGATATTCTGTCATGAAAATAGCCCAGATGAATGTCGACAGCATCAACAAAAGCCCGATAATGATGGTCTTTCTGCGTCCTATTTTTCCGGCGACAATGCCGATGGGTATATAACTGAGGATAGCGGCGACTGTGGCTACAAGCAATGTGTCGGCGAACTCACCGCCCTCAAGCCCCCATACCGTGGTGGCGTATCTTGAAAATGCAGTTGTCACAGCGTTATAAGCCATGAACCAAAGAAAAATCGACATCAGAATAAAAACAAGGCTTCGGCGAACATCGTTTGGCAGGCGTCCTTTTTCGTCAACAAATTCTTGCGTTTCGGGATACTCCGCCGAGATTTCAGAAGAAAGTTTTTTTTCACGAATGGTCAGGAGCAATATTGTGACGGCTATGACCATCAAGATGGCAATACCGATGAATACCCCGGTGTAGCTTGGATTGTCACCGGCCGGCACCAACAGCGAAATAAATACAAGTGCAATCATCGCACCGACAGCGCCCATAAGGTTGATGACGGCGTTTCCTTTACTGCGAAGAGGTTTAGGTGTCAAATCCGGCATCAGTGCAACCGCAGGTGAACGATAGAGCGCCATCGATAGGAGTGTGAATCCGAGGGCTATCACAAAAAAGGTAAAGTTGCCTAGCTGTTGAGCAAGCGGCAATAGCATCATAAATATAATGGCGAGCACTGTGCCGACCACGATGAACGGCGTGCGTTTTCCAAGGCGGGTGTCGACCCTATCCGACATCGCACCGAGAATTGGGAGCAAAAATACGGCAAGTACGTTATCGGCCGCCATCACGACACCGGTGGCAGTCTCGGCAAGTCCGAATGTGTTTTGCAGTATCAGCGGTATGATACCATCATACACCTGCCAAAAAGCAGAGATGGAAAGGAATGCAAGACCGACAAAAAATGTGCGTTTGTAGTTGAGTTTCATAAATCGTTCCTTTCAGGTAGTCGACAGGATGGTCGATGATTGGTGTCAAAATGCCATTAGTGCTATAACAATGGCGATCAAAAAGAATGCCGCCATGGATATTACCGTGATCATTTTTCCGGACGAAGAGTTTTGTGTGACATTTGGGATGAGTCCGATGCCGCTGAAAACACGTCGAATTGGCTTATAGAGAATCAGAACAAGTCCAGAATTTATGCTTGCCTTGAGTAGGTTAAATGGCAAAAACACAGGCATCAACATTGCAACGACCTCTTCGCGAGGCACGCCGAGGTAGAAGGGGGTAACTATGTAGTTCCAGAGTAACATCAGCACCGTCATGGTTACAGTACCGAGCACGAGTCCCGCAACCGCACCCTGCAAATTGTGTTTCTTTTTATAGATAAATGCCGCCACACATGCAAAACCACAGCTGGAAACGACGTTCATGAAAAAGCCGATTATGCCGGTGTTGCTTGCGAGCAGCATTTCGATAAGTGAGACAACAAAGGTGATCGCCGCCGCCGAGAGCGGACCGAATGCAAAGCCGGCGATGGTTATTATCACGTCCTTAGGATCATAGCTGAGAAACTGAAAGACCGGCACTCTGCCGATCAGCATGACTACATATGCAACCGCACTGAATAGTGCAAGTCTTGTCAATCTTTGTGTCTTATTCATAAAAAATGCAATCTCCCTTTTGTTACTATTCGATAAAACAAACCTAATTAGGGCGATTACAAAAAATCTTCTCACATCCGGACTTTAACCGTTGGTCTTGGAGTTTCACCAAATCTGCAAAAGCAATGCCTTTGCTCGCGGACTATAACCGCCAGTAGGGAGTTGCACCCTGCCCCGAAGAATTTGTTCTTGCTATATTATAGCTCAACAAAAAAGAATTTGCAAGCATTTTGTATTTTTTGACAAAAAGCGGCAAAAATACAGTTACCGGATAATTGCAAAAAGGTCGTGATATCGTTTATATAAGCGAAAAGAGCATTGCGATGCTGGTGCAAAAATGGAAAAACCATCAGGAAAGGAATGGCACAAAATGGCTAACGACAATGTATTTTCCAGTGCTGTAGGTGTAACGAAACAGGAGTGGGATGCATATTCATCTCAGGTTGATATGTCGGTGGAAAAGTTAAAAGGTGAGATAGGGCGGACCGCGAGAGACATGAAAAATGATATAAAAAAAGATTGGGTATATCACACACCAAAATTGAAAAAACGTGCCAGAGGAGTGACGAATGACCTACGGCACATTGCCGACAATATTGTTGACAGGATGTCGACAGAGTAGCAAAATGCAAAAAAAGAGGGGATGCGGTAAGACATCTCCTCTTTTGGTCGTCAAGCTGGCAAATAAAAGCATATTATTCTTCTAGCAGCCCCACGGTATGAATTTTGGAGCGTTTTAAATATATAATGCTCAGTGTGATAGTTAAAACTTGATTTCGTATTCGAATTTCAATTTTTTGTAATAGTCCAGCTCTACGAGATCGGTGGGCTTTATGTTGTTTCGATCCTTTTTGAAATAGTTGACACCGGCATATTCCAGCAGAGTATAAACAAACTGGGAGCAGTACATTATATTCGGCTTGTACGACTGTTTCAAGAACATGCCAAGCAGATTGTAGGCGCTGCCATCGGTGTTTATCTCTCTGATTTTTTGTGCCATCTTTCGCTTTTGTGCTTCGGTGACGGCAAGGCTGTAAACATATACCCTTGCGTTTTCCTTTTTGGCAAGATAACTGAGCAGCTCCGCATTCATTCCGGGCGGATTAACACGCTCTCCACCGTTGTAGCTGACGAGAGTGCGCAGCTGTTTATCAAATGAGATTGAGGCATGATTATAGTCTTTCTCGGTAAACAGCGATACCACTTGACTTGTAAGACTTCCTGTGTCAGACAGCACGATGTAGAGGTTGTGGTCGCTCATAGTTTCGGACAACAGGCTAAAATATTCTTCGGTCAGTGTTCCGTTGTTGGTATAAGAAAAAGAGTCGGTGCGTCTGATATCGGACAGAATCTGTGCAATATTATCTTTGGTCAATATCCCGGAGGTCTTAGAGAGGAGTTGTTTTTTTTCTCGTACCACATCGACAAAACGTTGAAGATCACTGAAGTACAGAGTGTTCATGTTTTTTGAGTCATGGAAGAAGTAATGATGATAATTACGTATCTCGAAGAAGGTTTCGAGATAAAATGACGCACCAAGAAGAAGATACAATCCAAGCATTACGCCGATGTCCTGTATGTCGGTTATTATGTCGCCGGCCGCGACATATACTGTGTAGCATATCTGAATCGGAATGAGAAGCCCGTAGCTCAAAATCACGATAACACGCTGTGTGTTTCTCTCGCAGGTGATCAGTGTCATGATGATTAGCAGAGCATTCAAAAAGATAAAGGTCAGCAGTGTAGTCAACGTGTTGTTGAAAGCCAAAATAACGACCGATATGAGTAACAAATACACTTTGAGTAACTTATGTTTTTGCAAGCAGGTGCTCCTTTCGGGATTTAGACTATTTTGTCAGGGTTGAGTATGTTTTTTGGATCAAAAGCTCGCTTGATTCCCATCATTATCTGGTGCTGTGAGTCACCCACCTGATCTCGTAAAAAACGCTTTTTTGCGAATCCGATGCCGTGTTCACCCGAAACGAGACCACCATACTGCTTTGCGCGTTCATACATCATGTCGAATGCCAATCCCAGCTTCTTCTCCCAACTGTCGTCGTCCATGTTGTCACGACAGAGATAGACATGGAGATTTCCGTCGCCGGCATGACCGAAACTGGGTATCCTCATGTCCAACTCATGTGAAATTTCGTGGGTGTATTTGATGAAATCAGCCACTCGGTTGCGTGGCACAACGACATCACACTCGTCCATTTCGGTGGTGGAAGATTTTATCGCTTCTAAAAAAGCACTCCTTGCCGACCAAACTGTCTTTTTGCGCTCATCTGTGTCCACGATGAAGACATCGGTGGCGCCGTTTGATAGGCACAGCTGTGCCACAAGGTCGTATTCCTCCTCGACACGCTTTGAGGTTTCACCGTCAAAGGTTAAAAGAATATATGCCGCGCCCTGTGTGTCGGGAAATTTTTTGCCCAGAAACTCCTCGGCAAAAAGTATGGTTTCGCGTTCCATAAATTCTATTGCCGTGGCCTGCACCTGTGCTTCAACAATTTTGGGCACGACCTCGATGGCACTTTCGATATTTTTAAATGGGACGAGTAGGCTGACACTGATTTTTGGGAGCGGTACAAGTTTCAAGACCGCTTTTGTAATGATTGCAAGAGTACCCTCAGAGCCGACTATGAGTTGCAAAAGATTATAACCGGTACTGTTTTTCACCACTTTGCCGCCGAGCTGTACAATTTCGCCGGAAGCAAGGACGACGGTGAGACCTTTTACATAGTCTCTCGTGACGCCATATTTAACGGCGCGCATACCACCGGCATTCGTGCTGATGTTACCACCGATTGTTGCAGATTTTTCTCCCGGATCGGGAGGGTAGAGAAGATCATTTTGCATTGCAAATTCGGCAAGCTCCATCAAAAGCACGCCCGGTTCAACCGTGACGGTAAGATTTTCACGATCCAGTTCCAGAATTTTATTCATGCCGGTCGTTTCAAGCATGATTCCACCGTGTACAGCAACGGCAGCGCCGACAAGTCCTGTGCCGGAACCGCGAACCACGACCGGAATGTTTTGTTCGTTTGCGTAGGCCATTATTGACGATATTTCTTGTTCGTTCTCTACCCTAACCAGTAGATGTGGGAAAGCGGAAACACCGCCAAGTTCGTCGTGGCTATAATCCTCGTTTATTTCATCGCCGCTCAAAACACGCTCGGGAGCTACAATGTTTTTTATGTAGTCAACATCGCTGTTGTCCGGTATTTTGTAAGACATTTTAGCTATGGTTCCTTTCCGATTGAATAGTTTTTATTTCGGTCGTTACCCGAGGCAGAATTTCATACCAATTTCCGACATAACCAAAACTCGCAACATCGAATATTGGGGCGAGTTTATCTGTGTTGATTGCGATAATGCATTCAGATTCTTTCATTCCCGCCGTGAATTGTACAGCGCCTGAAATACCGATCGCTATCAGAAGTTTAGGTTTGACAGTTCTTCCGCTCAGACCAATCTGTCGTTTTGCATCAAACCATCCATTTTCTATCAACGGCCTTGTACATGCCATCACCGCACCGATACTGTCGGCGAGCTGTTCGATTGTAGCGAGGTCGGATTTGCTCTTCACACCCCTACCGACCGCCACGATGATCTCGGCGTCTGAGATATCAATGTCTTTGCTTTTTGGGTGGGTTTCTTGCACTTTTATGCGAAGATCTATCATGTTGTCGGTTACTTCAATGTTTTTGACACAGCCGCTTTGTGTGTCGGAGCGCATCGGTGCAGAAAAAACCTTGTAGCGTACGGTACAAAATTGGGGACGGTGATCAGGAGTGATGATCTGCGCCATAATATTTCCACCGAATGCGGGTCGGATCTGAATTAGATCGGTGTTTTGTTTTATATCCAGTACGGTGCAGTCGGCGGTGAGGCCTGTCTTGAACCTTGCCGCAACCCTTGGTGCAAGGGAGCGTCCGACATTGGTAGCGCCGACCAGTACCGCAGAAGGTTTTTTATGCTCTATGAAATGAGAGAAGATATTGGCAAATGAAAGAAGATTGAACTCGGAAAGGTGCTCGTGATCATAGACAAACACCTCGTCGACGCCATAGTGCAAAAGTTCCGCCGCACTGTCCTTGATTTCATGACCGACGAAAAGCGCATATACAGGCTGTCCGGTTTGCAGTGCAAGGGAACATGCCTTCCCGATGAGCTCGAAAGTAACAGGATGAATCATTTCACCGTCCTGCTCTACATATACAGCTATTCCGCTCCAAAGCGATTTATCGAGATCGGTGCGTCGTTTTTCTTCGATCATTTCAACCGCGCCGGTCGGCCCTTTTTTGACACATAGGCCGCACATTTTACATGCTGCGGTGACACAGAGCCGATCGTCGACAAATCGAAAGGCTTCAAAAGGACATAGTTTAGTTAGTTCTGCCGCTTTCTGTGCATCTACGGCAGCATGATTTATCTGAAGGTATGCCATTGGCTTTTCTCCTCAAAATTGATGTTTATACAAATTTCTTATCGACCAACAGTCGAACTATCTCATCGGCAAGCCGATCAGAAGTTCCTTCGAACAATTGTTTTGAAGCTTTTTTATCGGGCGGGAATATCCGCTCTACCTGTGTCGGAGAGCCGGAAAGCCCATAATGCTTTTCGTCGGTGTCCGGCAGGTCGTCGAGTGACACGACAAGAATCTCGTCGTCCGAAACCTCCTTTTTTCGTTTGTAGGAGGGCAGACGAGGAGTGTTTACATCTTTTTCAATTGTGATAAGACATGGCAACTCCATGGTTTGTATTTGCTCACAGTGATCGAGGTTAAGAGACACCTGCAAGAGATCATTTGAAAGCCGAGCCTCCTGAACGTTGGAAGCATGAGGCAAACCAAGCATTTCGGCTATTTCGGGGCCTACCTGAGCGGTGTCGCCGTCGGTAGTTTGCTTGCCGCATATTATTATGTCATATGATATATCGGACGACATTATTCTTTGCGACAATGCGTAGCTGGTCGCCAGCACATCGGCTCCTGCAAATTTACGATCTGATAACAAGGTCGCTTTGTCGGCTCCCATACAGATGGTTTCCTTCAAAATGTCGATCGCCTGAGGCGGTCCCATAGATAGAACATGAACATTGCCGCCGTATTGCTCACGAAGTTTGAAGGCTGTCTCGAGTCCGAAAAGGTCGAAGGGATTAAGTTTTGCCGAAGCAGTGGAACGTTTGAGCACTCCCGTTGCTTCGTCAATCTCCACATTGCTTGTGCCGGGAACCTGTTTTACACAGACAAGATAGTTCATTCCAATAATTCCTTCCTGATGTTGTTAGGCGTAGGCTATCTTATTATTATATATAATTTGTGTCAATGTTGCAACATGAAATTTCTTGGCAAAACTGATTTGAAATATAGCGTGTTTATCTATTTTGTGATGTTGTTGTTTATTATCATTGTTTTCAATATTTTTTTGTCACAATAAACATTTATTTTGAAATTCGTTGTAAAAAATAGCGCTATGTTATATAATAACTCTAAATAGGGGGGCAGCATATGAATAACAATGTAAGGGAGAATCTACCGGAGTCCTTTTCGTGCGACGAGGATTTTGTTGTTAGGTTTCAGTCAATTATTGACGTTACTCCACTTACCGTAAATCTCTTTGACGAGAATTGCAACATAGTTTTTTGCAATAGGTGGGCGGTCGAGCTGTTTGATCTTGAGGATCAGGCACAGTATTTGGATAGCTTTTTTGATCTATCACCGAAGTATCAACCGGACGGTAAAATGAGCAGCTTACAAAGCCGTCATTTTATCAAAGAAGCTTTCAAAAAAGGCACGTCAAAATTTTACTGGTTGCACTGCAATCTGGATGGCGATGAAATACCATGCGAGATCACACTTAATCGTATAGAACTTTCAAATGAAACGTTGGCCGTGGTCGGTTTTGCGCGGGATTTGAGAAGTGACTTCATGGGTGACGATAGCGACAAACAGCACGAAAACTACTTTTTGAATAAGGTGTCGGACAAGACTCTGCTCAACATGGTGTCCAACCTTTCAAACGAGTGGTTCTTTTCCGTTGATTTGAGAACCTCGATTATTCAGTATTACGGAAGCATCGTAGAGATATTCGGTCAAAAATATACCGCAAGCGTGCCACTCGGATCGTCACTGGAGCGTGGACTTGTGCATTATGAAGACACCGAACTGTTTTTAGAGTTTATTGAAAATATAAAAAGCGGTGTGTCTAAACCGTACGATATACGCTACAAACAAAAAGACGGAGCGTTCAGATACTATCAGCTTATCTACAAAACGATGGACGACGAGAACGATAAGCCGATATTTGTTGTGGGTAAAGGCGTCGATGTACATGAACAAAAAATATTGGAAGAACGCTCCAAGATCGACCTTTTGACAGAGTGTTATAATAAAGTTACGGCAGAAGAACTTATTGCGACTAAATTGCAAGATGGCAGCGACGTTACACATGCGCTCTTCATAGTCGATATCGACAATTTTAAATCTATAAACGATAACTTTGGACACTTTTTCGGTGACGAGGTTCTCAAAGAGGTATCGCATAAGCTCAAAGTCTCTTTTCGATCGCAGGATATAGTGGCGCGAATAGGTGGCGATGAGTTCATTGTGTTTGTGGAAAATACGAGCGACGTCGAATTATTGGAAAGTAAAGCAACCAAAATAATGGAAGCCTTCAAGCGCCGTTATGCCGGGGCCGATCGTGAATATAATATTTCGGGCAGTGTAGGTATTGCACTGTATCCTGATGGAGGAACCGATTTCAACTCGCTGTATCAATCGGCCGACAAGGCGCTTTATCAAGCAAAGATGCTTGGGAAAAATCAGTTCGTTTTCTATAGTGACAACTTGATAGATGGCACTATGAGTGATCGCACCAAGGTGGAGAACGCAAATCGAATTGCAGGCGGGTTTTTTGATTACGACCTAATTTCTGCCGTGTTTGATCTGCTATATGAGCGCAATGCCGATGATGTCTCGGTTAATGCCGTGCTGGGGATTATTGCTCAAAAATATAACACAGACCGTTGTTATATTTTTGAGTCGTTTGATGAAGGTGCGACATATGACAACACTTATGAATGGGTTAATGACGGTATAAGCACCGAAATTGACAATCTTCAACAGGTTCCGGCGGAGCTTTTTGAACCGCTGTTCAAAGATGCCTCCGATCAAGGTATTATATACACAAACGACCTCAGCTCTATGTTTGGGGTTTCAGAGGCGTATGACGTCATGGCGAATCAGGGAATCAAGTCTTTTATCCATGCGCAGATTAAAAAAAGCGATTACGTTCCGTTTTTTCTCGGATTAGACGACTGCACCTCAAAAAGGGTGTGGAGCGAGAAGGAAATCAACAGCCTGATTTATATCTCAAAAATCATATCTATTATCTTTCAGAGTCGGCACCTTCAGGACGAGCTCGGTGTATTAACCGAATATAACAGGGTGTCGGCGTATCTATCTGACTATACCAACGATCTTGTCTATGTGTCGGATATCGATACGTACGAATTGCTCCATGTCAACAAGGCTGTTTTAGAGGTGCTTGGAAATCCTGAAACTTCACAGTGGAAGGGTAAAATGTGTTATGAGATTTTGCAAGGTAAATCTGCACCTTGCGATTTTTGCACCAACGACAGATTGTCGGTTGATAGTTTTTATGAGTGGACATTTTTCAATCCGAATTTCAATAAGCTGTACCTTTTGAAAGATAAGCTTGTGCCGATGGGCGGCAAGCTGGTTCGCCTCGAGGTCGCTACCGATATAACACAGCTGAATACGCTTGAAAAAGAGCTCAAAGAAATGTTGGAAGAGGAACGACTTTTTATCAACTGTATTAATACATTGCATTCAGGCGAAGAGCCACAGGTGTCTATCGATCGTCTGCTTGCAATCATTGCCAATTACTATCAGGCAGATCGTTGCTATATATTTGAGTTTAACGATACCGGACTATATATCAACAACACCTACGAGTGGTGTGCCGAGGGTGTTACTCCTCAGATTGAAGTGCTTCAAAATGTTGAAAGAGACACACTGCAAACCTGGTACGATAAGTTTGATGAACTGGGCGTGTTCTTCATTAACGCACTAGGTGAAGATGTGACAAAAGATGATCCCGAGTACGAGCTGCTTGCAGCTCAGGGTATAACATCGCTTGTCACCGCGCCGCTTCGAGATTCTCAAGGTGAGTTAACCGGATTTTTGGGCGTTGATAATCCTGCGCTCAATATGAAACAAACAGATCTATTGCTGTCGGTATCGCGTTTTATTGCCAACTTTTTGGATGTTACACAGCTACTTGAAGATCTTAGTAGGCTTAGCTATTATGATACACTCACCGGTATAAAAAATCGTCACAGCTATGGGAAAGCGCTTTATGAGATCAACACCTCTCCGCTATCCTCTTTAGGTGTTGCATATGTTGATGTGGATGATCTAAGGTCGATAAATGAGGTCAGTGGAACCGAGTTTGGCGACAAGGTCATAATTCGTCTTGCGCAGATTATCAGACAGGTGTTTGGTGACAATGTTTACCGTGTTGGTGGCGATGAATTTGTGATTCTAAACAAAGACAAAGATGAAGAGATGTTTGAGAATGACATCAGTGTTCTGCGCGCTATGGTTTCACAGGAGGACTTTGAGGTAAACATAGGCTACACATGGAACAAAAACTACTCTGACATACCGACACTTACCGGTATATTATCCGGAAATCGTTATAGCGACATTTTGGCTCGGAACCTCGAAATTGAAATCGAGGATAGCAAATTTGTTGTCTATCTGCAACCACAAGTGGATATTGAGAGTAGCATGGTGACAGGCGCTGAGGCGCTAATTCGGCGAATCGGTGCCGACGGCATGCTGCAACCCCCTGATTCGTTCATACCGTTTTATGAAAAAGAAGGCATGATCACAAAAATCGATCTCTACGTTTTTGAGACGATATGCAAGACAATAAAGTTTTGGAAAGACAGCGGCATAGACAAGGGCATAAACATCTCGGTCAACTGTTCAAGAGTCACTATAATCGAAAAAGGTATAGTAGAGAAGCTGTCGGAAATTTGCGAGCGTTACGGTATTAAAAAGTCACGGCTCATAATAGAAATTACCGAGACAATCAGCGGAGTTTCTGAGAAGAAAATGTCGCAGATAACGAACCGCTTTTCAAAAGAAGGCTTTGGTCTTTCGCTGGACGATTTTGGTAGCGGTTGTTCAAATTTAACCACGCTTAAGTATTCTGACTTTGACGAGATCAAGATAGATCGTTCCCTCACAAGTGAGCTTACCACCGACGATAAGTCTAAGTTGCTTACCCGCGTGGCGCTTAATTTATGTTTGAGTTTTGATGGGTTGATTTCTGTCGCAGAGGGAATCGAACGACAGGAGCAGCATCTTGCACTCAAAGAAATGCGTTGCACAAAAGGACAAGGCTTCTATTTTGCGAGGCCGATGCCGATAGATGAGTTCACCGAATTGTATGTCGAAGGAGGGCAAAATACATAAAAACACGGCAAAATTGACGAAAAAAAATGCACAGTCACCACAATGCAAAATATGTTCGAAAATCTTTTGACAAGAATTTGAAAAATGTATTGCATTGATGATATAAAAGTGCTATAATAACTCATAGTGTATTTTTGCGTTTGAGCGCAAACAGACAACAATATAATGTACGTTTTACAAAAAGGGGGTTGATGTTGCAATACTATTCCTATGTAGCTCGCAACGCCGAGGGAGGAGTTGTAAAAGGTGTACTGGAAGCGGCAAATCGTAGCGAATTTTTTCGTTCGATTGATGACCGCGGTTTGACCTGCATCAATTATGATGAGCAGAGCACGCCACAGGAAACTGTTAAAACAATTGCCAAACTTAACAACAAAGAGCTGATAATGTTCTGCAAAAAGATGGGAACAATGATTGGCGCGGGTATGAGTATCACCAATAGTCTTGACGTTCTTATCGAATCGTCGGGCAACAGGAGATACTCAGCCCTTTATCGTAGTATCTACGAGGCGGTGCGTGGCGGTCTTCCGCTTTCGCAAGCAATGTTTGCAGAAGGGCGAGCGTTTCCGACGCTAATGTGCCACATGGTAGAGAGTGGTGAAGAAAGTGGTAACATCGAAGGGATTTTCCTACGCATGGGTACCTATTATGATAAACAGCAAAAGATGCAACGCAAGGTGAAAAGTGCTTCCGCATATCCGAAATTGCTAGGATTTGTTTCGTTCCTTGTTGTCATCGCGCTGTTTGGTTTTGTATTACCCGACCTTTTTGTAATGTTTGATGGGATGGAAATTCCGCCGCTTACTCAATTTATGATTGCATTTTCTGATTTTGTAACAGAATTCTGGGTAGTGATTATCTTCTTTATGGTTATCGTCTACTTACTTGCAATATCACTATTTAGAGTCAGAGCAGTCAAAAGGGTCACGGACGAGATAAAGGTGAAGATTCCGATGGTCGGCAAACTGATAGGTATGATCTATTCCGCTCGATTCAGCTCGACACTGTCCATGCTCTATGCATCGGGTTTGCCGCTTCTCGAAACCTTGCGACTTTCCAGTAATGTTATTGGAAACCTCTATCTTGAGGAAAAACTTGAGAATGCTTCAACATCGGTCGGTTCCGGTATCGCTTTATCCACAGCTGTCGGTGATCTTGAATTGTTCGATAAGATGCTTCCCAACATGATCGCCATCGGTGAAGAGACAGGTGATCTGGATGGAATGCTCAACACGACTGCTGAATACTTTGAAGCAGAGTCAGACACCGCGATCGAATCACTTCTTGCAATTCTCGGACCGGTACTTCTGGTGTTCTTGGCTATCATCATAGCCGCGATTCTCATCTCGGTCATGGTGCCGATCTACAACGGTTACAGTACCATTGGAGTTTAATAAATAAAACGATAGTAACGATAGGAGCATATTTTGATCTGTATAGACGTTTCAGGAGAACACATTGAGATTGTGTCAGTAAAAGGTTCAAAGCAAAACATTGCTGTTGAATCCAGCGTTACGCTGAACGCCCCACCCGATCTTTTTTCTACTGCCGGCGATGTTAACTTCCCGGTTTTGGAAAATTGTCTTCGTGGGCCCCTTGTGAAGATTTCGGAAAAGAAGGTAGTAATGTCATTTTCCTTCCTGCCGACAATCTACTCGGTATTGCAACTCCACAAAGAGCGCAATCGCCAACAACAGCGTATGGCGGTTGAATCGCAGGTTTACGCAAACATTTCGCCGGACGACTACTATGTCGATTACTTTGCAACCGGACAACAGCTAGAAGGCAACAAGCAGACATATGTCTCATATGCAATGCCCAAAAAATTGGTTGACAATAGCTTCGAGATGTTAAGACAACTCGGAAAAGTTCCGACAGCGCTTGTGCCCTCACAGCATGCGGCAGAAAGCTTTATCGATAGCTACTTCCCGGATAAGACGGTAGCGCTTGCAAAGCTTAGCCAGAAGAGTATTACACTACATCTTCTGAACCCGCCCGACAATATGATTACCCGTAATGCGGCAATCGATACCGGCGCTTCAAGCTCTCTTAATGTTCTGGACAATATTGGTGGCTCGAGTAGCCCCGAAACTGTATTTGTTCAAAATATCGAGAAGTTGAATTCTTATCAATCAATCAAATTTCCGGGTAAGGCAATCAGCCAGGTTCTGCTTTATGGCAGAAGCGCCCGTGATGAACTGGTCAAGTTGGTCAGCGACACGGTAGGGGTTCCTTGTGCTATGCTTTCCGGACGCAATAAGAACTTTGCTAATTGTGCTCCGGTATACACAATCGGTGCGTTCCTGTCAATCGGAAAGAAAGACATTAACTTTTACAGCATCGACCGCACCAAAAAGGATGCATCTACACCTACAAGACGTCTAAATGTTCCGCTTTTGGTAGCGCTTTTGTTGATACTTATAAATATTGGTGTAGTGTTCGGTATCATGTCGTTTGATATGCAGATGCAAAACATGATCTCACAAAAAGAGGATGAGCTCAGCTCGCCCGAGACCTTAATGTTGCTTGAAGAGTTTGGAACACTGCGTGAAGAGTTTGTAGGAAAGCTCAAGAGCGAATCGGCACTCACATCACTTGCAGCCGAAATTGAGAAAACAGGCGAATTCAACCGTGAGCTTCTAAACAGAAGTGTTGCAGCGGCTCCGGAAGGTGTTACAATCACCTCGGTTGCTTACAGTGGTACGGTTTATAACTTCGCTTGCACAGGACAAACGGAACAGCAGGCAGCCGACTATGTTGAGTCGCTGACCTCGCTTGGAATATTCGGATACGTCGGATACTTTGGATTCAGTGATTCCGGCGAAGAGGTGACATTCACCGTAACCGGAGACGTTCTGGCACAATAACAATTATTGACCGATTTGAAATCATACATTCGGAAAGGAATGGATATTTACCATGAGTAAAAGTGATCAAACAATTCTAATAGTTGCGGTGACAGTATTGATTCTGTTTCTGCTTAACTATTTCGTAACCGTCCCTTCGATTGATAGCTATACAGAGGGAACCTTGAAGGTTGCAGAGCTTGATGCCGAGCTGGACCAACTGGAGAAAGACATTGCACAGGGTGCAGAATTAGAGGCAGCGATCAAAGAGATTGATAATAACATTGCTACAATCGGACTCGATCAGTATTATGACGAGAACTACAGTGTTCACAACTTTTATGTTGACTCTGCCGAAAACTTCGGATTGACCGTCAATTCGCTGTCACTCAGCGATGCAAGTGTAGTTGAAGCTTCCCTTGCAGATGGCGGATCAACAATAATATCAGAACATCCGCTTGTTTCAGGACAGATGGAGGAATCTGAGATTACTACAGTTCCGAATCATTATGAAATTATAACACAAACTACAAGCATGACGGTCAATGGAACGATTGACAGCATACTTGATTACAGTGATGCACTTGCAAAGAACGACATATATATGGTAGTACCCGCAATGTCGCTCAGTGACTTTATCGACAATACTGAGGCAGTCGATATGGCGTTGCAGTTCGTCAAGTACTCCTATCAGGTTGCACCTGCAGAACTTACCACCGATATAACATTGTAATCGTTCAGAAAGGATTGGGCATTTAATTATGGTAGTTAAAAAACGTTTGGGAGACATGCTGGTAGAAAGCGGTCTTATTACCGAAAGTCAACTGCAAAGTGCATTGGAACATCAGAAAAATTCAGGTGGGAAAAAGCTTGGCGACATACTTGTCGAGAACGGAGTTGTTGAGGAAGATGCAGTACTGCGTGTTCTTCAAAATGCACTGCACATCGATTATGTTTCTCTTGCAGACACAATTATCGCGCAGACTGTGCTCTCGGTGCTCCCAAGAGATATAGCACTTCAGTTCAATGTTATACCTTATCGTCTCAACGGTAACGAATTGGTGGTTGCAACCTCTGACCCGCTTGATTATGATATGCTGACTGCAATCGGTACCGCGACCGGTAAAAATATTACTCCTTGTCTTGCGACAAAGAGTGACATTGAAGCCAGTGTGATTCGTCATTATGAGCGCAACGTGATCGGCAGTTCAGCCGATACACTCAATGCGACAAGCTCAATAGTCGACGAGGCCGAGGCACTTGAGGTATCAGAGCTTGAAGCGGTAGAGAGCCGCCTTGGCAATGTGCCGATCGTTCAGTTTGTAAACAATCTCGTGTTGCAGGCACACAACAGTAACACCAGTGATATTCATATTGAACCGACTGCAGAAGATGTTCGCATACGTTTTCGTATCGACGGTCTGCTTTCCGAAATAGTAAGAATGCATCCGCGTACCCTTCCCGGAATCATCACACGTGTCAAGATCATGTCCGGAATGGACATTGCAGAAAAACGTATACCTCTTGATGGACGTTTTTCAATGGAAATTGGCGGACGTGAGATTTCGGCTCGTGTTGCGAGTATGCCAACAGTATTTGGTGAAAAACTTGTTATCCGTCTTTTGGCAGACAGCCGTCTCGGTGTTCAACGCCTTGAAGAACTCGGATTCAATGATCACGATGCAAGAGTTTTGAGAAAAGCCATTTCGCTCCCCAACGGACTTGTTCTTTTGACAGGACCGACAGGTAGTGGTAAGACAACAACTCTATATTCGCTTTTGGCGGAACTTTCCGATGTCAGCAGTAATGTGTTGACGGTCGAGGATCCGGTTGAAAAATATATCGAGGGTGTGAACCAAACACAGGTAAACAATCGTGCAGGCTTGACCTTTGCGAACGGACTTCGCGCTATTCTTCGTCAGGACCCTGACAAGATCATGATCGGTGAGATTCGTGACTCTGAGACGGCGGATATCGCTGCTCGTGCCGCTATTACCGGACACCTTGTTTTGGCTTCTATGCATACCAACAGTGCGGCTTCGGCATTTTTGAGAATTGTTGACATGGGCGTTGAGCCGTATGTTGCAGCATCTTCAATCGTAGCAACAGCCTCTCAGCGACTGGTTCGCCTACTTTGCCCACATTGTAAGCAAGAGTACACTCCCAAAGACGCCGAAAAGGTGTTTATGGAACGTTACGGCGCAAATGTAACAAAGCTTTATCGCAGTCCCGGCTGTAACAGATGCGATGGCCTCGGACATCTCGGTCGTCGTGCGGTTTGTGAAATTGTTCCGACCGATGCGAATATCAGAAACATGATTGTAACCCAGCGCAGTACAGCCGATATTACAAATTATCTTCGCGAAACAAGAAAGCAGAAGTTCTTTATAGATCAAGCCATTGAACTTGTTTTGGACGGCACTATCTCGGTGAAAGAGGCAATGGTACTCAGCGAAAACATTGAGTAATTTATTTAGAATTAGGTAAAGTGAAAGAAAAAGGGGGGGTGCGATTTGATTGATATTAACCATCTGATTACCACCACACGGCAAAATCGAGGCAGTGACCTGCATTTGATTGTAGGAGAACCGCCGGTAGCGAGAATTGATGGCATGGTGAATCGCTATGACATGCCGCCTTTGACCGCCGAAGATGTCGAGACGGCAGCAAAACAGCTTGTAGGCTCGACTAAACATCCTTATTCTCCCGATACCACCGATTACGACTTTTGTTACGTAATGCCAAACGGTACACGTCAGCGTGTAAATGTGTTCAAGCAAAAGGGTGTCAGAGGAATAGTTCTTCGTATGCTCAACGACGTTTTACCGAGTTTTGACACACTGGGATTGCCGCAGATTTTCAAGACAATTGCCAGCCAACCGCGTGGACTTGTCCTTGTGACAGGGCCGACCGGTAGCGGTAAAACCACAACACTTGCGGCAATGGTAGACTATATCAATTCTACTAAAAGAGACCACATCATTACCATTGAAGATCCGATTGAGTATCTGCACACTTCAAAAAACTGCATTGTCAATCAGCGTGAAGTTGGAGTGGACGTCGACAGTTTTTCATATGCACTCAGGAGTGCACTTCGTGAAGATCCGGACGTGATTTTGGTCGGCGAGATGCGTGACCTTGAGACCATATCGGCGGCGATTACAGCGGCTGAAACAGGACATCTTGTCTTTGGAACATTGCATACCGTCGGAACGGCAAAAACCATTGACCGACTAATCGACGTATTTCCGCCTCACCAACAGCAGCAGATCAGAACACAGCTTGCGACGGTGCTTCGAGCGGTCATTACACAACAACTTTTGCCAAAAAAAGATGACGTTGGACGTCTTCCGGCATTTGAAATCATGACGGTTACCGATGCGATTTCAAACCTCATTCGTGAGAACAAGGCATTTCAGATCAATACCATCATCCAAAGTAACGCGAAGAACGGAATGGTCTTGCTGGACTCATATCTAGCGGCATTGGTAAAGCAGGGTGCGATCAGCGTCGAGATTGCAATGGATAGAGCCGCCGATCGGCAAACACTGGAAAAATTGCTTGTTTAACGAGCGTTTTGAAAAAAGTTGCACGTCTTCTGTATGAATGCAACGGGGGGAGCATGTACGGTGAAAGGGAAGTTGTATGTAATGAGTTAAAGAATATAATAGAACTCAAAAAAAGCAATAAAGAAATAATTTTTGTACACGAAAGGAAAACAACTATGCAAAAACTCATAGACATGAAAAACAAAAAGGGTTTCACCCTGATCGAGATGCTAATCGTCATCTTGATCGTAGTAATTCTCTTGGCAATTGCAGTTCCTGCGGTTGCAGCCTATCGTAGAGATGCGCTGAGAACACAGGATGAGGGTGCAATTGAGACAATTAAAACCGCAGTTGAAGCGACACTTATCCGTGTAAGACCTATCGATACAGATACTGGTTCTTATGACTCACATACAACTGTAAATCTCGATTACGAAACATTGGTTTCACTTTCAACCACCCACGCCGATGAAGACACAAGAGAGTTTTATGGTGAGTTGGCAGAGCGTCTTGGCCCCAACTTCCAAGGAAACTTTAAATTCAGCTACGAATTTGCTACCTACGGCGGATCATATGGACCTCACATGGACTGGGTTTCTTATTGGAGAAGCGATAACGCAACCACTGATGAATCAGTAATGATGTTCTTAAATGCTTTGGGAAATTCTGTGACAGATTATCGCACACCGGAATATCTTGATGTAATTGTTGCGGAACATCCTACTCTTGGCGGCTACTACAACTACAATCAATACAGACCATAAACAGAATCTTTTTGTTTATTCCCCAGCAATTCATGTTTGATCAATTAATACATTTAGAAAGGGCAGTAGAACATGCAAAAACTTATACAACTTAAAAACAAAAAGGGATTTACCCTTATTGAGATGTTGATAGTCATCTTGATTATCGTTATTCTCTTAGCGATAGCAGTGCCGTCGGTCTTGTCATATCGTCGCGACTCTGAAGAAACAGCCGATCTTGGCGCCGCAAAAACGCTATACACAGCAATCGAGGCAGTTTTGACAGATGTAGAATATATTAAAGATGAAGGGTTCATGGATCCGGGTGCGGCAGGCACAAATTGGCTTATTACCAATCAAGTTATGGATCCTGCCGGTGGATATAGTGATCCTTTACAAGGCGCAATTCTTGCAAAAATTGGACATACGGAATTCCCGGGTAAATACAAATTTGGTTATAACATTGTAACAAATAGCATCGACTGGGTATCATACCATGACAGTGACCATTCAGCACCGGGTGGACGAACCGCTCATGCCTCTAAAGTAATGGTATATGACGTTGTGAACGATGTATCGGGTTATGCGGATGAACTCGGCACAATAAACGGTATAAACTACAATGCCGCACCGTACCTGCATACTTGGTAAACAACTATATATACTCTGTTACGACATAAACCAATAAACAAAGAAAGGCAAAAAATATGCAAAAGTTAATACAACTTAAAAACAAAAAAGGTTTTACCCTTATTGAGATGTTGGTGGTCATTCTCATCATTGTTATTCTTATTGCCATCGCAATTCCTGCGGTTGCCGGTTACCGCGCCGATGCACAGGAAACAGCAGACGAGGGTGCAGCCGAGACACTATTTAATGCGCTTGAAGCTGCCGCAACACAGCATCCGCCTTCTGAGCCGGAGAATCTTGCAGCCGGCACATTAGGCATCGGACGTGCCCCGTTACAAAATCAAATTGTGACTTCAACTCAAATTAATAGAAATGACTTAGCAGGTAGCGCAAGCCCATTCTTAATTGCCGTTGATGAATTCCTTGGCTCTAACTTCGACGGTGAGTTCACTTTCAGCATTACTCTTTCCACCGGTAGCGTAAACTGGGTCACATATCGTCCAGCGCAAGCAGAAATAACAACAGCAAACACAATGCTCTTCCATGCAGTAGACGGTGTTAGTGGATATCTTGACGAAGTTCTTATTCCTGGTACTAGTAATTTATATACAAACGGCAATATGCTTCATGACACACCATAAGTAAATACAAAGACTCAATACAGTCTGCCGCCTTGGCACCCCACGGCGGCAGGCTATACAAAAAATCCAAATGTGAAATCGACAGTATGATAATAAATAAAAACATATAATAGCAAACTACAAATTTGAAATTAACAGTTTTAATAAATTTATATAAAACTGAATTACATAAAATCCAAATAAGCTTTAATATTCGAAAGGAAAACACGATGCAAAAGCTCATAGAACTAAAAAATAAAAAAGGGTTCACCCTTATAGAAATGCTGATTGTCATCATGATCGTCGTTGTCCTCATTGCCATCGCTGTTCCGGCAGTTGCTGCGTATCGTCGAGATGCACTGAGAACCCAAGATGAGGGTGGCGTTGAGACAATTCTAACTGCATTGGAAGCAGCATACGTTCGTAAACAGCCGACCAATAACTCCGGTCATTGGAGTGATGTTGGTGCAGGAACTGATTTCTTTGAATCAGGAACACTTGATTATGGAACATTGGCTGCAGGACATGCAGATCCCGCAACCGATGAGTATTATAAGCTTGTGGCAGAATACCTCGGACCTAATTTCCATGGTAATTTCAAATTTATTTACAACGATGATTTCAGAGTAGATGGCTCAACAATATCACAAGGCGGAGTTGCTTTGATAGCTTATTGGCGTTCAGAGAACGTAATTGATGAAGAGTCTGTGATGATATATTACCCGGAAGTATCGACGGTGCCACTGTATTACTCTGAAATATCAGGTGACTTCACTCACTCACAACTCAATGGAATCATTACTCCTTTGCCATTTACCCCATAAAATTCAATCAACGCATACCATTAGTAAAATTATGAAAGGTAACAAGATGCAAAGATTATTTGACTACAAAAACAAAAAAGGCTTTACCCTTATTGAAATGCTAATTGTCATTTTAATAATAGTTATTATAATGTCAATTGCAGTTCCATCCATATTGGCATATCGAAAAGAAGCTGAAAGAACCTCTGACCTTGGAGAAGCGAAAACTGTATTAACAGCGGTGGAAACAGCTCTTGTTAATAATACTATTGACCGTTCTGCGTGGCTGTTTGGATTGGATCGTGACACAGATGGTGACGCTGTAAGTGATGAGTGTTATTCAAGAAGTGTTATAACACCTGCAACTAACACCGCTTCCGGGTTTCTTGGCACTTTGTCTGAACTTCTTGGTGGAGAAAAATTTAGCGGGGTATTCAAATTTGGATATGATCTGAATGACAATTCCGTAAACTGGGTTTCATATCACAAATATACCACAAGCGAATTAGAAGCATCCACTCATGCCAGTGCCGAACCGAGTGAAGTCATGGTCTACGATGTTAAAAACGATGTTTCCGGATACCTGGATGAATTGGATGAGACTATATATACTGAGGCAATTTACGGACACTAAACAAATAAAAAGGGTTAGCTAAAAAAGTCTAACCACTACAACCGAAAGGCAAAAATCAATGCGAACTCTCAGAATCCTTAAAAACAAAAAAGGTTTCACCCTCATTGAAATGATAGTGGTGCTTGTTGTAATTGTCATCTTGATCGCCATTGCCGTTCCTGCCGTTGCAGGTTATCGCGCGAGTGCGCAAGAGACCGCCGATCAAGGTCAAGCAGAAGCTTTACTGACCGCCCTTGAGGCGGCATCGCTGAAGTATAACCCCATCGAGCCGACTAATTTGCCGGATGGTGACGGTATCAAACGTGACGCTGGTAATCAAGAAATATACACAGAAAGAATGTTCACAAAAGCTGATCTTGAAACCTCGGCAAAACCTTTTTTACAAGCCGTTAACGAGATGTTAGGCGATAACTTTGACGGATTTTTCACCTTTCAAATTTCTGGAAACACCGGCGCTGTCAACTGGATCACTTACCGCCCCTCCGATGTCGAAAATACTGAAGAGAACATCATGGTATATGAAGTTACATTAGGCAAAGTCGGATATCTCGATGAAATCGATCTCGGTGGACCTAAGACACGAGATGATTATTACCACATTTAGCACATACTTTTATGTTATTATATAATGATAGTTTAAACGTATTTGTGTTATCTGATAACAAAACTCAAAACCCACCCAAGGAATACTAGACATGCAACAAGCGATCGCAAAAAATAAAACCCGCGCATCGAAACACTCATTTAAAAAAGGTGAGCCTGCATGACTGTTTTCATAACCGCAATCTTCGCAATCTTTGGTCTCGTAATCGGCAGTTTTCTTAACGTTTGCATCTACCGCTTGCCGCTCGGCATCTCGGTCGCAAAGGGTCGAAGTTATTGCCCTACCTGTCATGAGACACTCTCCCCGATCGAACTAGTTCCGGTTCTCTCCTATATCTTCCTTCGTGGCAGATGCCGACACTGCAAAGAAAAAATTTCCCCACGATATGCACTTGTCGAACTGCTCACCACTGCACTTTTTGCACTCAGCGGCTACTTTTTCGGTCTTGATGAGATTCAAAACGCAGTGATCTTTTCACTCTTCTTTGCAATCCTTGTCGTCGCAACCTTCATCGACCTCGACACAATGGAAGTCCCCGATCGCCTTCATGTTTCTATAACAATATTGGCTCTCGTTAATTTGTACTTCCATGTTGACTCCCTACTATACTTTTTGCTAGGCGCAGTCATTGTCAGTGTCCCAATGTTGATCATCGCAATGATCACAGGTGGATTTGGCGGTGCAGATATCAAGCTCATGACAGCAGCAGGACTTTTACTCGGAGCCAAGAGCATAGTAGTAGCCTTCCTTGTCGCAGTCGTCTTGATGGGTTCCATCGGTGCAGTGATTGTCATTCGAAAACTCCTTTTCAAACGCAAATATGAAAGCCGCGTTCCCTTCTGTCCCGCACTTGCCCTCGGTTGCGTAGTCGCAACGTTTTTCGGCAATACTATTGCTGATTGGTATTTAAGTTTATTAACAGTTTAACACTTTATTTTGAGAGGTACAATGTACAAAAGAGGCTTTACTTTAATAGAAATGCTGGTCGTCATCACAATCATTGTGGTTACGTCGCTTATCGCCGCACCTTCTCTGATCGGCTATGCCGAAGAGGGTGAACAGCTCCGCCGCACCGAAACGGCGAAGACTTTGTATCTCGCAACTCAAAACCAGCTGACACAGCTCCATGCGCTCGGTAACCTCAGAGCAGCTTATGGCGGCGACCTCTCGGGCGATTACTTTGCAGTCGATCCGATTTCAGGCGAACTGACAGACGAGCTCGACCCGGCTAAATTAGACGATTTCAACGTTCACACACTCATTACCGATACTAACTATCCTGCTAATGACATCCAAAACGGCTTAGATGACTACGTTCGCTATATCTCAAAACCGGTCGGTGAGCCCGACGTGAACAGCGCGATATATAAATTGCTCGCACCGGCACTCCCCGATACTCGTATCCTTGGCGGAGCAATTCTTATTGAGTACAATATTCTGACCGGAAAGGTTCTCTCGGTATTTTACAGCGATTCCGACGATGGCTTTGCGTTTGATTATGATGTTGTCGATGCCGACAACGCCGATGCAAACTCGGTCTATGGTCCCCGTGCCGAACTTTACAACGACATCGCGTATCTTCGCTCGCAAGGCTATTACGGTGTTGACTATACCGGTGACACACCTCCCGACAACACCTTCCGTATGGCAGTGCACCTTTACGACGGATACAATGACGGTCTAGCAGACAATGCAGTCGGAGAAGGACTCGACACCGACCGTTACAATAAGCCTCTCGCCTATGACATAGTTTCGCTCGAGAATGTGCTTTATGCAGAAATTTTGATTGAAAAAACCGCAATGACCACCGGTGCGACCTTTGATTTTTCTGTTACAGACTCAGCAGGTACTGGCCATTATGTTTTAAAAGGCGCCGATCTTTCCGGATATGGCACAAATGAAACGATGGAAGATGCCATCGCGCGCTTTGATGATGCCACAAATCCGACAAATACACTGATTTTCCGCAACGACGATATCCTCAACGCCGATTACGCGCGCTTTATCTGGGTGCTGGACTATGCAGGCGGTGACCTCTCGGCAGAAAATCCGGAGCGAGATAAATTTTCGATAACAAACCTTGAAGACGTTGATACAGGTAATGTGATCGGTGTGTTTGACAGAACCACAAACAACACTATAACTGTTACGGTCTCTGAGTCGACAGGAGCAATTCCTCCCGTCACCTCGAACGGCAAGAACCCACTGTTTGCAACAGATAGATATAATCTCGGTCAACCTTCAAATACAGTAGGTCAACACGACATTGCATCGGCACGCCACCTCAACAACATTCGCTATCTCACTGATCCTGCGACCGGTGCTACCGATGCAGGACAATCATATTTCCAAATAGCAGACATTGACTTTGCCGCAGAAAACGGTATGGTCAGCCTTGCCGATGCAAATTTTGCAGACGATCTTACCGATCCTGCAAATCCGAGTGAAGATTGGAACTTGATTCTTGCACCGCTCCCGACCCTCAACGGAACCTATACCGGTCGTTATGATGACGGCACTGCAATCGGTGTTCATACCTTGCAGAATATGAATATATATAATGTGACGGGCCAGACACCGACAGGAACTACTACAACTGCAAATCCGGCAGATTCTGTTGACCCGATTGGCCGTTCCTCCGGTTTATTCGAATACATTTCAGATACCGGTGTTGTGAATTACCTAACCTTTATCAATCCACTGGTTACACTGTCCAACAATCCGGATGATGCCTTCTTTGGTGGCACGGTTGCGGGTTATAGCGACGGTGAAATTGGACACATTACCGTCATTTCGGACAGCACAACTCCAGTAGTGGCTGACAACGACGATGACAATTCCGATTTCTGGGATGACCATGTTTACGGTGACAGTTCCCAATATGACAACGACTTTGTTGGCGGAATTGTCGGAATGGTCGGCGACAGTGTTGAAGATGATTCTATTCACCATATTCTTTTTCTTGCGGTAGCGCCACGAGAGCGCCTCGGAAGTACTTTTGCTAACGATAATACAACCCATTATAATGCACCGATCGTAGGTGCAAATGTCCAGCTCAGCCTTAGCGGAGCAACTCTGACAGCAAATCAAGAGTTGGTTGAACGATTGGCAGATGCCATTGACGATGAGAGTGTATATTATCTTGTCGGTGATGCCCTGCGCCCCGACGACGGCGACAGCAATCCTAACACCTATGTTACCTTTAACACAGCTATCGTTTCAGAGGGTCTTGGTGTAGGACTTTCAACAGAGCAATTGTATCAATCAATGATTGATACTACCAGTGATTTTTATGGTGCGTTTATTGACCCCGTTGCTCTCGGTGCCGATAGCTATAGTTTTGTTGGCGGTGTTACCACCCCGTGGGGTGCAGATCCGCTTGACTTAACCTCTGCAAACCGCACAGAGTACCCATACCCATTCCTAGGAACATTGCTACCAAATAGTCGTGCAATAGATGCCGCCGGCGAGATGAATTTCGTATGGCCGGTCACGGAGCTGGAAGAGTTCAAAGCAGAGTTCATGTACTATGAACTTTATGCGAACCAAACAAACCCACGTGGCTCTGTAATTGTCAGATACTATAGTGCAGATGAAAATGGCAATGTTATTGAAAACAATCTGCTCACAAATGATGAAATAAATGACGGCAATTATATTATATTGAATGATGGTTATGCCCTTCGTATCAATCGCCCCTACACCATGCTTGATGCCGAGGATTTTGAGCTGACCCTAAATGACGTTGTGATTGATCCCACCGACGTATATGCCGATGGCTGGCTATATCGTCCCATACCGGGTGCATATGCAACAGATTTTAACGAACTGTTCGGAACAGCGGGAACGTCTGATTCCATCATCAGTTTGAGCAATCCACTACTCCAAGCTTCTACAAATGACAATGCTGTATACCCTGATACAAATAGCATCATGAAGCTGTCTATCACGGATGGATTAGCTTCCACTACCACTTCGGTAGCCTATTTTAATCCGCTGTTTGCACATGCTTTTTATAACGAAGCTGACGCAAATAACCTGACACCGGAAACTGCGGAATATTCTGTTCGTTCTCCTCGACATCTTGACAATATTGGACGATATACCAATTCAGAATCTCATCTCTCGACCTATAATCAGACTATCGATGTCAATGCACATGTAGGTGGATCCTTTAATGTAGGTACAAATTTGATTTACTATTCCGGCCATCCTGCCTCGGTGTATACTATGGCAAACATCGGCAGTAATGCGTTTGGTTGGTATGGTGGCTCTTTACTTGACGATGCGAGCTCACTTGCAGGAACCAACGTCGCATTTGCCGGAACGTACAACGGTAATGGCTATAAAATAAGCAACTTTGAAGCCTCATCAAGGCTCGCCGGACTTTTCGGAAGTACGACGGCTTCTGCAACAATTTCAAATGTAATAATAGATAATTTCAATCTAACTCTTGCCGGGGGCTCAAACTATGCCGTATATGGTGGTGACTCCGGAGCCGGAGCCATTGTCATTCTCAATTCCGGTACCATACAAGATGTGACGGTGACCAATTCAACCATCACCGCTCAAAATGTCAACTGGACCTCTACTGCTTCCGGGGTTGTTACAAATCAGGGAATGTATTATCCGACCATCGTCGGCGGTGCGGTCGCTGTCAACAATGCCGGCGGTACGCTTGACAATGTCGTCATTGAAAACACCACAATCGTTAGATCTGCAACAAATGCGACCGACGAATTCGGCGCAGGAGGTCTGATCGGAATCAACAGGGGTGCAGTAACCAACTCCGGCGCAGTCAACACAACCGTGACAGCCCATGACAACTTTGTTGGTGGACTTGTGGGATATTCTGAAGGCGGCACTATTGCAGACAGTTTCTTTATAAGCAATCGCACGGAAGATGCAGATGGCGATCCCTTGACTGCCGAAACCCCACTTGTTCCGATTAAGTATAACGATTTCAAAGGTGTTACAACAGGCGTTCATGCTACCTTGACCTTTGATGATTATTACACTCACCCAGTGGTAGGATTTGATTATTCTATCGGCGGTATTGTCGGTGGCGGTACCGGCACCGTGAGCGACACGCTCTATCTTGCACCCGCACCGGCACAAACAACCGATAACGATGGTGATATTGCAACCGATGATCCGAGCACTTCTACCACCGTAATCCACCCAGTGACCGACACAGCCGCCGCGGCCGGCATCACCATGTCAAACAACGTTTATCTGACCGGAAGTCACTATTCAAGCGACAATACCGATTGGCAGACGTTTGCTTACAACACTGTTTCGGCATTTGGTACAACAGATCAAACACAACTTCTCGGACTTTCTACCGAGTTTATCGCCCTTGACTGGCTGGCAAACTTTGCAAATTCACAACTTGAAGGTTGGCAGGCTTTGAGTCCGTATCCGTTCCCGATCGGCACCACCGCAACCGCATCAGTGCCATATGTTGCAAATCGCCCGTCGCAAGTAACCGAGTTTGAAGTCGGCACCGGCGAAGATGCAGTAACCGATCTCTTCACAGCAAGATTGCTGTTCGGCGGACAAAGCAGCAACTTTACAGATCCGGGAGTCAATGCTCCGGTAGCACTGGAAATCACCAACGATTCAGCCGCCGCGATAGACCTAAACACCTTTAACCCAATCACAATAGATCTTGGTGCCTATGCCGATTATGTCAATCTGACAAGTTTTGAGGGCGCAACTCCGACCGCGGTAATTGACATTCTAAGCGATGATGGAACAGATATCGGCGATGCCACATACAGCTTGGCAGATAATACCATAACGATTGATCTGTCCACTGTGGCTGCAGGAACTTTTGTCAACAGCACTGAGAAGTTCAGCCTTAGCTTTAACCTGCCGATAGCATTAAACTTTGATGCAAACGGCTTCACAGGTGTATCGACCGCTTACTATCATATCTTGATGAACGTTGCGGTGACACAGGATACTACTAACACGGTGAACTTCAACAGTGATAAACTCTATATCCAACCTGCACATACCTTGGCGAATACTTTCAATTCAGGCACACCGGTTGAAGCCGGAACACCATTTGCGGTACAATCATCATTGTCATTGGATGAGTATGCGACCTATGTCAACAGTGGTGTTGTGACTGCAAATATCCCCGCAGGATTCACACTCGATGATACCAGTGTAACACTGGCAGTGGATGGTGGAGCAGCAACACCGCTCGATCTGACAACAGATGCGGACCGATTCACGATTTCAGGCGACAGCGCAAGCGGCTATGCAATCAGAATCTCGGGAATAGCGGCTACTACAAATATAACGGTCGGCTATAGTCTAACCGGAAATAATGCCGGAGACTTTGATTTCACCCTACACTATGATAGAGCGATTTTTGCGGAGTCTACACCCCCTGCATTTAATACACCGTATGCCGCATATCGTTTATCATGGTTTGAAAGCTTAAATGTTGCACCTGCTCCATCCCCTGCACCTCCAGCACCGTCTCCCGCACCACCGGCACCGACACCGGCTCCAGCGCCTCCATCAGGAGATGAGTCCGGCACAGGCGGCACAAGCGGAACCGGTGGCACAGGCGAAGGTGGCGGCACAGGTGGCACGACAGAAGGCGGAACCGGCAGTACAGGCGAAGGCGGCGGCACAAGCGGAACCGGCGGCACCGGTGAAGGTGACGGAACCGGTGGCACCACCGAAGGTGACGGCTCCGGCGGCATTACCCCGTAAAACAAATAACAACCAACCTGCTTTACCGTTTTTCGGTAAAGCAGTGTGATATCAAAAACATCGAAAGAGGAATGGGCTATCTTGAAAAGGCTATTTAACAAAATAAAAGGCAAAGGCGGAGCGTCACTGCTCATAGTTTTAGCCTCAATACTTTTTCTGACCATCATTGCGACCACAACTTTGACTTCATCGTTGGGCGCGGTTTCGGTGGTACAGCATCAAAAGGAAAAGGCTCAGATTGATCTTTTTGCCGAGTCGGTTCAAATGTCATTGTTTGATATGTTAAACGACAATGATCCAGCCGGTCTTCAAAGTACATTGCTTCTTTCGATATATGAAGCACGTACGGCGGGCGGAGCGACGGCGACAACTTTTGATACGCTAACACTTTCGATCGAAGAGGACGATGAATCAGGCAATTTAGTTGCGACGCACAACTTTATATGCGATCTTGACACTTCGGCACTCAGCATATTTGGAACAAATAACTTTTCCGGCGTAGTTACATTTGATGTCAAGATCGACCTCAACCTTGACGACGATCCGACAATAGCCGATCCGGCGGCAGAAGCAACCTATCGCATGGTGTATAGCCTCGTGACAAATGCAGTGATAGATACTACTGCCGGAGCCGATCCGGTAATCGGTACCTTTGGAGAATGGAATCTGGTGACTTATGAAAAAATTGATAGCTAAGACAATAAATAACCGCAGAGGAGAGATGTTGATCGAGACAATCATTTCGGTCATGCTGTTTCTCTTTATGGTTGCAGGTGTGACCATGATCGTCACCTCAGCAACTAACAGCATAAGATCCACGCAGTTTCAGGCGGAGGATGTGCAAGCGACAATTAATGCCCTAGTGTCACGAGATACGTCCGTTCTACCTACACCGCCTACACCGCAAACACAGACAGTCACAGCAACACTTTCTGATTCCACCGCTACGCTTAGCGACGTTGAAGCGACCCATAGTGGAACACTTACTTCAGCAGAGGATCTAGTATACTTTTACACAACACCTTAGATTTTTAGTTGGTTAATAAATTCCCGAAAGGAAAAATCAAATAATGATAAAACTGCTCAACACTAAAAAAGGCTTCACACTGATTGAAATGGTAATCGGTATGGCTGTGTTTGCCGTAATTATAGGTGTTGTTACCACTGTTTTCCCACAGATGTTGCGCGTTAACAGCGAAGTGACCGACCTCGGACAACTCGAAATGATTGCCGCAGAGTCGATGACAGAGTTACTAGATGATCTTCGTGCCGCCGAGTCGGTGTCAGAAGTAGTCGACAGCACAGTATCGCCAGCAATAACAACACTGCATGTGGTAACGGAAAATTATACTGCAATCTATTATATTGATGAAACCAACTACATCTTGATGCGTAACTATATCGACACAAAAGACCCCGATCGTGAGGCCGTTGAGGTTATGGCAGAGGGTTTTTATATGGGATATCAAATGACACTTGACTGGACCATTGTTGATACAACCGCTACGGCGGGTGGCGAGCTTAATGTCACACTTAATGTTGAGTTCTTTGAAGACGGTGTCGACCCAACGGGCACAGGCATAGTTCCGATACACACAGAGCAATATGTTGTCAGGCCGACCGTAGCAAACACAGTGGCATAGAAAAATCGGGCTACAAATCACTTATAGCAAACAACGACTCGTAGTTTGAAGTAATGCTTTAAACTGCGAGTTTATATATTTTCTTAATCATTGAAAAATGGCTAAGGCAACGGAAAGGAAAGTAATTAAATGAAATTTAAGATGGTACATGAAAACTACAATGTTAAAGATTTGGATGTCTCGATCGAGTTTTATTCAAAGGCACTAGGGCTAACAGAGCGCAGAAGGATAGTAGCTTCTGATGAATCTTTTATAATCGTATATCTTGGCAGTGATGAGGGTGAATTCCTTCTGGAGCTGACATGGAATCGTGACAGAGAAAAAGGATACGATCTCGGTGAGTGTGAATTTCATCTCGCTTTTACTGTCGATGATTTTGACGGTGCATATGCACTTCATAAAGAAATGGGTTGTATATGCTACGAGAACGAAAAGATGGGAATCTATTTCATTACCGATCCGGACGGTTATTGGCTGGAGGTTATTCCGGCTGTTAGGCGTGCGAAAGACAATAAATAACTACTAAAATCTAGTGCAATGATGCAGAACAAAAAGAGCTAAGAATGGAGATTGAAGCCATTCTTAGCTCTTATAATTTTGGGTATCTATTTGTAGTAGTCAACCGCACCTTCAAACAGCGGCATAGGTTTTGTGGTAGGTACGTTTTTATATAGATTATCTAACATGCGCTCGCTATGTCCCATTTTTCCGTAAACTCTACCGCAAGGAGAAGTGATTCCTTCAATCGCCGCAATACTGCCATTTGGATTGAATGCAATATCATTCGTAGGTTTTCCGTTAAGGTCGACATATTGTGTTGCAATTTGTGCGTTATGATTCAATGTCTCCAGTTGATCTGAACTGCATGTAAAACGACCTTCGCCATGAGAAATCGGAACAGAATATATCTCACCCAGCTCGCATCTTGAAAGCCAAGGTGTGTTGATTTGACTGACAACGGTGCGAACCATCTTTGATTGGTGGCGACCGATAAAATTGTGTGCAAGCGTCGGCGCATTTTCTCTACGATCGGTTATCTCTCCATACGGCACGAGTCCGAGTTTGATGAGAGCCTGAAATCCGTTACAGATTCCGAGCATCAGTCCATCACGTTGGCGAAGCAGATCGTTTATTTGATCAGCAATTGCAGGATTTCGTAAGAATGAGGTAATAAATTTTCCACTGCCGTCCGGCTCGTCCCCTCCGGAAAAACCGCCGGGGAGCACGATGACGTTACTTTTGCCGGCAAGCTTTGCAAATTGCAAAACCGATTCTTTAACATCGCCAGCCGTTAGATTTTTTACAAGCAGGATTTCGGCTTTGCCGCCAGCATGTTCGATCGCTCGTGCGGTGTCAAGCTCACAGTTTGTGCCGGGGAACGCCGGTATCAAAAATTTAGGTTTTGCACCACCAATGTTAATAGTTGGTGCTTGCCAGTCCTTCTTTTTCATGGCTATATCAGGCATACTACTAAGTTGGTCAGAGTGCTTAGGATATACATCATCAAGTACGCTGTCATATATTTCCAAATTGCGCTGTAGAGGTTGAGTTTTGCCAAGAACACATGCAGTAAATTCTGCGGTTGTCACACCAATTTTGGTTGCTCCGTTTGGCATTGTGCCGCGTTCAACCTCAAGTATAAAAGAGCCACAAAAGAGCTCGAGGTCGCTAGAAAGACTAAATCCCACACGATTGCCAAGCGACATACGGAATAGTGTTGATGCAGAACCTTTGAAGCCGACCGAAGCAGCAGAAAACAATTTTCCATTTTTTGACAATTCTGAAATGGTGGAAAAAATTGACAATAGAGATTTTGGATTTGGAATGTCACCGTCCATTTTAGGAGTAAGAGTGAGTATGTCGCTGTTGGGTTTTTTGAATTCGGGAGAAACCAAAAAGTCGCCGTCGCAGATGGACATGGCAAAAGAAATTAATGTAGGCGGGACATCGAGTTTTTCGAAAGTACCGCTCATTGAGTCTTTTCCACCGATCGCGGCCACTCCAAAATCAAGCTGCGCAGAAAGAGCACCGAGCAATGCGGCAGTGGGTTTTCCAAACCTTGTAGGTGAGCTTGGGCGCTCAAAATACTCTTGGAACGACAAGTAGCATTCATCGGAAAAAGCGCCGGCGGCGGCTATCTTACAAAGTGAGTCTACCACAGCTAGGTATGCTCCTTTATATGGATCTGCTTCCGACACATACGGATCATACCCGTAGCTCATGACTGTCGAGCGCTTGCCGTCAGGAAGGAATGCCGCCATAACATCGCTCGGTGTTTTCTGATAGGCGCCACCGTAAGGTAAAAAGGCCGAGACAGCACCGATACTCGAGTCAAAGCGTTCTACAAGTCCGCTTTTGTCACACCCGTTAAGGTCGTTGACGGCGTTGGCAAGCCGTTCAAAAAAATCAATTGGATCGACAGGCTTATTCAATTTTGGATTTTCAATTTCGACAGCCACGCTGCGCTTTGCTCCGTTAGTATCAAGAAAGCTTCGGTTTAGCTCCAGAACGGTCTTGCCATCGTAGAGCATACGTAAAACAGGTTCTTCGGTGATTGTAGCGATTACAGTGGCTTCAAGATTTTCATTTCGTGCAAGCTCCTTGAATGCATCAACATCTGTGTTTGCAACAACAACTGCCATTCGCTCCTGTGATTCGCTGATAGCAAGTTCGGTTGCCGAAAGGCCTTCATATTTTTTAGGCACAGAAGAAAGTTCGATGGTCAACCCATCAGCCAATTCACCTACAGCAACAGCGACACCACCCGCACCAAAATCATTACAACGCTTGATAAGTAATGATGCGTCGGGGTTTGAAAAAAGACGCTGCAACTTACGCTCTTCCGGAGCGTTACCCTTCTGAACCTCTGCACCGCAACTTTCAAGAGATTCAACGCTATGAGATTTTGAAGAACCGGTAGCGCCACCGCAACCGTCACGGCCGGTCTTACCGCCCAGAAGAATTACAACATCGCCATCAATTGGTGTCTCACGTCGAACTTGCTTCATCGGCACCGAACCGATAACGGCTCCGACTTCGAGGCGTTTTGCAGCATAGCCTGGATGGTATATTTCATCGACCAGTCCTGTAGCGAGGCCAATCTGGTTTCCATATGAGCTGTAGCCTTCCGCAGCGCTCTCACATATCCTGCGTTGGGGAAGCTTGCCAACCATAGTATCTTCTGTCGAAGTCCTTGGGTCGGCGGCTCCGGTGACACGCATTGCTTGATACACCCATGCCCTACCCGAAAGCGGATCGCGGATAGCACCTCCGATACAAGTAGCGGCGCCACCAAACGGTTCAATCTCGGTGGGGTGGTTGTGAGTTTCATTCTTGAAAAGCACAAGATAATCTTCATCGCCCACTTTAGTACGGACGGTGCAGGCATTAATCTCGGCCGACTCATCCAAAAGTGGCAGTTTTCCGTCAGCCTTCAATGATTTTGCGGCAATGGTTCCCATGTCCATAAGTGTAATGGGGCGATCTTGCCGGCCAAGTTTTTCACGAAGTTTTTTGTACCGATCAAGACTGTTAGCTATTCTGGTGTCGGTTACCTTTATATCGACAAGCTCGGTATTAAATGTAGTATGACGGCAATGGTCAGACCAATAGGTGTCGATTACTCGAAGCTCCGTTAGGGTTGGATCACGTTGGAGCGTATTAAAATGATCAACGCAGAACTTCAGATCGGCTTTATCCATTGACAGGCCGTACTTGTTTACAAATTCTACCAGATCGTCCTCTGCAAGTTCACGAAATCCGGTCAAGATTGGTGGCATTGGTTGAATTTCTGTTGCAAGTGCAAGCGTTTTTGGTATATCGACAATCGCCTTGCGGCTTTCGACAGGATTTATTAAATGCTTTTCTATACGAGAAAGTTCATCAGCAGTCGGAACACCGTAGAAAATGTAGATTTTTGCACTACGCACGGTCGGTCGATTTCCACCAAGCACAAGCTGTATGCACTGTGCAGCAGAATCCGCTCGCTGATCAAACTGACCCGGCAGATATTCAGTCATTATCATAAGGTCACCGCCCTCCGGCAGGGTTTCGGTAACAATGTCGGTGACTTCATCGGCAAGAACGCTACATGCGATTTTGTCAAATTCTTCCAGCTCTAGACCTTCGACAAGATATCGATTTACAATTCTTACCATTTTGATAGATTCAATGTGTAAAAAACCTTTCAACTCGGCAAGAAGTGACAAGGGTTCATTATCAAATCCTTTGCGTTTTTCTGTATATAAGGGATAGACCATTTTGCGTTCCTTTCGATTTTATCTATAAACTTTATTCGTATACAACTCCGATATCACGGCGCAAGTAGCTGTTTTCAAACTTAATATTATTGGTAAGTTCATAAGCCTTGTTCAGCGCAGTCGGTAGATTTTCAGCGGTAGCGATAGCGCCAAGAACACGCCCGCCTGCAGTGACGAGGTCGCCGCCGTTCTGTGCAACACCCGCAAAGAAAATTTGAGTATCGTTTGACGGGGCAACAGTACTTAAGTCGATCGATTTTCCACTTTCGTATTTCGCAGGATAGCCACCCGATGCCATGACTACACAAGCAGAACTTGCGTTTTTAAAGTTCATGTCAAAATCTTCCAGACGCTCTTCGCTGACCGCTAAAAAAGCTTCGAAAAGGTCAAAGTCGATGAGCGGAAGAACCGTTTGCGTTTCCGGATCACCGAAACGACAGTTGTATTCTATCACCTTGGGTCCATTTTTAGTGAGCATTAAACCGAAATATAAGCAACCTTTAAAAGGCCTACCTTCTTTGTTCATCGCGTCGATAGTCGGAAGAAAAATCTCTTTCATGCAACGTTCTTCAATTTCGGCTGTATAGTAGGGATTTGGTGCGATAGCGCCCATGCCGCCGGTGTTTGCACCGGTGTTTTTTTCTCCAATACGTTTGAAATCCATTGAAGAGGTGAGCGGTTTTACCGTTTTTCCGTCTACAAGGCAGAGGGCTGAAACCTCAGGGCCTGTCATAAACTCTTCAATAACAATTTGATCACCGGAGCTACCGAACAGTTTGAGATCAAGTATGTCGCCGACAGCTTTTTTTGCCTCTTCATAATCGGCTGCAAGTATCACACCTTTTCCGAGGGCTAGTCCGTCGACTTTTATTACTGTGGGGTAGCTGTTGCGCACCTTGATATAATCAAGTGCGTCGGCCGCATTGCTGAATACTTCATAGGCCGCTGTGGGGATGTTGTATTTCTTCATCAAATCTTTGGCAAATACCTTGCTGCCCTCGATCGCTGCAGCAGCAGCGGTTGGTCCAAAGCACTTGATACCTTTATCTTGTAATGCGTCAACTGCACCGAGCACGAGTGGATCATCAGGAGCTATGATGGCATATTCAATATTGTTTTCTGTCGCAAAGGTGACAATATTTTCTATATCGGTTGCCTTTATGTTGACATTGGTGGCAAACATTGCAGTGCCGGCATTTCCGGGTAGTGCATATATTTCGGAAACTCTTTTGCTCTTTGAAATATATCTAGTGATGGCATGCTCTCGACCGCCACTTCCAACAATCATTACTTTCATTGTAAAATATTTCCTTTCGATTCCAGAAATTGACATTCGGTAAAATTCTAGTGGTGGAATAATCTGATTCCGCAGAAAGCGAGCACCATTTCATGTTTATCGGCAGTAGCGATGACTTCATCATCGCGAACCGAACCACCGGCTTCCAAAATGTAGCCGACGCCACTTGCTGCTGCACGGTCGATGCTGTCACCAAACGGAAAGAATGCATCACTTGCAAGACTTACCCTGCTAAGCGAACGCAGATAGTTTTTACGCTCTGCATCGGTAATGGGTTCTGGTTTTTCAGAAAAATAGTTTTTCCAAGCATCGTTTTCAAAAAGATCCTCATAGCGTCCGGCGACAAAATGATCGACGGCGTTGTCTCGTTCAGCTCGTTTGATATCGGGTTTGAAGGGGAGTGCAAGTGTTTTTGGGTGACGACGCAAGAAAAAGAGATCAGATTTTTCTCCGGCGAGACGCGTGCAATGAATTCGAGATTGTTGACCGGCACCGACTCCGGTTGTTTGACCACCAAAGGCGTAGCACACCGAGTTTGATTGTGTATATTTTAGTGTGATCATTGCAAGCAATAGGTCGAGTTTTGCTGATTGAGGAATATCTTTGTTTTTGGTTACGACATTTGATAGTATGCTCTCGTCCAATACTATTTCGTTACGACCCTGTTCAAAAGTTACACCAAACACATCGCGACGTTCGATTGGAGCGGGTTTATACGTTTTGTTGATTTTGATCACATTATACTTACCGTCACGTTTCGTTCTGAGGATTTCAAGAGCTTCATTTGTATAATCTGGAGCGATTACTCCGTCAGAAACTTCCTTCTTTAGTAGTAGGGCGGTAGCTTTGTCACAGGTATCGGACAGCGCCACAAAATCACCGAAAGAACATAGTCGATCACAGCCTCTTGCCCTTGCATACGCTGCGGCCTGAGGAGTTTCGACGTAGTCGTCACCGACAAAAAACATTTGTTTTTCGATGTCGGTCAGGGGGAGGCCGATAGCAGCACCGGCAGGACTAACGTGTTTGAAGCTAGCTGCAGCAGCAATTCCGGTGGCGGCGGAAAGTTCCGACACGAGCTGCCAAGCATTAAGTGCGTCAAGAAGGTTGATATATCCGGGACTTCCGCAAAGTGCCTCAAAAGGCAGATCGCCATCCTGCATGTACACCCGAGATGGTTTTTGATTTGGGTTGCAACCGTATTTTAATAGAAGTTCTTTTGACATGTTTTGTGTTCCTTTCCGGCCTGCTAATTATATATTATGTTGATTAAAAACTATTAGATATTTTTGTTGATTATCTTTGTTTGAGTCTTTCCGTCTATAAGATTGCGATATCTAACATAAAGCGAAACACGATTATTTTCATCGAGTGACTGCCACATTTTATCTGCAAACGACTCGATGTCACATTGTGTTATCGGCAGTTCGACCGGTTCGCCGACATAAGGAAGCAACACTCCGTCTACCTCACCGCGATATGTGTGTATAAGATGGGCAAAACCGTTTTTATGTGGATATTCAAAGAAACAGCGTATGTCACCAGGTTGTTCACCGCTTTCGTCGCCACGACATATCCCCATTTTGCTACCCTTATGGTTCACGAGAGCAGAAATGCGAGGTGTAAAGTTCGGTGGATCCGGTTCATAGCGGCGAGTTTTTAAAGCATCTTCAAAGGTTCCACCGATATTTAATATGTCAAATATTGTATCGGTCTGATCGCCGTTGGTAATAATATCCAGCTCGTTAAAGATTCGACTGCAGTTGTAGATGATAAGTGATGGGTCAGCAACTTTTGATTCATCGAAAGCCTTTGTCCTCAGCATTTCGTCTTCCAAAACAAAAATTCTGTTTTGGCTGTTTGCGCTTCGCCCCATTATGAAATAAGCACATACCACATTATCACCGAGCTTGCCGACAAGAATACCACGTCCCGGATAGCTCTTTTGCGCGAGATAGTCGAATACCGTTTCCATACTAAATACCCTTTCCTTTCTTTGATTGTATATTTTCCATATTTTTACAAACAAGCTCTGCAGCTTGTGGTAAAATTTTCCATTCTGCTTGTTTCATTATTCTCAGCTGGAGCTTTTTTGGAGTATCTGTGTCTTTCACCGCAACTGCCTTTTGCAATATTATCTTACCGCCGTCGGTAGTAGCATTAACAAAATGCACAGTAGCGCCGCTGATTTTCACGCCTTTTTTTAGTGCACGTTCGTGCACCTTCAGCCCATAGTACCCCTTTCCGCAGAAAGAGGGGATAAGAGAAGGGTGGACGTTGATTATTCTGTTGCGGTAATGTTTGATAAAATCAGCCGACAAAATAGTCAAAAATCCTGCCAACACGATAAACTCAATCCCCCGAGATTTGAGCTCGTCCAGAAGTCGATGCTCAAAGTCGGGGGTTTTTCTATCTACTGTGCATGAGGCAACTGCGTTTTCTGCCGCGATCTGGGTCGCTTTCACACCTTCGCGGTCGCAGACGACAAGAGCAATGTCACAGTGCGACAGTTTGCCCTCGTCTCTTGCGCGTAAAAGTGCGGCAAGGTTAGTGCCGGAGCCGGAACAGAGCACAGCGGTTTTCACAGCCATATTAATTTTCCCCTTTCGATTTGGTGGCTATTTCAGCACGACCTGTGCGTTGCCGCTTGTAATTTCTCCGACAATATAGGGTTTTTCACCGTTTGATTTCAAGATACTCAGTGCTTTGTCTGTATGATCTTTGTTCACGGCGATCATCATGCCAACACCCATGTTGAAGATTCCATACAATTCATCGAAATCAATGTTGCCTTCATTCGCTACCGCCTTGAAAATTGGCGGGGTTTTTATCGACTTTTTATCAATGATAGCATTTTTGGTCTTGGACAGCATTCGAGGAATGTTCTCATAGAAGCCGCCGCCTGTAATATGGCAGATGCCGTGGACGTCGATTCCTTCGTTGAATAATGCGCTGACGGGCTTTACATAGATTTTTGTCGGAGTCAACAATAGTTCGCCAAGTGATTTTTTGCTTCCTTCGATAGTTCTTGACAGGTCGGTGTTCTCGACATCAAACACTTTTCGAAGAAGTGAAAATCCGTTTGAGTGCGCACCGGAAGAGGGGAGTGCAATTAGTGTATCACCACAGCGCAGACGCTTCGAGGTGATGATTTTATCTTTATCAACGATTCCGACCGCAAAACCGGCAACGTCATACTCACCATTTTCATAGAATCCGGGCATTTCGGCGGTTTCACCTCCAACCAGAGCACAACCGGAAAGGCGACAGCCCTTGGCAATTCCTTTTACGATTTGTTCCACCTGTGTAGGCACGAGTTTTGAGGTCGCGATATAATCCAGAAAAAACAACGGCTTTGCACCGGAGCAAAGAATGTCGTTCACACACATAGCGACACAGTCCTGTCCGATAGTGTCATGTTTATCCAGTAAAAAAGCAAGCTTTAGCTTTGTTCCAACACCATCGGTGCCACTGACCAACACCGGCTTTTTCATGCCGCTGATGTCAGGTGCAAACAGACCACCGAAGCCGCCGATCGCGCTGAGTACGCCATCGGTTTTAGTACCGGCAACATGGCGCTTCATCAATTCTACTGCCTTGTAGCCGGCTTCGACATCGACACCGGACGACTTGTAACTATTAGTCTTCATCGTGCTCCTTTACTATATTTCGTTTAACTTTTCCTGCAATGCGGCATTTGCCGCCTCTATCTTTTGCTTTGCCTCGGTGCGAAGTGCGGCAAGTTTTTTTGCGACTTCTGCGTCCTCGACGGCAATTATTTGTGCCGCAAGCAGTGCAGCGTTTTGGGCGCCATCGACCGCAACGGTTGCAACAGGGATTCCGGGAGGCATCTGAACAGTTGCAAGAAGGGCGTCAAGACCACCCAAACCACCGGACGTTACAGGAATGCCTATTACCGGAAGTGTTGTGTTAGCGGCAATTGCACCTGCAAGATGTGCGGCTTTTCCGGCCGCCGCAATAATAGCGGCAAAACCATTTTCACGAGCCGAAGAGGAAAATTCTTCAGCCTCACGAGGTGTACGGTGGGCAGATATAACTCGTACATCACAGTCGATTCCAAGCTTTTTCAAGCATACAACAGCCGATTTAACAACCGGAAAATCACTGTCGCTTCCCATTAAAATTGCAACCTTTTTCATAACATCCTTCCATAGTGATTCAGTGAATTATTAATATGTTGTTATTATATCATAATATAAATTTCGGTACAATACTTTTTTGTCAAAGCGTGACGAAAGTTTGTAAGCAAGCCTTCAAATACATGATATTGTCTTTCAAACGAAATATGTTTGAATTTCGCTATATTGCGGTGCAACCGGACAAGATATCAAAGAATGGAATGAATGCAGGTATAGAAATAACAGTAATATAAAAATATCGCAGAGCCATACATGCCGACGAATCCTATTAAGTAGATGATTTCAGTGTTGTTATAAAATAGTGAATGCAATAAAAAAACAACAACAATACAAAAGTATCGCTGTTGTTTTTTGTTTTTAACTAAATAACTGTCGGGTTACATAGCCGAAGATTCCTCTTCCTTCATCTTTGCAAAACACTCGCTGCAGTAGACCGGACGGTCCTCGCGCGGTTTGAAAGGAACTTTCGCTTCGTTGTGGCAGCTTGCACAGGTAGCAACGAACATCTCACGATTTTCGCGGCTAGCTCTCTTGCGAGAGTCGCGGCAGCTCTTACAACGTTGCGGCTCGTTCTCAAAGCCACGGCTTGCATAGAATTCTTGCTCACCTGAGGTGAATACGAATTCAGCGTTGCACTCTTTGCATGATAAGGTCTTGTCTTCAAACATGGGTTTCTCTCCTTTGGGGGTTGTTTTGCCCGACAGTACTACCGATATCGGTTTTCCATACGGACCTTTATGTTTAGGCCGGTTGCCTAAATCCTTGATAAGAGTTTTTTGCGTACGCGGTAAAGTGCGTTATCCACCGATTTGGTTGTGATGCTGCATTGTTTTGCTATGGACACATAGTCCACCCCATCGAGATATGCAAAAAGAACTCGCTGTTCGAGCTTTGTCAGCTCGGTTTTTATCCTATCCTGTAGCAACCGATATCGCTCATTGTAAATGGCGAGTTGTTCGGTGCTGATAGTAACTTCAGTGTCTGATAAAGATTTTGCTGTGTTTAGTGCAAAATGCTTTTTTCCGGTCGCCTTTTTAACGGCGGAAAGTATGCTGTTCGTCATACAGCGGTAGGCATAGGTTGAAAACTGTGCTGTACCGTTCACATCAAAGTGTTCAACGGCGGAGAAAAGTCCGATCAGACCCTCTTGCACGAGATCTTCACTTTCATTGCCGGAACCGCGATAGCTGTTCGCAAGTCGGTGCAGTCTCGGCAGGTTAGCCGTGACAACAGCCTCCTGTGCAGTTGTATCGCCATGTTTTGCACGCAACACGGTCTCGGTGTCAAGTTTCATTAAACGCTACCATTTTTCGACGCTGTACTCAGTATAATCTACTTTGTGTTTTTTGTCAATATATTATTAACAAATTTTGTCAATAGTTAGATTTTTATCCAAAAAAGTCTTTTAGATTTTTGAAAAAACCTTTGCGTTGCTCGTAGTTATCATCCTTTAATGTAGCCTCAAATGCCGCAAGCGCCGTCCGCTGCTCTTTTGTCAGCTTTTTCGGGACTTCCACTATGACTTTGACATATTCATCACCATGGCCGCGGCCGTTTAAGTATTTAACTCCCTTGCCACGCAGTCTGAAAACTGTGCCGCTCTGGGTTCCTTCCGGCACGTTGTACTGTACCTGCCCTTCGAGAGTTGGCACAACAAGTTCGCATCCGGTAGTTGCCTGTGCATAGGTAATCGGTATGGTGACCCACAGGTCATAACTGTCACGTTCGAAAATTTTGTCTTTTGCGACCGAGACAACCACGATGACGTCTCCTGCCGGTCCGCCGTTTACACCTGCATCGCCAAGGCCGCGCAGTGCGATACTCTGATCGTCGTCGATACCTTCCGGTATATTGACCTCGACGCTCTTGGGTAAGCTAACTCTGCCGCTTCCTCGACATTTTGAACAGGGGTTCTTTATCGTCTTTCCACGACCGCCACATGCGGTACAGGGGCGCTGGTTTTGAATCACGCCAAACGGGGTGCGTTGCTGCTGCATCACAACACCTCGGCCGCCACATTCGGAACAGGTTTCGGGGGAAGAGCCTTTTGCCGCTCCGCTTCCGCCGCATTCGTCGCAACTTTCCTGTTTGTTTATGGATATTGTTTTTTTGCAGCCTTTTGCCGCTTCCATGAAGCTGAGTTTGATAGCAACCCTTAGGTCGGCACCGCGTTGAGGGGCATTTGGATTGCGGCGCGAACTTCCGCCGAAACCGCCGCCGAAAAAGCTGCCGAGTATGTCATCGAGGTCGATTCCGCCGCCAAAGCCACCGCCGAAACCGCCGCCAAATCCGCCACCGGCACCAAAGTTCGGGTCTACACCGGCATGACCAAACTGGTCATACTTTGCTCTTTTATCGCCGTCGGACAGGATTTCGTACGCCTCGCTTGCCTCTTTGAACTTTTGCTCTGCCTCTTTATTATCCGGATTCATGTCGGGATGATATTTTTTGGCAAGTTTTCGGTATGCGGACTTCAGTTCCGACTCGTTTGCCGAGCGAGGTACGCCCAGCACCTCATAAAAATCTCGTTTATCTGCCATAATCTCCTACTTACGTTGGGGTATCGTTGAACAGTGAATAGTGAAGAGTGAAAAAATTCGGACGCACTCATGTTTTTGTGGGTGTACACTCACATGGAAACGAAACCTCATTCTTCACTTTTCACTACCCGTCAGTCGCTAAAAATTATACTTCTTTAAAATCGGCATCTACTACGCCGTCGTCGCTTTGTGTTGCTCCTGCCGCCGGATCTGCGGCTCCTTGCTCTGCACCGGCCGCACTGTACATCTTTTGTGAAACTTCATGCAATATTTTTTGCAGTTCTTCACTTGCGGTTGCCATTGCCTCGGCATTGTCGGCATCAAGCGCTGTTTTAAGAGCGTTTTTCTTTTCTTCCAGCTGTGCTTTGTCGCCCTCTTCCAACTTGTCGCCCATGTCTTTGATTAGTTTATCGGCGGCAAAAACCATCTGGTCTGCGGCATTGCGTGCATCGACAGCCTCGCGCTTTTTCTTGTCGTCGGCGGCAAACTGCTCGGCCTCTTTGACTGCCTTTTCAATATCGTCTTTGCTCATGTTGGTCGAGCTGGTGATGGTGATGCTTTGAACCTTTCCGGTTCCGAGATCCTTTGCCGACACATGGACGATGCCGTTTGCGTCGATGTCAAAGGTAACTTCAATCTGCGGGACACCACGTGGTGCGGCCGGGATTCCGTCAAGGTGGAACATTCCGAGTGATTTGTTGTCTCGTGCCATCTCACGCTCGCCTTGAAGCACATTAACCTCAACAGAGGGTTGGTTGTCGGCGGCGGTGGAGAAAACCTGGCTCTTTTTGGTCGGTATTGTTGTGTTTCGCTCGATGATTTTAGTGGTTACTCCGCCCATTGTCTCGATTCCGAGTGAAAGCGGGGTAACATCCAACAGCAACATGCCTTTTACGTCGCCGCCCAGAACGCCGGCTTGAATTGCGGCACCCATGGCAACACACTCGTCGGGGTTGATGCCTTTGAACGCCTCTTTGCCCATGAAATCTTTAACCGCATCTTGTACTGCGGGGATACGTGTGGAACCACCGACGAGCAAAACCTTTTGCAGATCGCCCGGCTTCAGTCCGGCATCAGACAGTGCCTGACGAAGCGGTTTCATGGTTGCTTCAACCAGATCTGCGGTCAGCTCGTTGAACTTTGCACGGGTAAGGTTCATGTCAAGATGTTTCGGGCCGGAAGCGTCTGCGGTGATGAACGGGAGGTTGATTGCGGTAGATGCAACACCGGAAAGCTCGATCTTGGCTTTTTCTGCCGCCTCTTTGAGACGTTGTGCCGCCATCTTGTCGTCACGAAGGTCGATACCATTTTCTTTTTTAAATTCTTCTGCAAGATAATCGATGACTCTCTTGTCAAAGTCGTCGCCGCCGAGTCGGTTGTTACCGGCTGTTGCGAGAACTTCTTGCACACCGTCACCCATTTCAATGACCGAAACGTCAAAGGTACCGCCGCCAAGGTCATAGACCATGATTTTTTGATCGTCTTCTTTGTCGATTCCGTAGGCAAGAGCCGCCGCTGTGGGCTCGTTGATGATACGCTTTACATCAAGGCCTGCGATGGTGCCGGCATCTTTTGTTGCCTGACGTTGACTGTCGTTAAAGTAGGCAGGCACGGTAATGACCGCCTCGGTAACGGTGTCGCCGAGATATGCTTCTGCATCTGCCTTGAGTTTTGTGAGGATCATTGCGCTGATCTCTTGCGGTGTGTAGTCTTTGCCGTCGATGGATACCTTGTAATCGGTGCCCATCTCTCTTTTGATTGAAGCGATAGTACGTGTCGGGTTGGTGATCGACTGACGTTTTGCGACCTGTCCGACCATACGCTCACCGGTTGCGGAAAATGCAACAACAGAGGGTGTGGTGCGTGCGCCTTCGGCGTTGGCGATGACGACCGATTCGCCGCCCTCGATAACCGCAACACATGAGTTAGTGGTTCCTAAATCTATACCTATAATTTTTGCCATAATAAAATTTCCTTTCTTTATAGTCGATGTGACTTGGTAGTTTTTTTGTTTTGTTAAGTTAGAAATAATTGACAGTAATTTCAACCTATATATAATGAAGTGTTGCCGTGGGGATTATCACCCGTCGGTGCACTCCTTATACCAATATTATTCGCTGACACTGACCGAGCTGTGACGGATAACCTTGTCACCGATCTTGTAGCCCTTTTGCAAAACCTTCATGATCTTTCCGGTCTCGTCACCTTGTTCCTGCATAACAGCGCTGTGCAGTTCCGGATCAAACATTGCACCTTCCGCCTCAATCTCGGTAACACCGAGTGCCTCAAAAGCATTTTGCGCCTTTTGCATGGTGAGTGTAATGCCTTTTTTGAACTCTTCGTCGGCACAGGGTGCCGCCTCGGCCATGGAGAGAGTATCCAGCACAGGGATTAGTTTTTCTACTGCATAGCACATTCCGTTGGTGAATGCCTGCTCCTTTTCTTTGGTGGAACGTTTACGATAGTTGTCATACTCGGCAAGTGCACGAAGGAGTTGTCCTTTTGCCTCGGCAAGTTCGTCCTTTTGAGGCTCGGCAGCTTGCTCCTCGACCTCAGACGGTGCGTCTTGCACCTCTTGATTGGTGTCCATTGTCTGCTCTTCGGTCACGTTGTTTTTTGTCTCTTCTTTGTCACGTTGTTTTTTCAAGTTATCACCTCTGTAATTTTATTTACTATTTTATGTCGTCAGAATGCCACTTATTCTGTCGGTGTAATATCGAATTGTCGGTATAGCTCTATGATATGCCATTCTCTCCGGCCCGAGCACTCCGACACGTCCCGTGAGTCCTCCTCCCGCGCTATATGTTTCGCACAGCACTACAAGTCCGCTGGTGCCGTAGTCTCGTCCTTCGCAGAGCAAAACCCCACTGTTTTCGGTGGCAATGTCCAGAAGTTCGTAGAAATTGTTTTGTGTTGATACGAGAGCCAGTAACGCCTCAAGGCCAACTCCGTTCTTCGCGACATGTGTCAGATGCTGTTGTCCTTCAAAGTACACCTTGACATCGGACATATTCTCCAGCAGTGCGACAGCGCCCATGACGATTTCACTTCCTGCTGTCGGCGAGTCGAGTTGATTTATTATCTCACGAATTATCGCTACCGAAATATCCTGCCGGCTTACAAAGCACAAGTATCTGTTCAGCAATTCGCCGCAAAGTGCGAGTAGTCGATCATTTATCTTTTCATACAGACGAACAACACGTGTATGTGGAGTGCCTTCTGCCGCGACCGCTACGATGAGAACAGTATTTTGTCCAACTTGTAGCAACCTGAAACGAGCAATCTGCATGTTTTCACTTCGGGGGAGTGTAGAATATGCGGGCAGTCCGAGTGCAGAGGCAAGGGAAAGTGCTACACCCTGCATGAAACGGTCGGTCTGGCGGTCAAGTGCTAAAAGTTGGCGATCGATGTGTTCTTTGGCGGAATCTGAAAGAACACATCTGCGGTCCATCAGGTTCTCTACATAATATCGATACCCCTCGGCGGACGGTATTCGGCCGGCTGAAGTGTGTGGTTGCGCCAGCAGTCCGAGCCTTGTCAGCGTTGCCATCTCGGCACGAAGTGTGGCGGTGGAGACGGCCATCTCAATGTGTTTTGCCAAAAGACCGGAGCCAACCGGCTCGCCCATCGCCTCATATAGTAGAACGATTTCGCCCAGTATGCGTTTTTTTCTTTCGTCAAGAGCCACGCAAGACACCTCTTTTCTTTCGTTAGCACTCTCACTGCTAGAGTGCTAATATCATTATATTCTTTTTTGTTGAAAAGTCAATACTTTTTTTAAAAATTATTTGCTAAACATTCAATTATATGGTATACTGTCCTTACTTTAAAATGAGAAAATAGGGTTAATTTGAGGAATTTAAACGAAAAACAACGACAGGCGGTACAGCATACCGATGGTCCATTGTTGATTATTGCCGGTGCAGGCAGTGGAAAAACCACCGTTTTGGTGGAGAGAATCGCAAACATTATTGATAGCAAGAGGGTGAGGCCATATAAGGTGCTTGCCATTACATTTACAAATAAGGCGGCAGGGGAGCTAAAAGCACGGCTTGCGGCTCAGCTCGGCGAAATGGGGAACGATGTCTTTGCGGCAACGTTTCATTCTACCTGCGTGTTTTTACTGCGTCGTTTTGGCGAGCTACTCGGATATCCCAAAAGTTTTACGATATATGACAGCGACGACCAACTCAGGGTTATAAAAAACATCTATAAACAAAACGACATCGACAAAGATTTTCTGCCATACAAGGCGGCAATATCCAAGATTAGTCGTTTCAAAGACTGTCTGCTCGAGCCGGCAGACGTCTCGCAGACCGCAGATTCGCTTGTTTATAAGATATATACCGCATATCAAAAGGAACTCAAAGCGGCAGGTGCGTTTGATTTTGACGATTTGATTTTTTGTACCGTTCGCCTTTTGCAGGAATTTGACGAGGTTCGCGAATATTGCCATGGACGTTTCGAGTACATCATGGTGGACGAGTTTCAGGACACAAGCATAGCGCAGTTTGAACTGGTATCGCTGTTGACGGCAGAGCATAACAATCTGTGTGTTGTGGGCGACGACGATCAGAGTATCTATCGTTTCAGGGGTGCGACCATTGAGAATATTCTCGGCTTTGAAAAACACTATCCCGATGCTCTTGTGATAAAGCTTGAGCAAAACTATCGAAGCAGTGCAACCATTTTGAATGCCGCAAACAGCGTTATCGAAAACAATACAGCACGAAAAGGGAAGATGCTCTTTACCGAGGCAGGGGACGGCGAAAAGATCAAATTCTTTTCTGCCGAGGACGAGTATGACGAGGCATTCAATATCGGCAAGACGCTAAAAAGTCTGCTGGAGGAGGGTACAAAGCTTTCCGACTGTGCCGTGCTATATAGAATGAACTCCCAGTCAGGACCGATTGAGTCGTACTGCACAAGAAGCGGAATTCCGTACAAGTTGGTGGGCGGCATGAAGTTTTTTGATCGCAAAGTCATCAAGGACATTCTTTCCTATCTTTCGGTGCTGACCAATCGAAATGACAATCTGCGACTGATGAGAATACTCAACGTTCCGGCAAGAGGAATCGGTGCAACCACCGCCGAGAGGATCTCGGAAATTGCCGCCTCACACGGTATGAGTTGCCTTGACGTAATTGAGCGACCAACCGACTTTCCGGTACTGGTGCGCCCTGCCGCGAAGCTCGCCGACTTCTATAATATGTACCGCAAGCTCTCGATGCTCACCGATGAGCTCAAACCGTCCGAGCTGTGTTCTGCCGTTATTGAACAGAGTGGATATATGTCAATGTGCAAGGCGGACAAAGAAGGTGGCGAGACCGATATAGAGTATCTGACTCAGCTGGTTTCCATGATAGCGGAATATGAGGAAAAACAGGGCGAAGAGGCGACTCTTCTTGGCTTTTTGGAAGAGGTTGCGCTGTTTACCGATCTTGATAACTATGACGAAGACGCCGATTATATGGTGTTGATGACGGTACACGCCGCCAAGGGTCTTGAGTTTGAAAATGTGTTTTTGGTCGGACTGGAGGACGGGATTTTTCCGATGGAAAGTGCAAGACACAATTCAGAAGAGCTCGAAGAAGAGCGACGCCTTTGTTATGTTGCCCTTACTCGGGCGAAAAAGAGACTATACATATCGGTCGCTTCAAAGCGGTTTGTATTCGGCCAGACAAAGTTCAATCGCCCGTCAAGGTTTGTGGGGGAAATACCACCCGAACTGTTCACATCACCGCCAAACCTTGACTCTGCGACGAGACAGGATACAAAGTTTGGATCGGTCGATGCTTCGAGCTATCGCTCCGGCGCTACACTGCGCTCCGGCGGTCTTGGAAGTTTTGCCGCAAATGTTCCCTCAAAACAAGTGCCGCCGAAAAAGGCATTGAGCGAGCCGGCCTCGTATAATGTCGGCGACAAGGTGAAACACAGCGTGTTCGGCACCGGTGTTGTCAAGAATGTCACGCCGCTGTCCGGCGATTCGATTGTCGAGATACAGTTTGATCGTGTCGGACTGAAAAAAACGATGGCGAACTATGCACCGATGGAAAAATTATAGACACTTAATTCGTCCAAGGATAACGACAGGAAAGGAAAGAATCGAATTATGGGCAAACTATTTGTAATAGACGGTCTTGACGGTTGCGGCAAAGCGACCCAAACCGAATTATTATATAATGAATTGTTATCGCAGGGATATGATGTAAGAAGTGTCGCCTTTCCCGACTACGATAGTCTTTCGTCCGGTCCGGTCCGTATGTATCTTGCCGGCGAGCTGTCTGAGAATGCCGACGATGTTAATGCATTTGCCGCCTCGTCTTTTTTTTCGGTGGATCGCTATTGTCGATATATGCGAGATTTCAAAGAGTTTTACGATCGCGGCGGTATCCTTATATGTGACCGATATACCACTGCAAATGCAATCCACCAGTGTACAAAGCTTCCGCCGGAGGAGCACGATCTTTTTGTTGACTGGTTGTTTGATTTTGAGTATAATAAACTCGGTATCCCAAAGCCGGACGAGGTGATTTTTTTGTCGCTTCCGGTTAAACTCAGTTCTGAACTTATGGATCAAAGATACGCGGTTCAGGGAGGTAGGGATATTCATGAAAAAGATGATGCGCATCAACATTCGGCACACCGCATTGCAAAACAGATGGCGCAGAGGTTGTGCTGGCGAGAGGTAAAGTGTGATGTAGAGGGAGCGATGCGCTCCCGTGAAGATATCGCAAAAGAGATTTACGGTATTGTGCAGGAGAAACTATAATGATTTTCCGAACGGCGAGGCCGCAAGATCATCCGGAAATATTTGAGATCATGTTTGCTACCGCTTCTTCGATAAATTCGCCACTGCTGTTTGAGCAGCTGTCGACACCGAAGAACACTTTTGTATGCGAACATGATGAACGCGTTGCGGCGATTGCTTGTTTTATTTCGGTTTCGATTTTAGGAAAAAGAGGATCGTTTCTGTACGCACTCGCTACCCATCCCAATTTTAATGCAACGGTGCTGTGTGATCTAATGAAACATGCAAAGGATGAACTTATCTTACACGGTTCTGCATTTGTGGTTACGACGCTGTTTTCAGCCGAGGATGAGACACGTGAAGCGCTTTTGGAAAATGGATTTGAGCCGAGCTTTGTTTTTGAAAAGACCGAGGTGGAGATTCTTCCGAGCTCCGATGACAATGTCGAGTTTTTTGCGGTAGCTCCCCAACTGTTGACTTCACTGCGTGCAAGGTTTGCAAGAGGACACAATCTAACATTTTCTGCCACGGCATACGAGGTGTTTTGCGCACACTGGCAAAGCAAGAATGCTGTCATTGCTGTCATACAGGAAGGATACTGTGTATATTGCAGGCTTGATGGAAGGGTGGTCGTACGGGAACTCTTTGCAGACAATGTGCGGACAACACGACAGCTTTTGTTTGCCGTTGGAGGGATTGAGGAGGTTGAGACAATCACGGTTCATCTTTCATCAGACGATGAAAAGACGAGCCAAAGCGACTCAAGTAGTTATTTTTACGGCATGATATGTCCTCTGAATGAGGAGTTTGCCTATGAAAAATTATATATGAACATGATGTTTGACTGAGAAAGGAACTTTTTATTATGAGCGAAAGAAAGACAATGGGTTGCGGTTGCCTTATAGTGCTAGCAATCATGTTGACTGTTGTGGGTGGTGGCATATTTGGATATGTAACCTACCAAAACGAGGTACAAGGGTCTGATGTGCCGGGTGAGGCGGTCACCTTTGTGGTTGAGCAGGGAACCTCTCCTTCCGGAATTGCAAATCTTTTGGAAGAACAGGGGATTATCAGTAACGCATTCATTTTTGAGCAGTATGCATCCATCATGGGTGGGGCAGAACTGTTTCAGTATGGCACCTTTGACCTGACAAAAGGCATGGGATATGATGAGTTGATTTTGATGTTGCAGACTCCGAACGTAGAGCGTGAGCAGGTTTCGGTGACCTTTCCGGAGGGTATTTCTTCGCTGCGCTTTGCACAGCTTATGGAAGAGGCCGGACTTTGCACTGTCGAAGAATTTTTAGATGTGGCGAACAACGGTGATTTCAGTCAGTTTGAATTCTGGAATCAAATACCGGAAGCCCCGCTTCGTTTTATGAAGTCGGAAGGTTATCTCTATCCTGAAACATATTTCTTCTTTGCCGACAGCACAGTATATGAGATGGTAGAAAAAATCTATGCACAGTTTGACCTCATCTTTACTGAGGAGATGAAAGCGAGAACCGCTGAGCTTGGAATGACATTGGATGAGCTTATCACGCTAACCTCGATTGTTCAGCGTGAGGCAGGTCCCATTCAACACCAAGCGGACGTTGCGGCAGTGCTTCACAACCGTCTTGCAGAGGATAGTATCGAGCCGAGGTTGCAGTGCAACGTCTGTGGATATGTCAACAGGGCCGGCGACAACAACTATCTCTATGATACTGTAGCATACTACCTTGGAAACGGCGACAGCGATGCCGGTTGGCTTTTGTTCCAGGAGGGAGCGGAGTATGCCGACATGTACAACGCCTACAACACCTATGAGGTGGTTGGTCTGCCGGAAGGCCCCATATGTAATCCGGGCATTGATGCAATGCTCAATACTCTTTATCCGACCGAGGGTAGCCCATATTACTTCTTTGTGACCGACCTTGCCGGAACCTACTATTATGCCGAGACGGCAGATGAACACAATGCAAACATCAACAAGGCATATGCGGTCAATGAATCACTTGACTAGAACATTGCCGGAGGTGCTCTCTCCGGCCGCCGATCTGACCTGTCTTGAATTTGCGATTGCCTACGGTGCCGATGCGGTATATGTGGGCGGTAAATCGTTCAGTATGCGCCGTGGACGTGTCAACTTTACCGACGAAGAGCTTTGTGTTGCGGCAAAAAAGGTACATGCACAGGGTAAACGTCTTTTCTACACGCTCAACACTACACCGACGCCGGAAGAGACGCAGTTCCTCCCTGAGGCAATTGAGAGTGCGAAACAAGCCGGTGTCGATGCATTTATCGTTGCAGATATCGGTGTGATGTCGCTATGTAAGAAGCTCGCGCCGGATGTGGAAATCCACCTTTCGACACAGGTAGGCATTACTAATGAGCTTGCCGCTACTGCCGCATACGAGATGGGCGCATCTCGGGTGGTATTGGCACGAGAACTAAATCTGGAACAGATTGCAACAATAAGAGAAAAAATTCCAATAGAGTTGGAACTTGAATGCTTTGTGCACGGGGCAATGTGCATGTCCTTTTCGGGACGGTGTCTACTTTCCTCTTACCTTGCCGGTCGTGACGCAAACAAGGGGGCTTGCTATCAACCCTGTCGCCATAGCTACAAGCTATTGAACGACGAAGGTCTGCAACTGCCAATTGTACAAGACGAGGGCGGTAGCTATATACTGAACGCAGAGGATCTTTGCATGGCTCCACATCTTGACGTTTTGGCGAAGGCAGGAGTTACCAGTTTCAAGATTGAAGGACGTAGCAAGTCATTCTATTATGTTGCGAGCACCACCTCGGCATATCGACGTGCCACCGACCGTATTTCGGTCGGTAGCGATGCAACCGCTAGCGAGCCGTATGACTGCGGAGAGGATGTGCTGGCAGAACTGCTACGCACCAGCCATCGACCCTATGGAACCGGATTTTACCTTGGAGCCGAGGGGGCGAAACAGGCAACGACCACAGGAGGATACATTGTCGGCGGCGAACCGCTTGCGGTGATAGAATATAGCAAAAACGGCAGAATTTATTGTACTCAGCGCGGCAAGTTTGTCGAGGGGGAAAAGCTCAATATACTTTGTCCCGACGGCAGGAGTTTTGATGTCGTACCAAGCGATATTTGTGATGAGGCAGGCAACAAAATGACCGCCACCCCACACCCGCTGCAAAAATTCAGCTTTGAGTGTGCGGCGACGGCAGAAAAATATTCAATTTTGAGGCGGATAGCTGAAGCAAAATAGCGAGACGGTCATCGTCCGAGGAAAAGTTCGATTCCTTCTTTGTAGAGGCTGTTTTTCAGTTGCTCCGTCGTAGTATAGAGAAAACTATGAAGACCGAGGCTGTGCGCCGACTCAACGTTTTTTGGCATATCGTCGATGAAAACCGATTCCTCTATTCGCAAGTTATATTCGGTGAGTAAGCGACGATAAATTTCCGGCTCGGGTTTTGAAATACGGACATCGCTTGAGGCGATTCCGCCTGAGAATAGGCGCATGACAGTGGTTTTTGTCCTCAAAAATTCCATTGCCGACTTTGAGATATTTGAGAGATAATAGATGTCATAGCCGAACTGTTTAAGTTCCAATATGAGCGCACATACGTCTCTTTTTGGGCGAAGAAGATCATACCAATCGTCTATCAATGCCTGCATTTCAAAGGCAAGGCCTACCTTTCTTGCGCGCTGCATGAAGACTTGATCCGCAGCTTTTTGCTCAATGGTACCTTTGTCCAACATATACCATTCTTCACTGCCAAAAAACGCATCATACAAAAATTCCTCGGTGTCTTTATCGGAGAAACGCTCCAGCAAGTATTCTTTTGGATTATAGTTCACGACGACACCGCCGAGATCGAATATCATGTTCTTAAAGTTCATAGAGTTACAGTCCTTTCACATTCACAATGATATAGTATCATAAATCACGATATTTTTCAAGGAGAACCGATGCCTAAAAATAGATTACTGAACAGTAGCTTCGTAAAAAAACATTTTGTAACCGACAAGTTGTTTTTGACAAGCATGCTCTCTATTGCGATACCGATAGCGTTGCAGAACGTTATCGGACTTTCGGTCACCTTGATGGATAACCTTATGCTTGGACAACTTGGCGATGTGGCGCTTGCCGCTGCTAGTCTCGGTGGTCAACCGTTTTTCATTTTGATGATTATTGGTTTCGGTTTTGCGTCGGGCGGTACCGTGCTCATTGCACAGTACTGGGGCAAAGGTGACATCAAAATTATTCGGCAGATCATCTCGATGACAATGAGGATATTGCTTTCTTTTGCTCTTTTGTTTTCGATAGTCTGTTTTTTCTTTGCAGAAGAGATTATGCATCTTTACTCATCTGAACCACAGGTTATCGAGCAGGGCGCAAAATATCTTTCGACACTGAGTATTTCATTTGTGTTTTTTAGTGCGGCGAGTTGCTTTTTGTCTTGTATTCGTGCGGTTGAGCTAGTTCGTGCTTCGGCAGTCATATATGGCATCTCTTTTTTTGTAAATGTCTTTTTTAATTATATATTTATCTTTGGTAAGTTTGGCGCGCCGGAACTTGGTGTGCAAGGCGCAGCGATCGGTACGATCTTAGCGAGAATAAGCGAACTCGGCCTCGCGTTTTTCTATATGTATCGTGTGGAAACAAGATTGAAGATGAGAATACACCATTTTTTCAAATTTAACCGCTCGCTACTCCCCGACTATATTAAGTATAGTCTACCTGTCGTAGGCAACGAACTTTTGTGGAGTATCGGTACTTCTGCCACCACCATGATCATCGGACAGGTTGGTTCACACTTCGTGGCGGCAAATAGTATAAACAGCATTGTGTTTCAGCTGGTAAGCGTGACGACGTTCGGCATAGCGAGTTCGGCATGTGTGCTCTGCGGAAAGAGTATCGGACGAGGGGACACAAAAGAAGAATCGCAAAGGCTTGCACAAACTTTGATGTTCATCGTGTTTTGCATTGGGTTGGTTGGAAGTGTTTTGATCTTTTCGTTTGGCTCATTCGTTCCATACCTTTTTAATGTTACGCAGGAGGCACATGACATTGCCACACAGATGATATTTGTGCTCGGAATGCTCATTCCTCTCAATTCGATTGATGTTGCCAATATAGTTGGGATATTGCGTGGTGGTGGAGACACAAAATTCAGCCTAATAGTTGACTGTTGTGGTGTCTGGTTTGTCAGTATACCGCTGGGACTTTTGACAGCGTTTGTTTTGGAACTACAGCCGGTGTTCATTTATCTCGCTATAAGAATGGATACTGTGTTCAAAGTCTCAATGTCGGTGCCCAGAGTGCTGTCGGGCAAATGGATTCGAAACGTGACCAGAGACGATATCGATAACGGTTAAATCTTTGTGTTGAACACGTTGAGTTGCAGATCGTGTTTCTTGATCAGATGCAAGACCTCAAGGTTTATAGATTGTTTTTTAGCAAGATATTCCATATAGTCGGTAGTTTTTGTGCCGTATGCGAGCTTGACCTCGACACCGGCTACGGTGAAGTCTGCGAGTTTTACAATGACCGTGTCGGTGAGGATTTCTTCGTCGGCAAGCAATATTGCTTCAAGTTCTGCAATCATGGCCTTGAGCGCTTCAATGTCGCTTTCGGGGCGAAAATGGATAGCATGGCCGGTGTAGCGCATCTGGATATCTTTATAACTGATGATTGGCTTTGCGGTGATATCGGAGTTGGGGATCACAATTTTGGTGCCGTTGATATCTTTGATATGGGTACTGCGAAAGGTGACCGCCTCGATCGAGCCCTCAAGGTTTCCGAGTTTGACCCAGTCTCCGGCATCAAACGGCTTTTCAAAGAGAAGCACAAGTCCGCTGAAAAAGTTGGAGGCGCTGTCCTGAGCGGCAAGCGCAAAAGTCAAACCACCGAGTCCGAGACCGGCTAAAAAGCCGTTGACATCGTATCCGAACTCGCTTACTATTATAACAACACCGAGTGCTATGACCAAAAACTTGAATATATAGCCGATAAATCGAGACACCATTTTCCCTGTCTCAATGTCGATTTTGGCACCTACTACACGAAGAATTTCGCCAAAGATATCGGAGGCACCAAAGGTGCCGGCGGTAAAATATACAATTATAGCGACACGGATCGCCTTGTTGTAAATGGGTATCATGTCTATCGTCGGCTCGATACTAAGGGCGTCGATGCCGAAAACGACAAAAAAGTAAAGTCCGAAAAATATCAACAATGCCGAGGTTGGACGGATAAACGCTCGTATCAGGATTTCATCATAGTGAAATCTCGTCTTAGAAAAAATTCGCAGCATCAGCGGAGCGATTGCTTTTTTGTTGAGGACGGCAAGAAACATAGAGAGTACAAGCGCGCCGACGGCAATACCAAGCGGTATAAGGTCAATATTTATTGAAAACAGAGTTACAGTCATAAGGCACAGCTCTCCCTTGTCGATATGCTTTTCTTTTATCGTTAGTATACACCAAAGTGTTGCGGTTGGCAACAAAAACATGACACCGAAAGGATTTAGAAAGATATGCAATATATTCATCTGTTACTCAAACCTGCAAGCGGAATGTGCAATATGCGTTGCAGTTATTGTTTTTATGCAGACGAAACTTCAAAGCGGGACATTCCAAACTACGGTTTCATGAGTGACGAGACGCTTCGCAGCATATTGAAAAATACACTCAGTGAGGTTACTCACGGTTGCGTAATAGCCTTTCAGGGTGGTGAGCCTACCCTTGCGGGATTAGACTTTTTCAAGCGAATGGTAGAGATGGTGCCACAGTATAACATAAATAGCTGTGAAATATCGTATGCCATTCAGACGAACGGGTTGTTGCTGGACAATGAGTGGTGCGCTTTTTTTAAAGAACATGGTTTTTTGGTAGGGCTATCGCTGGATGGAACCAAGGAACTTAACGATAAATATCGCCTTGATTCCGCCGGGAAAGGAACATACAGCCGGATAATGCGTGCAAAACAGCTGCTATTCAATCATGGCGTAGACACAAATGTGCTTGCGGTTCTGACACGTGACAGCTGTCGAAGTGTCGAGAAAACCTACAATTTTTTCATCAAGAACGGATTAGAGTTCCAGCAATATATTCCATGTCTCGATCCGCTAGAAGAGGTGAGAGGAGGGCACGAGTGGTCGCTCAGGCCGCAGGATTTTGAACGGTATCTCAGAACGGCGTTTGACTGTTGGTATAACGATGCAATGAACGGCAGAAAGCGCTATCATCGACTGTTTGACAATCTGCTCATCATGGCAGATGGGCGCCCGCCCGAGGCGTGTGGCATGAGCGGAGTCTGCTCTCACCAGTATGTTTTTGAAGCGAATGGTGATGTGTTTCCTTGCGACTTTTACATGCTGGATGACTACCGACTCGGAAACCTGAATGATCAGACACTTGCCGAGATTGACGAACGTCGAGCGGAACTCGAGTTTGTAAAACAGAGTGTAGTAACCGACGAGGCGTGCAGAACGTGCGAACTGTTTCAAATCTGTCATGGCGGTTGCAGACGTGATCGTGACTATTTTGAAAATGGACTCGGCCGCAACTATTTTTGCAGTGCTTATAAAAAGTTTTATCCCTATGCCCTGCCTAAGATTGGTCAGCTATATCGATTGCTGATGACCGGAAGACGATAATAATAGTTGTTACTAAAAAATCGTTTCTTTTTTTGTAAAATCCTTTAAATGCCTTGAAATATATGCTATAATGTATTCAACACAAGGTTGTACTGTACTCACCGTAGAGGTTTTATGCCTAATATTAATACTTGGGATATATTGGCCATATTGTTCTGCTTTGCATATCAAATGTTGCTTTTTAATTACTCGAGCAAGATTTTGGTAAATGGCAGAAAAAATATGCTGCAAAATTCGATACTCGCCGTGCTTAATACGGTGATTGTCATTATTCTCAGTCTGCCTGTTTGGATGTCTTATCTGATTGTTATACCGGTTTTAATGATAGAATTTTGGTTGATGTCAAAGACACGTTATCGTCAGCTAATTGCAGGAGCGTCAATATTTGCGTTACATATTGCAATGGTTCACTACACCTCTTTGGTGATAGTATCATCCATGTTCGGGGTGCCTACGAACGAGGTTGTTTCGAATAGAGACATGAATAACCAACTATATATTTTGGTGTTTGCGCTGTTGATCTTGATTCTGTTGGCAGTGAGTGTAGCCATCGATACCAAAATGATAACTCGTATAACTTCTTCAGAACAGTATTCCGAGATGCTTGCGGGTGTTGCTTTCTTGTTTACCATATTGATCACTGTTGATGTATACTTTTTAATCGAATATAAGGAGTTTCCGCAACAGGTCTTTTATTCACTGACGACTGTGCTGATTATGGCCGTGTTGATTTATTTTATCCTGCTTTACGCAATCAATATGCTTACCTTGCATAAATTCAAGCGCTTTGCCGACAGTTTGGATGAAACGTATAATGAAATACTGACGCAGAAAAAGACGATTGCCAATAAGATAGACAAAGACGACCTTACCGGACTTTTTAATCGTAAGTTTGTTCAAGAGATACTTGAAGGTGTGTTTCATACCGATGATCTGCAGCTGGGGATATTGTTTGTAGATATAAACGGTCTGAAATTTGTGAACGACAACTTCGGACATGCGTCGGGTGATAAGCTGATAAATTGCATTGCTAAGTCGTTGACTCGCACGCTTCGAGAGGACGATATCGCTGCAAGGGTTGGCGGCGATGAATTTATTGCGATACTCAATAACACCACACAAGAACAGCTCGAAGGTGTCGTGAAACGATTGAAAAGAGAGATTGATATGCATGATGAACTGGAAGATTTTCCGGTGTCTGTCAGCATAGGTGCGAAACGCGTGACCGACGAGATGCGTAGCGAGGGAATATCAAAGGTTCTCGCAGATGCCGATGCTGAAATGCGAAAGAATAAAGCCGCTTTCTATGAGAGCAGGGAAAGTAGGTACCTGAAATGATGATGATTCTTTGCGTTACCTTCGTGATTCTTGCGCTCTATAATTTTGCGATCCAACGCAACCTTTCAAAGAGTATCTTTGCAGAAGAGTGTACATTATCGCGTTTGGCGATTACCACAGTCATAAATTCAATTGTACTGTCGGGTTTGATTTTCATTGATAGTCAGTACCATGACGTTATAGTTATGGCTGCATTTTTGCTTGTTTCAATTGTGATGATGCGATATTTGTATAAAATTGATATGATGGGAAGCATTTTCACCTCATTATCCCAAGTTCTGAATCTATATGCTATTAGAATGATTGTGACAGCCATGTTCGTACGAGCTAATGAAATATCGGTGAACGATGCACACGTTATGAATGACGTAAAGGGATACATTGCGTTTATTGCTTTTATTGCAGCTGTTCCTTTTGTGATGATCGGTGGTCGGACTATTTCAAAAAAAATACTGGATGTTATCAGGACGGACTATAAAAACCTCATCTTCTCAAACACCATCATGCTTGTGCTATTCGTTTACATTTCGCTTATTGATGTTGTGTACTCTTCTGATACCGGAAATGAACTAGTGGAACTTTTGCTTTTGCGTGTCGGAATAGGTGTTTTCCTTACACACATGCTTACGCTTTCTTATACATACATTTTTGCTCAGCTCAAATTAAGTGCAATTAAATGCGAGCAACTTTCTCATATCGTTGCCGTCGAAGAACAGTCAATCCGTGAGCTGAAGGAGACCGCCTCGACCGACCAATTTACCGGCTTGAAACTCCGTTCCACCGCCGAGGAGGTTGTGAACATATATCTCAAACAAGGCAGAGAGTTTTTTGTTCTGCTTTTTGATATGGACGGATTAAAAAAGGCAAACGATCTATACGGGCATGAAGAGGGGGATTTTTATATTCTCAACGTTGCCAAAACTTTGTCGGTTATATTCGACGAAGATACCGTTGCACGTGTTGGCGGCGATGAATTTTTGGTGGTGAGTTCCTCCGGGAATGAGTATGAATACATCAAAAAGTCGGTTCAGTGTAATCGTGAGATTACCCAGCTGAAAAAGAGATACCAAAAACCTTACAATACTTCTATCAGCTATGGGATAGTGCATATCGGTGTTGATAAGGTCACAAACTTCAAAGAGATATATCATCTGGCGGATCAGCGTATGTACTCTTTCAAAAAGGAAAACAAGAAAGAACGGCGCAACTGATTTATAAAGATAGCCGCAAAGAAATGAGCTCTTGCCTCGGCAAGAGCTCATTTGATCGGTTTTCAAGTTAAATGACATTAAGTAAAGTCTCTGAACAACTCGTTGTTCAGCAAGCATTAAGCATTTCTATTTTGATAATCACACAGCCACTTGTTCGAATTTACTAGATTCGGTTCGCCATCTCGGCAAGCTGTTTTGGAGAATAGCAATATTTTTTATTGCAAAAATGACATTCCACTTCGGTGGATTTTTTTTCGTTAGCCATGTTCAGCAGCTCTTCTGCGCCAAGACTTATCAATGCTCGTTCAACACGTTGTGATGAACAGTCACAGCAATACTGTACCAAAGAGGTGTCGAGAACATCGGGAGACAATCCTTCCAACAAAAGTTCGACCACTTGCTCGGGAGTGTGATCAGAAAAAAGAGACGATACAGCAGGCAAACGCTCAAGATTCTTTTCTATGATCTCGATGACCGAATTGTCGGAAAATGGAAGAAGTTGAACCAAAAAACCGCCTGCTGAGTTGACACTCAAATCAGGATTGACCAGTACGCCAAGCCCGCAAACGGTTGGCGTCTGCTCGCTTGTTGCATAGTAGTTTGTGATATCGTCGCCAATTTCGCCCGACACGAGGGCTACTCGTCCGGTATAAGGCTCGCCGCGTCCGTTGTCACGCATAACATCCAAAAAGCCGTCAACTCCGACAGCGCCGCCGACGTCTAACTTGCCATAGCTGTTGGATGGAAGATCGACAATTCGCTCGGTCACGGTGCCTTTTACGTTGCCTTTTGAGTCGGATACTGCCATCAGTGTTCCGGCCGGACCGCCGCCGTTGATACGAAGTGTCAGACTTTCATTTTCGCCTTTTAGTTGAGCTCCCATGAGCGCTGCTGCAGTGCAAAGACGTCCGAGAGCCGCCGTTACAACCGCCGAGGTGCCGTGTACCTGCTCCATTTCAGAGACCATCTTAGTGCTGTCTACGACCGTTGCGACGACCGAGCCGTCTTGCGATATTGCACGAACCAAATTGTTCAACATATTCCCTTTCATAATTCAATAATAATGCTATTCATCCCAACTCACATCAATCTTGTCTCCGACGCTTACCGTATCGAGATAGGAGGCATCGTTGCCGTTTTTCAAAATTTTAATATTGCTTTTAGGCGTATTAGGGTCGATGTCAATGAAGTTGAGCATATCTACAAATAGATAGGAGGAGCGATCCTGTTTTTCCGGAAGATCGATTCGGCGCTCGTTGATGAAAACATAAAGCCCGCCATTCGAATCAATAGCCTCGGACAATCCGACAGAAATTGTTGTAGATGTATCTTTCGACTGGTCATCGGTTACGATGGCTTGAATGTCATTGCCTGACGGAAGTTCGATAACCTCGTCTTCACCGATTGAAATTTCATCGCCATCTTTTAAAATATAGTCAGATTCCAAAACCTCTGCGGCGATACGCAAATCGTAGCTGTATATGTCGAGTTCTGCCGCCGCCATGAGTTCACCAAGCGTAGAAATCGTGTTTTCTTCCAGTGTGTCGCCATCGGAAATTTGCATTTCTGCCGTAGCAGGCTGGCCGTTTAGCGTTGCGAAACTACCAAACCTAAGCGGATGTTCCGCTATCGTAACAAAGTGTTCTTTTGCGACGTTTGGGAGTACATCACCGACCGTGGCCGAGGCATCAACTCCATCCACCGCTACCTCGATAGAGATTTTGTCGGCGCGCTCGATAGCGGTGCTGATTCCGGCACTTTCACCGTTTACGGTGATAACTGCGGCGGTCGCAAAGCTTCCGGAGATTGTCTTTGATTTGCCGTTTAGCATAAAATGCAAAGGCTTTGCCGGACGTCCGAGAAGTTGGCTGTATTTATAGCCGCAAAGTAACAGCGCATCCATGACGGTCTGGTTTTCTGAGGAGTAAAGACGTATTTTTTTACCGTTTACAAAGGCGTAAAACCCGTCCTCGCCCATGAGCGAGCCGGCCGTTATTGCAATGCCGAAAGGTGTAGCAAATCCGGGATCGGAAACATCGAAATCGGCGACTACCATTTTTTTCATGTAGTTGTTACCACCGATAGCGACACGTGACGGATCCATCGAAAGGCCGCTCGCTACAAGCGGTGCAAGCCCCACAACTTTGCTTCCACCACCGACGAGAAAGATCGCTTGAGGCGGTTTTCCGTTTGCCTCTTGAATGTTGTTGCAGATGGTGAGTGATAACTCTTCCACGGTGGAACTGATGACTTCTTCAATCTCTTTAGAAGATACAGATATCTCGTTGCCGAGTATGTCGGTGAACTCAACTGTGGTTTTATCAAGGCTTTGTTTTATCTGTTCTGCCATATTGAAATCTACGACATAGTGCGATACAATTTTTTCGGTAATCTCATCACCCGCAAAGGTTGCCATGGTGTAGGCGGCGATCGCTCCTTGTGACGAGATTGCAATATCGCTTGTTCCGGCACCAATGTCGACTAGCGCGATGTTCAGTGAACGCAGCTCTTTCGGTACAATGGCATTCATGGCGGCAATAGGCTCAAGCGTCAAACCCGCAACGACAAGACCCGCAAGGTTCATTGCTGTATAGAGGCTTTCCACCACCTGTTGAGGCAGAAATGTTGCAATGATTTCGATCTCGATTTTCTCACCCTTATGGTCGAGCAACGAAGAAAACCGATGGCCGTCGAGGGTGTAACCGATCACCGAATGACCGACACAAGCCATTCCGCCGGCTCCGGCGGTGCGCTCTAGCTTAGAGTAGGCGTCATCAATCGCTAAGAGTTGAAGCTCTGCCACTTGGTTTGGGGTGATGCCGATGGTGGGGGCGCTCGGAAGTTCGGCGACACCATGAGTTGTGAGTAAGGCACGACCGGCCGCCGCAACATAGACTTCGGTAAGTTCGACGTCAAGGCGTTCACTGAGGGTGTTTTGTACTATACGTACCACCTCTGCAACCTGGCCGATATTCTCAATCTGACCGTCCATCATTGCGCGTTCACGGTGTTCTTCAATGTGCATTGCCTCGGTGGTGAATACCCCGTTTTCGTATATTCCCACAAGGCCTACTACGTTACGTGTGCCGATATCAAGTGCAAATATTCTGTTCTGCGATTGCATAGAATCGTATCTTCCTTTCGTTGCTAATATGCTGTTTTAGTTTTTGCGGAAAAAGTTGTTTTTGCCTGCAATTCCTTTTCTATTATATCGCCCGAGCATACTCGGCGTTTTTTCACTGTAACTTCTTGACCATTCGCGTATGAGCTCCCATGAGTTTTCGAAAAGCTTGAACTCGCTGAGCGAGGTTGTGCGAAGCTGTCTCATAGCGGTGTCAAGCAGGAAAAGAAACTGACAGATTATATCAACCTGTTTTTGGGTTGGTTCACAAAATTCAAGTCCATACTGACGATGAATGTTGTCGGGTCGGTGGATTCGACGTTTTATGACCGAGGGGAGGTACATCGTCTCGGTGGGAAGTCGGAAGCATACAACACAGGAATCACCAACATTAAGCTCCGCTTCGCACATCAACATAAGACCGGTAAGGCTGATATCGTTTATCTGCACTTCATATTCGATAGAATCGTCGTTGTCTTCGTCCAATGTTGGATCAAAGAGAAGTGTGCCGGGAATAAACACTCTTGTCCTGAAGTTGGAACGATGATTTGTGAGTACCGAACGATCGGTGATCTTTAACATGGCGGAGAGGTTGTGTGACGATACGATATTGGTGGTCAACACAAGGTTGTTGTCGGTATCGTTGTAAAAAGTCAGTCGAATCGGTTTGTCATACGAAAAGTTGCGTATCATATGGCTGAATGTTATCTCGATTTCATCGTCGTTTTCACTAATGACCTTTCCATACCCGAGTATTGCGCCGTCCTCTTTAGCAATCTCACAGTTAAGACCGATCAGCGAGGTGTACGCATCCTTTTCACTGGTTTGTGTATTTTGTTTTTTGCGTTTAAATAGATTCATCTTCTGTAGCCTCCTGTGCCGGTTCTATGCTTGGGAAGGATATATCGTTACCCTTTATTCGTTGGGATATATTCATAAGCTCGACGTATACCGCCGCCACAACTTCATAGAGCTCGACGGGAACGTTCCTGCCTACCTCCAACATACAGAGCATCGAAGCTGTGCTGTCGTCACGAAATACCGGAATACCACGCTGTTCGCCGACATCGATTATCTTGCTTGCGATATCGCCATAACCTGCCGCCACTACGACGGGAGCGAGGTCGAAATCCGGATCATATTTTAAGGCAACTGCCTTTCGGTCCTTTGGTGCCAAAATTTCTCAATCTCCTTTGATAAAATCAAATAACTGCTTATGCCTTCACTCCAAGCCCCATGCGGCGGTGGGGAAGATCCGGGAAAACTTCCATAAGGCTGCGTCCGCGTACTAGTTCGTCGACTCGACATTCCTTTAATCGATAGCCGCTCTTGCTGACGATTTTTGAAAGGCTTTTTTGTAGCTGAGAAAAGTCTTCAAGGTATCGAGGCGGACAGAGGATCAGTATCTGCATGTCTTTTCCATGCGTATATATCTCGGTCTCGAATGAGCCTATTCCCTCAATTTCGAATGCAACAAGCAGATGTTGCTCGTCGTCACGCTCTTCGCCGGAACTGTACTCCGGATTGTTGTCAACCCACATCTCGGCAAAGGCTCGCATGTCAAAAAAGTCGAGCGGTATTACGAAGTGTAGAAGAGGAGTGTAGTTACAAGGAGAGGACAGCAAACTCGTGATGATCTCATCGATTTTATCATCTGAAACAAGTTGCATTTCGGCAAGTCGACCTTCTTTGATCAAAATACCCACAAGCGCGTCCATGACTTTTGAGGAACTTGGAAGATTTGCTTCGTACGGCATCTTTGCTGCAAGAATTTCTTTCAGAAAAGTGACATAATCGGGTTTTGCTCCATAGAGTAACTCAAAAAGCTTGTTTTTCAGTTCCGGATTGTCAATTTTTGAGGTTAAGTCTTTCAACAGGGAAAGCGCCCACTCTCCTTCACGCTGCAAAACAGAAGAAAGTCGCTCGAGCGATTCCGGTAGAAAGTCGGCATTGTCTTGAAACCGAGAAAGGTTGTAGATAAGAATAGCACCGACTTTTTGAAGCGACGGGGAGTTGAGAAGGCTGCTTTGCTGTTGTTTCATAAGTTCTAACACCTGTCCTTTGAGTTGTTCAAAGTCGGAAGGTGTTGCGGTTCGGAAGCTTTGGGCCAGCGAGAGGAATTTCTCAGAAAGCACCTTGAGTGCCGCTTGGTTCTCACCAAGGTATTGCAGATTGTTTGAGATGGAACGCATAATATCCGCGCCACTCTCGGCGCCGGTGAAAGCCTTGAGGAGTGTTGCAACCGCCTGTTGCAATCGCATGTCACCACCCATTTCAAGGCCTCGGAGTATGGAAAAAGCGTCGCCTTGGAAAATTGAGGATGACTGAGATTGGCGCAAAAGCTCACCAAGAAGTTGCTCCGGCTTGAGCATCAGGGCGTTAAAAAGTTCTTTAAGCTCCCCTGTGACCACCTCGTTGTTGTTAGGGAGAAGTCGAAAAATTTCTTCCAGCATGGATATGTTGCGCAAAAAGCCGACAGTGACCTTTGGGTCTTTAAGCATCTCCTGCAATATTGCCGGTGCTTCGCTATGCTCAAGTTGCGAGTTGTTTTGATGAAGAAGAGCCTCATCGGAATGCGGTTTTACAACACGAGCAAGATCGACAATGTTGAAGGGAGAACTGACCTCGGGCGGCACTTTAATTGGGTTCATATAAGTTTTTTCTGAACCGGGAAAGGAAACTCTCAGTATGTCAGCCATCTAAACCTACAAATGTTAATAAAAAAATTTGAAAAACGTATTTACTATTTCGTTCAAAACCATTATACTATATATATAATGCAAATAAAATAGTTATTTCAGAAAAAAATAAATTTTTTAGCAAAATCTCGTTTTGGAATCATACTTTAACAAGTTTGATAAAAATATGATGTTCGAACATTGGGGGTTCGTCGATGAAGCCCGGTGTCGATCAGAAAGGAAACGGTTAGTTATGAGTGTATTTGATCCCAGCGTAGAACCCATGCTCGAAATGTTTATCTTTGAGACTCAGACACTGCTCGATCAACTGGATGAAATCATGTTGAACAGCGAGAGAAACGGTGAGTTCGACGAAGATGCAATCAACGAAATCTTTCGTATCATGCACACGGTAAAAGGCTCGTCTGCCATGATGGGGCTTGAGGGTGTTTCCTCGCTTGCTCACCATGTAGAGGACATGTTTTTCATTATTCGTGAAAAACCGGAGACGGCGAAATCCAACAATTCGGGTCTGTTTGATTGCGTTTTCCAAAGTTCCGATTTCCTGAAGAATGAAGTCGAGACTATTCAAAACGATATAAGCAATTATCAACCCTCCGATTCTTCGGCAATTGTTGCACGTATTGTGGAACAGGTTGCGGTGCTGAAAGGAGAGGCGGCGGCAACTACCGCTCCTGCACCGACAGAGAATGTAACCGCTGGCGATGAGTCGGTTGCTACATCGTCGGGTGAAAACACACATAGTGTCAAGGTGTTCTTTGAAGACGGTTGTCAAATGGAAAACATCAGGGCGTTTATGTTGCTCAACTCTATTAAAGACCTCTGCGATACTCTTGAGAGTGATCCTCCGAATCCTGAGTCAAACTCGGATTGTTCTTCCGACATTGTTGCGCATGGATTGTTGGTGCGCTTCAGTTGCAGTGGCGATCCGCAAGAGGTTTATGACTCCATTGAGACAGCGGTGAATATTCGTAGCTACGAAATATTGGCAGAGCAAGGCAATACTATCATAGACAATCCGAACAATCAGCAAAACGCCGAGGCTACAGAAGAAAAAACGGAGCAGTCTGCTACACCTGCACCGGCACAAGCGAAAGCTCCGACACCTGCCGCAGGCGGAGATTCGGCGCCGAAAAAACAAAATCTAATCAGCGTCAATCAGCAGAAACTCGATCAGTTGATGGATCTCATGGGAGAGATAGTGACCGCCGAAGCAATGGTCGCATCAAATCCGGAACTGAAGGGTCTACAACTTGATAGTTTTTATAAGGCTACCCGTCAACTGCGCAAGTTGACTGACGAGTTGCAGGACGTTGTCATGTCAATTCGTATGGTTCCGCTCAACGGGCTCTATCAAAAGATGAATCGAATCGTACGTGACATGAGCAAGAAACTCGGAAAAGAGGTTGAGCTTGTCACAATCGGCGGCGACACCGAAATCGATAAGACCATCATTGACAGCATTACCGATCCATTCATGCACATGATCAGAAACTCGATGGACCACGGAATTGAAAAAACCGCAGAAGAACGCATCGCTGCCGGCAAACCCGCCAGTGGAAAACTGACACTTTCGGCACAGAACATCGGTGGTGAAATTGTTATTAATATTATCGATGACGGAGGCGGACTCAACAGTGAAAGATTGCTTAAAAAGGCGCGCGACAACGGTTTGCTTGTTAAACCGGAGAGTGAATATACAACAAACGAGATATATCAACTCATCATGCTCCCCGGATTTTCCACCAACGAAAAGGTGACCGAGTTCTCAGGACGTGGTGTTGGAATGGACGTTGTGCGTCAGAATATCGAAAAATGCAACGGAAGCATCTCGGTACATAGTGAACCGGGTTTTGGCACCACATTTACCATCAAGATCCCGCTTACACTCGCAATTGTGGACGGAATGGAGCTGTCGGTCGGCGATGCAATATTCACCATTCCGATCACATCGATAAAACAGTCGTTCAAGGTTACCGATGTCAGCCAGCTGTTGCATGATGTCGATGGGAACGAGATGATTATGCTTCGCGGCGATTGTCACCCCATCATCAGATTGCATCGCAAATACAATTTCCCGACCGAGAAGACCAATATCGAAGACGGAATTTTGCTGTTGGTCGAGAGTGAGAAAAAGATGGCATGCATTTTTGCAGACGAGCTGATCGGCGAACAACAGGTTGTTGTTAAATCGTTCCCGAGTTTCTTTAACGGATACGATATCAAGGCGCAAGGTCTTGCCGGTTGTACCATCTTAGGTGACGGCAGTATCAGCCTGATTCTTGATGCCAACAAGCTACTGTATAACAATTAAAGGGAGGGGATAACGTGTCTGATACAAATAAAACCGCAATGGTTTCTGACGATCTTAAAGGCAGTTTTTTGACCTTTTATGTAGACGAGGTTGTATATGGAATTGAGCTGGTGAGCGTTATCGAGATCATCAGCATACAGGCGATAACTCGCGTTCCGCATGTCCCGGATTATGTCAAGGGTATCATAAATCTTCGCGGAAAGATTGTTCCTATCATTGATATACGCACTAAATTCAACCTTGCAGAACGAGAGTATGATGACCAGACCAGTATTGTAGTGGTCAATCATTGTGACATGCCGCTTGGAATTATCGTCGACAGTGTCAACGATGTTGCGAGTGTTGACAACGACAGGATGGTCGGGCTTCCGAACAGCACCGAAAATGAAAACAGTAAATACCTCAGCAATGTCATGAAAATGGGAGAGCGCCTCGTGCTGACTCTCAACCTTGATAGTTTTTTCGAGGCAGACATTAAACTGTAAGTAATCGTAAAAAAGGAACGCAATTGACATGATTTCAATCACCGATAGCGAATTCAAACAGCTTGTAGACTTTGTCTATAATAAATACGGCATTACGCTGGCAAAAAAGCGGGTGTTGGTGGAAGGGCGCCTTTCCGGCGTGTTGAAGTCGAGAGGCATTGAACAGTTCTCGGATTATCTTAAGATTTTGTTTAACGATACGACGGGAGCGGAGCTTACCAATCTGCTCAATAAGGTTACCACTAACCATACTTATTTCATGCGGGAGCAGCAGCATTTTGACTTTTTGCTCAACACGGCACTTCCCGAGCTGGAGGCGATGCACTCAAAAACGAAGTCGCTGAAAATTTGGTCGGCAGGTTGCAGTAGCGGTCAAGAAGCGTACACTATAGCCATGGTGCTGGATCAGTACTTTGGTGCTAAAAAAAGTTCGTGGGATACCGTTATTCTTGCAACCGACATTTCACAAAGTGCTATGAATAAGGCGAAAATCGCGAGCTATCCGATAGAAGGCCTCAGCGAAATCCCGCAAGAATGGCACAGTAAATACCTGACGGTCGACCCAGCAAACAAAATGTTTACCATGTTGCCTAAGATAAAACAAGAGGTAGTTTTCAGACCGCTTAACCTGATGGAGCCATTTGTTTTCAAGAACAAACGTCCATTTGATCTTGTGTTTTGCCGCAATGTTATGATCTATTTCGATCAACAGACAAAAGATAAACTTGTAGAGAAGTTTTATGATGTCACTGTTCCGGGTGGCTATTTGTGTATCGGACACAGCGAAAATATCAATCGCAACGAAACACGATACAGCTATGTCAAACCGGCTATCTACAAGAGAGAGAAGTAGTTGAGGTCATATGCGTAAAATACGACTCCTTATTGCAGACGATTCAATATTTTTCACCGAGATGCTAAAAAGGCGGTTGAGCGAGGATTCAAGCATCGAAATTGTAGGTGTTGCGGTCAACGGTGCCGACGCATTCGTGAAGATCAAGTCGCTGAAACCCGATGTTGTTACGTTGGATGTTGAGATGCCAAAGCTGGACGGAATACAACTCCTTCGACAGCTTTTGCCCACATTTTCGGTACCGATCGTGGTTGTCAGTGGCACACCGATGAGAGCGTTTGATGCGATAAGCGCCGGAGCGGTGGATTTTATCCGCAAACCGCAGGTGAAAAGTCCACCTGATTTTGATGATTTCATAAACGAAATCACGAATAAGATAAAGGTGGCATCTACCGCAAAGGTGAAAACCGGAACACTGATACCGGCGACCACAAATGCGGTTCGGCCCACAAACATGTTGTTGTCGGCACGCTCCGACAACAACAGAGTCATTGCTATCGGAGCGTCTACGGGCGGTACCGAGGCTATATTGCAGGTGCTGAAAAACTTGCCTGCAAACACCCCCGGTATTGTTGTAGTCCAACACATGCCGGCGGGCTTTACTGCTATGTATGCAAACCGTGTCGACAAGCTGTGCAAGATGAGTGTCAAAGAAGCCGCCGATGGCGATCGTGTCGAGACGGGCAAGGTGATTATTGGTGCCGGTGATTATCATCTTGAACTGAAAAAAGATGCTCAAGGGTACTATGTTTCCAGCAAAAAGGGCGAAAAGGTCAGCGGACACTGTCCCTCGGTCGATGTGCTTTTTGACTCGGTTGCAAAAACTGCAGGACGAAGTGCGGTCGGTGTGATCTTGACCGGAATGGGAGCAGATGGTGCAAAAGGTATGCTCGCCATGAGAAAATCAGGCTCTTTCACTTTTGGACAGGATAAGGAAAGCTGTGTAGTCTACGGTATGCCGATGGTGGCGTTTGATACAGGTGCGGTTAAGAAACAGCTACCACTAAACGATATAGGTCCTGCAATTGTTAAATTTCTTAACGGCGGGTTGGTATAATTCGTTTATTGCAGTATTGGTTTTCTAACGCCTCTGTTATTCTTGAACAAAACGTGGTTATATTTCGTCGATATGTGGAGAAACAGAAAAAGTATATAAGAAAGGTTGTAGATAAATGCGATTATATTCAAATACAAAAGACATGGTTTTGATAGCTATGTTTGCCGCAGTGATATCGGTTTTGTCGCAGATAGCTGTTCCGCTTGGTTTCACTCCTGTTCCGGTTAGCCTTGGAACGGTCGGAGTTCTTTTGGCGGCGGGTCTTCTGCGTTTTCCTACCGGAGTAGTCTCGGTGGTCATATATCTTTTGCTTGGCGCGGTTGGACTTCCGGTATTTGCAAATTTTGGTTCCGGCATGGGAACTTTACTTGGTCCGACAGGCGGTTTTTTGTTAGGCTATGTTGTCGCTGCCGTTGCCGTTGGCTTTATACTTGACAAAAACGACAGCGTGGTATCCATTGTGACGTCGTTGATAATAGGCTCTGTGCTGGTCTATCTTTGCGGTATTGTCGGATTCATGTTTTCGACAGGAAGTGATCTTTCGACCACTTTGGCGGCGACGGTGATTCCGTTCTTGCCGGGAGATGCTATCAAGGTGGCGGTTTGTACCATACCGATTCGCAGTCTGCGCAAAATAACGGCTGGCAAGAAGGTGTCGGCGTAATGTTATTTGATTTCCACACGCATATTTTCCCCGATACGCTTGCTGAACGTGCCGTTTCGAGCCTTGCGCAAAAGTTTCCCGAAAGCATTAAACCGGAAACTAACGGAACGTTTCAAGGCTTGCTAGATAGCATGCAACGCTCCGGCGTAGACATGTCGCTGGTTGTACCGATTGCGACCAAACCGTCTCAGACCGAAACGCTCAACCGTTGGGCAGCGGAAATAGACCATGATCGAGTCGTGATGTTCGGGAGCATCAATCCACACACCGACGATTATAAGCGAGACATTGATCTTGTCGCTTCACTTCGGCTAAAGGGTATAAAACTGCATCCGGAATATCAGGATTTTCTGGTTAATGATAAAAAGATGCTCGACATATACTATTATGCATTTGAAAAAGGACTTATCATTATTCAACATGCGGGTGAAGATATTGCTTATACTGCACCGTTCCGCGGCACTCCCGAAATGTTTGCCGATGTTGCAAGACAGATGCGAGGCGGAGTGATGGTCGCTGCACATCTCGGGGGACTTTTGATGTGGGAAGAGGTTCGAGAAAAACTTTGCGGAACTGAGATGTATTTTGATTGCTCCCAAAGCCTCGAGTTTATGCCTAAAGAGCAATTTGTCGATATTGTCAATGCACATGGTGCGGATAAAGTTCTTTTTGCCAGCGATAGCCCTTGGGGAAAACCTGCGGTGGTAAAAGAATTGTTGGACAACTGCGGACTTGATGCAGAACAAAGAGATTTGATTTGCTATAAAAATGCATGCAGGCTTTTGGATATCAAACCGAATGTAGCGCAATATAATAAATAATCACAGCATAAAAAAGCTCTTGACTTGAACGTTCAAGCCAAGAGCTTTTTTTATGATTTGGAATCCTCTGCGTTTTCAGTCGGTTCGGTTTTTTTCAATATATGTAGTCCATCAATTTTCTTGATGAAGAGGAATTTGCGAATCACAAACAGTATGGCGAGAGATAACACCAGTATCAGCACTTCGAACGGACTTACATGTTCAACCAGCAATTGTCTAACGATGGCAATGATTATCAGCTCTACCGTGGCGTCCAACGTGTGCAAGAACATTAATCTTAAAAACTCTATGCCTATTACTATGCCGATTAATTGTTGCAAAAAGAGCAAGAGGCTACCGTCAGAAAGAAGGCTTCCGGACGGTATGTCCATGATAATGCCGACAAGGGAAAAGCAAATTGCAATCGCAATAAGGGTACCTACCACGCACTCTAAGGTTGTTGTAACTATGTTAAGAATTTTAGACAGCTTTGTGTTCATGCTTCGCTCCTAATATTAGAATATTTGAAGTAGAGATGTTTTGATTTGCTTAGTCGACTTTCGAAAATTTGTGGCAGTATGAAAAATGTTTCGGATAAGTATGTAGGCTATTGCGTCTTTAATCTATCGGAAGCGTGTTCTTCCAATGCTTTTTTGAAACGTATGCTGAATAGGGTCGCCGTAAAAGTCGCAGCTAAAATGTCCGCTACCGGCTCTGCGGCAAACACACCCATGACCTTATCGTCAAAAAATATAGGCAGTATAAAAATCAGCGGAATGAGCAGGAAGATCTTGCGGACGGTGGCGGCAAGCGCCGACTCTTTCGCCTTGCCGATGGCGACAAATGTCATCTGGCACGCCATTTGGACACCAAATGCAAAGATACCGCCCATATAGATTCTTATGTAATAGGTACTGTAATCGATCAGCTCCGTGTCGCCGGTGAAAATCATAGCAAAAACTTGTGGTGCGATCATCATGAATGCCCACGTCACGATAGAAAAAATCGTACTGCATATAAGAAGTGATTTGAAAACCATGCGCACTCGGCTTGTGTTTCCTGCGCCGAGATTATATCCCGTGATCGGTTGTGCCCCCTGTGCTAAGCCCTGAAGCGGCATTAGCACCAACTGCATTGCGGATGAGCAGATGGTCATGGTGCCGACTGCAATATCACCGCCGTATCTCAACAACGATGAGTTGAAACTGATAATGGTTATACTTTCTGTAATCTGCATGATGAAGGGCGAGAAACCGAGCGCTACGCAAGGAATAAGAAAACTCGGATTGATACGAATGTTTTTTGCTTTGATATGAAGCACACTGTTTCGACTGATCAAAAAACCGACTATGAAAGCTGCCGAAATACCTTGTGAGATGATGGTTGCAAGTGCGGCACCCTCGACACCCATGTTTAGTGCAAAAATAAAGATGGGGTCAAGGATAATGTTTGAGACAGCGCCGATAACGACCGATACCATGCTGACTCGTGTGAAACCTTGCGCCGTTATAAACGAGTTAAGTCCGAGAGCAAGCTGGACGAAAATTGTGCCGTATGAATATATTCCGAGATAGCCGGAAGCATACTCGATAGTGTCGGCACTCGCACCGAAAAGAAGCAGTAGTTCATCGCCGAACAATAAAAGCACCGCCGTGAGTGTCACCGATACCAGCAAAAGACCTGCAAGGCAGGTTCCCAGAACTTTTTCGGCAGATTTGTTGTCTCCCTTGCCCATGAAAATAGAGGCACGCGGCGCTCCTCCAAAGCCGAATAGCGAAGCAAAAGCCGACACCGCAAGAATAATGGGCAGACAAACACCGATGCCGGTCAGTGCAAGCGCGCCGACATCCGGTATACGGCCGATGTACATTCGATCAACAAGGTTGTATAGCATGTTTACGAGCTGTGCAGTGATGGTCGGTATTGCCATCTTGAAAAGCAGTCTGCCGATAGGCTGAGTGGCGAGAAAGCTGTTGTCAACCGAAATTTGTTTTGAAGCCAAATTTACTTTCCGTTCTTAATTTGTAATTACTACTGATGTACTATATATTATATACCCGCCACCCGTTGCCGTCAAGTGAAAAGACATTCATACAATTACCTGCAGGAAAATTGTTGAAAGTGCTTGCATAAACTTGAAGTTTGTGGTATAATACCTATGTTTCTTGTGCCCTTTGAATTTTGGGCGTAGGTAAGCGCGTGGCAAAATTGCCGCAAATACGCAGACGTGCGTATCTTTTTGTGCCGTAAAGAGCGGTCGGATGCACGTCGTGGAAAAACGAAAGGAAATAGCAATGCCAACAATTTCAATGAAACAACTCTTAGAAGCCGGCGTTCACTTCGGACACCAAACACGCCGCTGGAACCCCAAAATGAAGAAGTACATCTTCGGTGCTCGTAATGGAATCTACATTGTGGATCTATCCAAGACTGTTAAGCTTTTGGAAACAGCGCTGAACTTTATTCGTGACACTGCTGCAGACGGTGGCGAGGTTTTGTTTGTAGGAACCAAAAAGCAGGCCGGCGATAGCATCCGTGAAGAAGCGGAGCGTTGCGGAATGCACTTTGTAAACGCTCGTTGGCTTGGCGGAATGCTCACCAACTTTAGAACTATTCGTCATCGTATCGATCGCTTAGAGCAACTGCGCAGAATGGAAAGCGAAGGAACTTTCGAGTTGCTGCCTAAAAAGGAAGTTATTAAACTTCAACTCGAGATCGAGAAACTTGAGAAATTCCTCGGCGGTGTAAAGAACATGAATCGTCTACCCGCTGCACTTTTCATCGTCGACAGCAAAAAAGAGCACATTGCTGTTGCCGAAGCACGCAAACTGAATATCCCGATCGTGGCTATTGTTGACACCAACTGTGATCCGGACGAAATCGACTATGTTATCCCCGGAAACGACGACGCAATTCGTGCCGTCAAACTCATCTCGGGCGCTGTTGCCGATTCAGTCATCGAGGGTCGCGGCGGTTCGGTTGAGCCGGACGAGGCAGAGGCTGACGCTTCAGAAGAATAATAAATTTTAAGATATAACCGGAAAGGATTGGTAAAATAATATGGCTTTTACAGCACAGGATGTTAAAGAACTTCGCGAGCGTACCGGATGCGGTATGATGGATTGTAAAAAAGCACTGATCGAGGCTGATGGTGACATGGAAAAGGCAATGGACAACCTTAGAGAAAAAGGTCTTGCCGCCGCCGCCAAAAAGGCTGATCGAATTGCCGCAGAGGGTATGGTTTTCGCCTGCTCCAGTATTGAAGGTAATGTCGGTGTTATTATCGAAGTAAACAGCGAGACTGACTTTGTTGCGAAAAACGAGAGCTTCCGTACATTTGTTGCCGATGTTGCAGGTGTCGTTGCGGCACAGAATCCGGCAGATGTAGAAACACTTATGGGCCTTAGCATGGGCGACGGCACAGTTGAGTCGGCACTCCAAGAGAAAATTTTAGTTATCGGCGAAAACATGAAGATTCGTCGTTTCGAGCGTTTTGAAGGCGTATCGGTTTCTTATATTCATGGCGGCGGAACGCATGCAGTTCTGGTTGGATTTAAAACAGATGCCGCAGTTGCTAAAAATCCTGAATTTGAGAATTTCGGACGCGATGTTGCAATGCAAATTGCCGCTGTCAATCCGCAATATATCAAATCTTCCGATGTTTCGGCAGACGTTCTTGAGAAAGAAAAAGAAATCCTCACCGCTCAGGCACTCAACGAGGGTAAACCTCGTGAGATCGCAGAGAAAATGGTTGCAGGTCGTATTAAAAAGTACTACAAAGAGTTCTGCCTACTCGAGCAAGAATTCGTCAAGGATCCGGATAAGACGGTTGGTCAGTATGTCACCGAGACCGGCAAAGCTTTTGGCGGAGACATTGAAGTTGTTTGCTTTGTACGTTTTGAAAAGGGCGAAGGCCTTGAAAAGCGTCAAGACAACTTTGCAGAAGAGGTTATGGGACAGATCGGCTAAATCACATTTTATCAAAAGTAAACCGCCTGACATGTGTGCAGGCGGTTTTTGATTGTATTTTGTGAAAAGAAGAATTATGGCATGAAAATATCATAAAATGCTTGCAAAATTCGTTGTGCTGTGGTAAAATGTAAAGGTATCAGCCGGTGTGATGGAATTGGCAGACGTGCTGGACTCAAAATCCAGTGGTGGCGACACCGTATCGGTTCGACCCCGATCACCGGCACCAAAAAATCCTTCGTATTTGTACGAAGGATTTTTACTTATCATATTTTCGCTAGCCACTCTATTAACAAAAAACAATCCGCAAGATTTGTTACTGCGGTTGTAGTGCGATTATTTTATCGAGATGAAAGGGTTTGAGAATACATGAAGATTACGACAATCGGATGCGGACGCTGGGGAGCTTTCATTACCTGGTATCTTGACAGCATCGGACACGACTTAACATTATATGGCAGAGCGGGCTCGGCGAATATGCAGGAGCTGATAGAAAAACGCAAAAACAGTATACTTGAGATGCCGCCAAGCGTCAAGTTGACAAAAGACATCGGTTGCGTTAACGACAGTGAGGTGCTGATACTGTCAATAAATTCACAAGGACTGCGTGCGCTTTGCACACAGTTGGCACAGCTCGGTTTGAAAAATACAATCGTTGTGCTATGCATGAAAGGCATAGAGATAGAAACGGGTGAACGACTATCTCAAATAGCTGATTCCATATTGGACGATAGCAACGATGTTGCTGTGTGGCTTGGACCGGGTCATGTGCAAGAGTTCTATAAGGGCATACCAAACTGCATGGTCATTGACAGCGAGAATGCGCAGGTGAAAGAGTCGTTGGTGAATTCATTTTCAAGCGATCTAATCCGTTTTTACTATGGACAGGATTTGATAGGAAATGAAATAGGAGCCGCCGCAAAAAATGTAATAGGCATAGCGGCCGGTATGCTGGATGGAATGCATCTGTCCACATTAAAAGGAGCGTTAATGTCACGAGGCTCTCGTGAAATTGCACGGCTGATATCTGCTGTCGGCGGCAATGAACTCTCTGCATACGGTCTTTGTCACCTTGGTGATTATGAGGCGACCGTGTTTTCACAATTCAGCCAAAATAGGTTATATGGTGAAAAACTTGCCTTGAGACAGACATATGATAAACTGGCAGAAGGATACTACACAGTAAAGGCGCTGGTGCAAATGGCAAAGAGGTATGACGTGGATCTGCCAATTTGTAATGTTGTGTATGGAGTGCTATACGAGAATGTGGATTTTGCAAAAGCGCTTGACAGCCTGTTTAACCGCAGTCTGAAAAGCGAATGGTAATTGTTTGCAAGAAACACTACGTCAATATAGTAATAATCCTACCCGTTACTCAAATCAGCGATTTGAAAAGCCATCGGATTTTTATTCCGTTACAACCTCGAAGAGATGCGGTTTGTAGAGATGTTTGAGAGCACATAATAAGCAGCCATACGGTCAAAACTATCTGTGGCATCAGACAGGGCATAATAATGCTATAAATTATATAAGGGATACTTCATGGAATCGATAAAAGAACTGTACAGAATAGGCAGAGGTCCTTCGAGTTCGCACACGATGGGTCCTGAATTTGCCTGCGAGTATTTCATTGGGAAATTTGGTGATGCGGCAAGCTTTGAGGCGACTCTTTATGGTTCGCTCTGTAAAACAGGTCGAGGACATATGACCGATCAGGTGATACTTGGCACTCTCGGAAGAGATAAAACGACGATAGTGTGGGATGAAAGTGATGTCGATTTAGGCCATCCCAACACCATGATTTTGAAAGCTTTCGATGAAAACAAAAAGACAATCGGCGAGAGCACAATATTCAGTGTCGGCGGCGGAAAAATTTTGATAGACGGGCAGAGTAGGGGTGTGGTGCAGGATGTGTATCCGCACAAAAGTTTCGAGTCCATCAAGTCGTATTGCGAACAAAAAAGTATGCGGCTTTGGGAATATGTGAAAATGGTTGAGGGCGAAGACATTTTTTTATACCTTGAAAAAATATGGGGTCAGATGAAGATGTCGGTACGCAACGGACTTGAAAGCGAAGGTGAGTTGTCGGGCGGCCTTAATATTCAAAGAAAAGCGAAGCTACTTTTCAATCAACGGCACATCGATGAAAGTCCTGAGACAAGGGAACATAGGCTTGTCTGTTCATACGCTTTTGCAGTGAGTGAGGAGAATGCCGCGGCAGGAATAATCGTGACGGCACCAACCTGCGGTGCTTGCGGTGTTTTACCTGCTGTAATGTATTACATGCAACAGAAAAAAGGCTTTAGTGATTTTGAGATTGCGAAAGCGCTGGCCGTTGCAGGGATAATCGGCAACCTGATAAAAACCAATGCCTCGATCAGTGGCGCTGAATGTGGCTGTCAGGCGGAGATAGGAAGTGCTTGTTCTATGGCCGCCGCCGCACTTGCAGAATTATTTATGATGGATTTGAATCAGATTGAATATGCTGCAGAAGTCGCAATGGAACATCATCTCGGACTTACCTGTGATCCGATAAACGGGCTGGTTCAAATCCCGTGTATAGAAAGGAACGCCGTTGCGGCGATGCGTGCTATCAATGCGCTCAGCTTTGCAAACTTTTTAACTCATACGAGAAAAATTTCTTTCGACGTAGTAGTAAAGACCATGTATGAAACCGGGCTCGACCTGTTTTGCAAGTATAAAGAGACTAGCGAGGGCGGCCTCGCAAAGGTTTATCACGAATAACGAACACAACTGCTCTGACTTCTTTTATAGTCAGAGCAGTTGTGTTTAAAACCGGTTTTGTCCCTGTTTTAGCCGGAAGAAATCGCTGTTATACATGATAAAATACCTAGAACGATATGTTCAAGTCATAACCGTTTGTGATGGACATATTCCCGGCAACGATTTTTTATGTAAATAAAATTTACTATTGACTTTAATAATATTAAATGTTATACTTAATATTATTAAAGGAGGTGGAACATGGCGATAGAAATAATGCCGGAATGGCTTTCGGGACTTGACGACGAAGATGTAATTTTTATTAAGAAGTTTTTGCTTGCATCAGGGTCATTGAAAGAAATTTCAAATCAATATGGAGTAACATATCCGACAGTGAGGTTGCGGCTTGACAAGCTGATACAGAAGATACAAATAGCGGATGACAACACAAGTGAGCCGTATATTTCGCTGGTCAAAAAGTTGGCAGTCGATGACAGGCTTGATTTTGATACTGCAAAAATTCTGATCAACGAATATAAAAAAGTGAAAGGATCATAGGATGAGAACCAATATAGTTATTCTTGTAGTGGTAATATTGCTTCCTGCGTTACTCGCTCTTCTGCAGTATTATCTGTGCAAAAAGAAGTCGAAGATTGCTTTGATTTTGCCGATAGTTTCGGCATGTGTTTTCGTCTTTGTCGGCTTTTATGCCTTTATAATAACCGGGATTTTATTTGCAATATATTTTATTGTGAAATATGCGGAAAACGAAAAAAACAACAAACAATCAGAGCTTGACAAGATGAACATACAGGACCTTGAGTGACATATGTTACTCGAGCGTAGCGATCTTAATCTTTGTATGCGTCATTTGACAGGATGACGGTTGTTGATGGAGGAACAGGTAGTATGTTGTTATTGGCGTCTGCTTCGCCGCGACGAAAAGAAATACTTTCGATGATAATCGATGACTTTGAAATTGTGCAGCCGGTGGGCGAAGAACTTGTGCCGATTGGTATGGCACCGAGCGATGTGGCTGTATATCTTGCAGAGCAAAAAGCAAACGAAGTTTTTGCAGCAAATAGAGAACATGTTGTTATTGCCGCCGACACGGTGGTGGAACTTGACGGCAGTATTTTTGGAAAACCGCATCATAAAGAGGAATCAATAACTCACCTGCAGAGTCTGTCCGGTAGAATACATCGGGTGCATACCGGAGTGTGTATTGCTGCAAACAATAATATGCACAGCTTTTGCGCAACGGCAGAAGTCGCATTTGATGAACTCTCAAGACAGGAGATAGAGGAGTACGTGGCAACTGGCGAGCCGGTTGATAAGGCAGGGAGTTATGCAATTCAAGGACTGGGCGGGAGATTTGTCAAAGAGATCGTAGGCGACTATTATACCGTGATGGGATTGCCACTGAATTTGGTTTATCGACATCTCAAGGACAACGGTTTTATTTAGAGTCTTGAGTTTGATTCAACGAGCGTACGCATCAGGGTGGGCGCTATCGTATGTTGGTACTAAGCATCCATTCTTTTCTCGTAGTTACCCATGACGTCCAACCCTTCGTTAAGGATCAAAAATGCATTTTCGTCATGTCTCTTTATCAGAGCTTTGAGGTTGGCAATCTCGTATTTTGATATTACGGTCACCAGTATCTGTTTGTCTTCCATTGTGTACACGCCCTTTCCGCCCCACATGGTAACCCCACGATGCATCTCGGTGATTATGTTTTTTGCCACATCTTCACTGTTTGTAAAGATGATTGCCATGATGCGAATATTTTGTGCATGGAATTTGTCGACGACAATTGATGTCACAAAGACGGAAATTACCGAGTATATGGCAATAGAGATGTCGAAAAGCATACTACATGCAAGATAGAGAGCGGCGTTATAGATTATTGCAAAGTTGCCTACCGAAAAGTTTTTGTATTTTAGAGTGAAATACATGCCAAGGATATCCACGCCGCCGGTAGACGAGCCGGCGAGCAACACGATTCCAATGCCGGCGCCCGTGATTACACCGCCAATCAAGGTGGCAGACAACACTTCTTCCATTATCGGGACAACGGGAGGTGTGAGCAGGGTGAACATCAATGTCTGTAGCCCTATGCTAAAAAAAGTCTTGACCAGAAACATCTTAGACATGCTTTTATACGCCAAAATAAAAAGAGGAATATTGAAGGCGAAGTTAAGAATACCGGCGAGCTGTATATCGGCAGGAAACTTGATATGTAAAATGTCTTCAAAAATAACCTGCAAGACCTGAGATGTTCCGAGTACGCCGCCACTGTATATGTTAGCAGGTAAAATGAAATAGGTCGTGCCCAGACAAAACATCAGCGTTCCGACAGTTATGAGCAAAAATGTTTTGGTTGTGTTTTTAATAGCGGTAATCTTCAATTGAGGTACTCCGATAGCGGTTGTTTTACAGCGGTCGAATGTTCGACGACACAACTATCAATATACTTTACCGAGGCCGATTTGTCAAGTGGAACGTACCGAAAAAAGATTCTTGTTCGCTGGGCGTTAAAACCGATTATCCGGAGTATTCGCCTCGTGCTCCTTCCTGCGGTTCACAGCGCACCAGAATAACATCACTGCCGATTTTTACAATGTCGTCATATTTGATATAAGTGTCGGGTTCTCGCCCGAGAAGCCCAAAGAATCGCAGTTTGCCGAGCAGTATAAAGCCTTCGATCTTTGCGGTCACCGGATCAAACTTTAGATCGTCAATTCTCCCGAGCTTGCGTCCGGTCTTTATGGTGACAATGTCCTTTTCGCTGACATCAATTAGACTGTACATATATGACACCTCCCTTTCAGAATGTTTTATAGACGAGTGCATACCCACTTGTGGCTAAAACTGATTATTGTAGATGCAGGACCGGTGTGATTTTAGTTTGGAATTTTTCAAACATCACATCACTTCAAATCAAACCCAAAACAACCCTTCGCTATTTAGTGTCAGTCGCTAATTTTGCATGTTTTGCAGATGGCAAAATGTTTAAACTTAACACAAAAAAGACCCTTTGCATATTACCTAATAGTACATAATATGCAAAGAGTCGTTGTTTGAATACTTTTATGATAAAAGTGCGGTGATATCGTTAGCAAATTCGATCGGATCCTCGACCTCGAGTCCTTCTATGATAAGTGCTTGGTTGAAAAGCACTTTTGCATAGCGATCAAACTTTTCTTTGTCCTCTTCAAGGAGTGCGGCGAGTTTTTGGAATGCGGCGTGATCGGTGTTGAGTTCCAGTACTTTTTGAGCCTTTGGAACTTCCTGACCCGGCATTTGTGACAAAACTTTTTCCATCTCGATCGAAAGCGCACCTTCGCTGGAAAGACAAACAGGATGACTTTTTAGACGATCGGTGGTGATTACCTTGCTGACCTTATCGCCGATTGCCTCTTTCGCTGCGGTCAACAGTTGTTCATACTGCTTGTTATCCTCTTCGCTTTCCGTTTTTTCCGCTTCGCCCGGAAGCTTCAGGTCGCCGGAAGAAACGTTTTTGAATTGTTTTTCGCTGTAGTCACGGATTGCTTGAAGTGCAAATTCGTCAACGTCGTCTACGAGATATAGCATTTCAATTCCCGCTTCACGCAGTCGCTCGGTCTGCGGCAGTTTGTCTATCTGCTCCACACTGCTTCCGCCGGCATAATAGATGAACTGTTGGTCCTCTTTCATACGTTCTACATACTCGGCAAGTGTGACCTGCTTTTTCTCGGTCGAAGAGTAGAACATCAAAAGATCCTGCAAAAGGTCTTTGTTCATGCCAAAGTCGGAGTAGATGCCATACTTCAGTTGTTTTCCAAACGATGTGAAGAACTTTTCATATCCTTCGCGATCCGATTTTTGCAACGCCAGAAGTTCAGACTTGATTTTTTTGGACAGCCATTTTTCAATGACCTTGAGCTGTTTGTCTTGTTGCAGCATCTCACGTGAAATGTTGAGAGAAAGATCCTCGCTGTCTATGAGGCCTCTCATGAACGCAAAATATTCCGGCAGTAGGTCAGAGCATTTCTCCATGATCATTACACCCTTTGCATAGAGTGCAAGACCTTTTTCAAAATCTTTGGTATAGAAATCGTATGGTGTCTCGGACGGAACAAATAAAAGTGCTGTGAAACTTACGGCGCCATCTCCAAAACCATGAATTACTCGCAGAGGTTCGTCAAAACCAAAACGGCGGTCGCGATAGAATCCGTCATACTCTTCTTTTGAAATCTCACTTTTTTGTTTTTTCCAAAGCGGGATCATGCTGTTGAGTGTCTCGTCGGCGCGCACCGTCTCGGTGACTGCATCCTTTTCGGCATCGCCCGGCTCGATTACATTTGTCTTTTCCACTTCCATTATGATGGGATAGCGGATATAATCGGAATATTTTTTGACCAGGGTTTTCAGACGATACTGCTCCAGGTATTCACTGTATTTTTCATCGTCGGTGTCGGCCATGATTTTCAAGATGACGTCGGTGCCTTGTTCCTTCTTCTCGCAGGCAGTGACAGTGTAGCCGTCGGCTCCGGACGATTTCCAGCAGAATGCCTCTTCGGCGCCTCTCACGCGGCTGTTGACGGTTATCTCAGAAGAAACCATGAATGCGGAATAGAATCCCACACCAAATTGACCGATTAGGTCGATATCTTCCTGCTTATCGGCGTTCTTTTGAAACGCCAAAGTGCCGGAAGCGGCGATTACACCGAGATTCTTCTCCATGTCCTCTGCCGAAAGTCCCATTCCGTTATCGCTGATGGTAAGCGTACCTGCCTCTTTGTCGGCAGTGATTCGAATGTTGTAGTCTCCTTTGTTTACACCCTTACCTTCCGATAGTTCGGTATAATACGCCTTGTCGATAGCGTCAGAGGCGTTGCTGATAAGCTCGCGAAGGAAGATTTCTTTGTGGGTATAGATGGAGTGGATCATCATGTCGAGCAGACGTTTGCTCTCCGCTTTAAATTGTTTTTTTGCCATGTTCTGAATTTCCTTTCCCTTTCCTTTACTCGGGCGATGAAGATATCGCCGAATTATACATTTTGGCACTCTAGTGCTTTGAGTGCTAAAAATAGTATATCACAACCGACGCAAATGTCAATACTTTACCTAAAATTTATTGAAAAAATGTCGTAGTCGGTATTGCAATGACTTGTCGTTTGTGGTAAACTAAATTAAATTGACCACGTTGGACACTTTGGGAACGTGAAACTAAATAACGAGAGGGTGACAGAAATTTACCAGAAGTTTTTTGACACAAATGTAGCAAAGCAGGATAATATTATTTCGGCGGCCATAAAGGAATTTGCCCTTTATGGTTATAATGATGCATCCACAAATCGAATTGTTGCCGATGCCGGTATATCGAAAGGAATACTTTTCCATTATTTCGGTAGTAAACAAAATTTGTTTGAATTCATTGCGGAATACTGCTCGCTTATTCTTATTGGCGATTATTATGACAAGCTGAACAAAGCGCAAAACGATTTTTTTGTGTTGCTTGAGGATATGTTGGACTTGCGGTTTCGCTTGACCGAGGTTTACCCTTATGTCTTTTTGTTTTATGATCGAATGAAAAATGATGGCGGTGAGCAATCGACTGAGTTTCTCAAAGGCCTCGCCGGATATACATATGAGGAGTTATTCAAACGGTGTACACGTTCCTACTTCAACAGTGCACAGGACTATGACACGATCCTTCAAAATACCGAATGGGTCGTGGAGGGATTCATCAAGAGTGTGGAAACAAAACAGCAGGTTGAAAAGAAAAAGGCGCTTACCGAGTTCATTTCAAGCTATCGGAGAATATTAAGCATCAAGTAAGTTTTATCAATGTTTATTGAGGTTGTCGCAAATGGGCGATTCATCGTCAAACTGCGACACCTTTTTTGTAGGCAGAATTTTGAAAAAGTAAAGATTCCAACCGAAAAAAGCGAAAGGGGAATTTATTATGAAAATTGTTGATTTTAGAAGCGATACCGTCACAGAGCCGACCGACGCGATGCGCCGCGCCATGGCAGAAGCGGTGGTGGGCGACGATGTTTATGGTGATGACGTAACTGTTAATCGCTTGGAGGAACTTGCGGCACAGCGTCTTGGAAAAGAGGCGGCCGTATTTGTTCCGTCCGGCAGTATGGGGAACCAGCTTGCCATCTGCACCCATACCCGTCGGGCGGACGAGGTGGTCTGCGCCGAGGGTATACATATAGTGCAGCACGAACTCGGTGCGGCGGCACAGATATCTGGAGTTACTCTGCGCACCTCCTCTTGCACCGACAGCCTGTTGACCGGTTCAGAGGTTCGTAGACTTTGGCATGATCCAAACAGCACTCTTGATGCCGAGACCGGACTTGTGTGTATGGAAAACGCTCTTTCTAACGGTCGGGTGATGCCGCTTGATATGATGAAAGATGTATATGATACCGCAAAAGAACTAGGTTTGCCGGTACATCTCGACGGAGCGCGATTGTTTAACGCCGCCGCTGCACTCGGTTGCGATGTCAAGGATGTTGTGCAGTACTGCGATTCGGTGATGTTTTGCCTTTCGAAAGGTTTGGCGGCTCCGATTGGCTCGATGCTTTGCGGCGATGCAGATTTTATAAAGCGTGCGAGAAAGAATCGAAAACGTCTCGGCGGTGCTCTGCGACAGGTTGGTGTTTTGGCGGCTCCCGGTATTATTGCTCTCACAGAAATGTCAAAGCGGATTGCAAAAGACAATGAAAACGCCAAGTATCTTGCCGAAAAGCTCGGTGAGCTTGATGGGTTTTCGGTGATCGGAAAGGTCGAGATAAACATGGCATTTGTCGGATTTCCGCAACATCTCGACACGGTAGAGCTTGTACAATTTGCAAAGGAAAATGGTATCATAATGTCTCCTGCGAGGGAGCAAAAATTGCGATTTTTGACGCATTATCAAATTGAGCGAGAGGATATAGACAGACTGGTAAGTGTGGTGAAACAGTTTGCATTAATGACAAAGTGATAATAAGTTTTTAGTTTTGGAATTGTTGCAATAAGTTTTTTTATAAATGTCAAAAGGTAAGATATGAGAAAGGATGGCAATAAAATGAAAAGCATAAGTAGAAACAAAGTCTTGATTGCAGGGTCTGTCTTGCAGTTATTTTTGGGTATAATATATATCTGGAGCATATTTGTAATTCCGGTTACGGAATATTTTTCGATGGAGGCATCGACTGTTAAGTTGACATCGTCGTTTATGCTCTGTTTCTTTGTCGTAGGTATACTTTTTGGCGGAAGATTCCAGATGAAGTTTACCACTCAAAAAACGGTGTTGCTTGGTGGAATCCTTCTTTCGCTCGCTATGTTTGCGACCGCTTTTCTGCCGAAAGATCTCGGGATACTTATCTATTTTACATACGGCGTGCTGGGCGGTTTTGGTGTCGGAATGGGATATAATGCAGTCATCAGTACAGCACAGCGCAACTTTCCGGACAAGCGAGGACTGGCAACCGGTATCTCGGTTTGCACTTTTGGTTTTTCAACCGTGATATTTGCACCGCTTGTTGAAAATCTTGAAAAATCGGTCGGATTGCAGACAACTTTCATCATTCTCGGAACAATATTTATTGTGGCTACGCTTGCCTGTTTTTCTTTTATCGCCATGCCACTAGAGTCCACTGCTTCTGCTGGCGCGAGTGCTGGTGCAAATGATCTCGCCACCGGCGAAATGCTGAAAACTTCTACTTTCTATTTTATCGCGGTTGCCATGATGTTTGGTATTTCGGTATACTTTATTTTGAATCCGTCCTTCAAGTCGTTGTCGTTAGAACGCGGGCTTTCGGATGGAATGGCGACTATCATGATTATGATGACAGGAATCAGCAATGCTCTGGGCAGATTATTCTTTCCACTGCTGTCGGATCGCATTGGACGTAGCCTTACCGCCATCGTCGCACTGGGTGTCACGACCGTCGGGGCATTCCTTTTGATATTCTCGACCGAATACATGTTGATGGCGGTGATTATCGTTATAACTTTTTGCTATGGCGGCATCTCCGGTATATTCCCGCTTGTTACCGGCAAGATGTTTGGGCTAAAAAACATTGGCTCTAATTATGGCTGTGTGATGGTCGGTTTTTCGGTGGCGGCATTGTTGTTTCCGCTGGCACTCAGCCCAATCGACAACAAGATTATTCTCTTTGCAGTGCTCGGTGTAGTGGCCCTTGTAGGAACCCTTTTGTTGTTGCCGATATTGAAACGAGAGCAAAAGATGCAATAATGTTTTCGGCAGCCTAAAAAGTTTGTCAGGTTTCGACATGGGTGCAGCAACCTTAATGGTGCATATCACGGCAAATTGTTTTGCAAAGCCGTTTGTCAAAGGTCGAATCTTCCGACAATGTCATCGTATAGGCCGTTTTGAGGAGTTGTGTTGGTTCTTTAACATTTTAGGTGTACTAACATTTATTAATACAAAAAACATAATCATTTTGATTGTGTTTTTTTGTGTTTTGTGTTATTGTTATTTATATATAGGTAAGAAGACATATAGTTTGAGATGGAGTATGATATGCAGGGAAATAATAACTTTCAGCCTTTGCCACAGTTTCAGCACTATTTTGATGAACGAGATCGATTGCTCGCTATAAGAGATCGCAGTAAAAAGGAAGGTAAAGCCGCAAGAAGAGTGGCAAACATAGCTTTGATGGCTATATTCTTTTTCATAATGTCGGCATTTTCTACTCTTCTTGCAATTATACCGATAGTTATAATTGCACCTGTTGCGTTCTACCATTCTCGTCGAAACACTCAGCTGCGAAAAGAATATGATGCAGCGGGTGAGCGCTTGAATGAGCTTGGTGTAGCGTATAAGGGTGAATATCAAAGTCATATGAATAATCAAGCATCGTCAATGCATGACGGAACTCCAAACGGCAGTACTTACAGTGGTTACAGAGGTGGGGAAGACGAGCGGGAGTCAGATGGGGAGTTCGATAATGGATTTGATGCCTCGGACAATGGTTTTGGTGATATGAGTGACGGGTTCGGTGACTCCGGCGATGGTTGGGGTGATTCGGGTGACGGCTGGGGCGATTCAGACGGCGGATTCAGCGACGGCGGCGGATTTGGCGACGGTGGCGGATTTGGCGATGGTGGTGGAGACGGCGGAGACGGCGGAGACGGCGACTAATCGAGAGGGTATCACTATGTCGGTCGGGAAAATGCTATGTGAAAGGAAAAAATTAACGATTGTCTAAACAGTTTTCGGTGGTAGGGTTTTTAAAAAATGCGTTTTCATATTCCATTGCCACCTATATAAATTTTGTCATTTACGGTCTGTCGGTTTTGCTGACTACCCACCTTGTTTTGCCGGAAGTGTTTGGGCCGGTGGATATTTTCATATCCACCGCAACGCTTATTATGAACACGACGGTGCTTGGATTGGATCAGGCTTTTATCCGCTTTTTTAACGAAACACCGCTTGGCATCGGTAAAGAGCGCCTTTTTTCGGTTTGTGCCTTTATCTCAGCCAGCACCCTTGTGCTAGTGGCGGTATTATCTACAGTGTTCTTTTCAGAAGAGATAATACTTTTGTTTTTTGATGGGCCGATGCCGGATTATGTGCTACCGCTTCTGTTCTGCAACTCGCTTTTTTTGATGTTGGCAAGGTATTATAACATCGCATACCGTATGGAAGGCAATCTGAAGCTCTATACCATTGAGAGTATCGGGATGCAATTTTTCAGCCGTCTTTTTTATGTCGCCGGAACATTTGTGGCACCGACATTTGATACTGTCATCGTCTTTTTTACAGGTGGACTAGCAATCTTTGCGCTGGTGTTTATTCTTCTTCGTCGGGATCGACTTTTCCCTGATAAAGAGTCGCTTTCAAAAGACTCACTCGGAGTGTTGCTGCCATACGGTCTTGCGCTTGCACCTGCACCGGTCATGATCTGGCTGACTTCGCTTTTTTCAAAAGTGTATGTAGGCAGGGCATTTGGAAGTGCTGAGCAGGGAGTTTTTTCAATGGTGTTGCTCCTGTCTAACGTCATAGCGGTCATCCAAGCCGGATTTGCAACTTTTTGGTCAGCATTTATCTATAAAAATTACCGAGAGCATCAAAAAGAAATATCAAAGGTACATGACTATGTCGTACTGCTGACGGCATTGTTTTTTATGTTGTTGGTCATGTTTGAGGATATACTCTTTTTTGTGTTGGGAGAAGCGTATCAAGACGGAATGCAACTTTTTCCGATATTGTCATTGGTACCACTCTTTTTGATAATCAGCGAGACAACGGTTTATGGTATATCAATTGCCCGACGTCCGCTTTTTGACACGTTCGGTATTGGAATATCGCTTGTTGCCACTGTGGCGTTTTGTTTCTGGCTGACCCCGCTGTTCGGACTTGTCGGAACCTCGCTCGGACTTGCGCTGGCAGGATTGCTGATGTTCGTGTTTAGGACATTGATCGCGCAACGCTTCTACCGTACGGTTATTCACCCGTTAAAGACAATAGTTGCCCTGACGATGGTAGTGGCACTAGCCATTTTTTGCACAATTTTCACAAATAGTTTTTATATTAAATTTACAATCAGCTTGATTTGTGGTATAATATGGTGTTGTATCTACAAATCAGAAATTCGAGAAGCTTCCGGATTTTTTCGCAACATCAGATCGATGAGCGATAACGATTCGGCTGATAATGATCGATCGAAGGACGAATAAAACACAACTATATTTAGAAAGGGATATCACAGATGGGATTATTTACACCGAGTTACCTTAAAGAGGGTAAAGGCGTTCGTAAAGACGAGCCACCCAAAAAAGGTATACTCAGATTTTTTGAGATTGTCGCCCGCGATTCCGGCGACCTTGTAAAGTTGAATCTTTTATTTTTTATCAGCTGTATACCTATCATTACCATCGGGCCCGCTATTGTCGCAATGTCGGCAGTTGTGGTGAAGCGCGTGCGCAATATACCATGTTATGCCTTTCATGAATACAAAAAGGCGTTCAAAGAAAATTTGAAACGCAGTTTTCCGGCCGGGTTATTGGTCATGGTGTTTGTAGTCATGTCGCTTTTTGCCGCATGGTATTATAATTCCGCATATAATCAATCACAGGATCTGATGTATTTGGTTCTTGCGGTTATAACACTATTCTTGAGCGGACTAATAAGCGCCGGCAGTTGCTATCTCTTTACTATGATTGCGGTGGTCGATCTGCCGCTGAAGTTGCAACTCAAAAATGCAGTACTGCTAACATTTGGTTTCTTGCCACGCACCGCACTTTTCTTCATAATATCGCTAGTGTTATGGGCGGCGGCTGTGCTATTTTTGCCATGGACATTATTGGTGTTTGTCTTTGTGTTTTTCTCTTTTGTGAATTTAATTATCAATATGAATGTATGGAATGTACTAGAAAAGGTTTTTGTAATCGGTCTGGGTTCAAATGACGAAAGCGACGAAGACGATGAGGAAACCGACAATCTTTCGGAGCAACAAGATGCAAAATAATCCCCGTGAGGCACGCACTCTGTCACAGATGAGGCGACAGAAGGAACAGCGACGCCGACAAAATAAAAATCGCCTGATGGTTTTGACGGCATTTTTTCTCATTACTACCACTGTTTTATCATTCTCGTTCATAGCTTTTTTCGAGTCGGGTTTTTTGGTTTCGACACAAGAAGATTCATCGCAGAGTGAGACACAGCGACCGAGTTCAAGTGTCGATACACAGCCGAGCGAACCTTCGATTGGCGAGGACGGTCAGGAACTGGTCGAGCAGTTTGTGTTGCCGGAAAATGTTCAAAAAACGATCAACACCATGTCGATGCAGGCTTCTTCTTCAAGAATGCTTGCAGTTGCGGAAAATGGCACGGTTGATTTGAGTTATTTCAACGACGCTACCTTTATCGGGGATTCGTTGGCGCAGGGATTTGTCGAGGCGTATGACACATTCCCGAACTCGGGAAGTGTTGCCTTCAAGAGTATGTCGAGCGACGGTTTTGTTACCAAATTGGTTGAGGATGCAAACGGTAACGCAGTTTCACCCATCGAGTTGGTTGCGCAAAGTAATCCTACAAAGGCATACATACTGATTGGCGTGAACGATCTCGTATGGATGAGTGATGACCAGATGGTTGCCTCATTTACAATGTTGGTTGATGCCCTTGCAACTCGCATACCGGGTCTTCAAATATATCTTATGAGTGTACCACCGCAGACGGCTTCAAGAGGCACCGATGAGAGGTATTCTGTTATTAGGATAAACACGCTCAATGATAGACTTGCGGTAATGGCACGGGAACGCAATATTTATTTTGTGGATTTGCACGAGGTGCTCGCCGACGATCAGGGTAACCTCAAGGCGGAAATCGCTGCGCCGGATGGTTTCCATCTGACGCCCCAAGGATATATTATGATTCGTGAATATCTGCAAACCCATACCGTGCACTCGCCAACCAATCCATATCTTGAAGGTTCGCCGCTTTATGACATCGTAGATCCGTCGGTCGATCTTACGACAACGGTTGACAATACTGTGCCTGTCGATGGCTCGACGACATAATTGATTGGATCGATAGTAGTATATTTGCGGGCTTTGCGCTATATCATTTAAGTATAGAGAAAAAAGGAGAAAGTGTTGTGTCTAAAACCAGAGTATTGGTGCTTTTCGGTGGTCGTTCCAGTGAGCATGATGTCTCCTGTGTTTCGGCAATTAAAGTTATCAACAGTTTTGACCTTGAACGATATGAGGTGATAAAGGTCGGAATAACCAAAAAGGGGCGATGGCTTTATTTCCCCGGTGATACCGAAATGTTACGCGATGGTTCGTGGGAGTATTTTGAAGATACTGCGCCGGCATATCTGTCACCCGATACCGCCGTCGCTGGCCTGCTTCACTGTAAAGAGCTCAGCATCAACGGAACAACACGACAAAAGATTGATGTCGCATTTCCGGTGCTTCACGGCAAGAATGGCGAGGACGGCACGGTGCAAGGACTTTTGACTCTTGCGGGGATTCCTTTTGTCGGTTCAAAGGTTACCGCATCTGCCGCTTGTATGGATAAATACATCACTAACGTAATGACAGAACATGCGGGAGTGCCACATTGCCGATATCGTCTGATAAAGCGTTCACAACTCGATGAGATGCAGGTACATATTGATGCCGCTGTCCGTGAGTTTGGATTTCCGATATTTGTAAAACCGACAAATGCCGGTTCGTCGGTCGGAGTGAGTAAGGCGCACAACGAAGAGGAAATGCATGCAGCCATCATGACCGCCGCCGCCCATGATAACAGAATCCTTCTCGAAGAAGCGGTGGATGCACGCGAGCTGGAATGTGCAGTGCTTGGAAATGATCATCCATTCGCTTCCGAGATAGGGGAGATTTTGCCGAGTGCCGAGTTTTATAGTTATGATGCGAAATACGTCACCAACGACACCGCGTGTGATGTTCCGGCAGACCTTCCAAGCGAAACATCACAAAAGATAAAAGAACTCGCCTGTATAGCATACAGTGCCATGGGGTGCAACGGACTCGCTCGTGTCGACTTTTTCTTGCGACGAAGTGATGGGGCGATATTGCTTAATGAGATAAACACTATTCCCGGTTTTACCGATATAAGTATGTATCCGAGATTGATGGAATACAGCGGTATTCCTGCCACAGAGCTGATGGATAAACTTGTGGCGCTTGCGCTTGAAGAATAAACGCATATTGATATTTTAAAGGCTTTCAAACGATAAACTTGTTGCAAAGAATCACTTTCTACCGCTGTGCGACAAAACCGAACAAAACATCATGAAAGGAATGAGCATTAGTATGGATAACCGACCTATTGGTGTTTTTGACAGCGGTCTTGGCGGTCTTTCTGCGTTGAGGGTTCTGCGAGAACTTTTGCCAAACGAAGATATTGTATATTTTGGTGATACGGCACGAGTGCCATACGGCAATCGTAGCGCTTCGATATTAAGACAGTTTGCCATATCGGACATTGCGGTGCTGAAACACTATAATGTTAAATATATACTCGTGGCATGTGGTACTGTTTCATCGGTGTTGGACATCGATTCTCTCGATGTAGGCGTTGCGATTGGTGGGGTGATAAAGCCGGCCGTGTCGGCGGCAAGAACTGCCACTAAAAACAATAAGGTCGGAGTCATTGCTACTGCTGCGACAATTAATTCCGGCTCGTATCACAATGATCTTTCCGGAGAAATCGAGGTCAGTGCGGCTGCGTGTCCGCTGTTTGTTCCGCTGGTAGAACATGGCCATATTGATCGAAACGATCCGCTGACCGTGATGGCTGCACACAATTATCTTGAGTCGCTGAAAGAAGATGATGTTGATACCTTAATTCTTGGTTGCACGCATTACCCGTTAATTTCGCCGGTTATTGCAGATGTAATGGGAACCGGTGTAACGCTGATCGACAGTGGAGCACAGGCGGCAAAGCATACGGCTGAATACCTCAAAGAGCATGATATGTTGGCGGATAACGGGGGAGAGACCACATATCTCATTTCCGATCTTCCACAACAATTTTCTCAACTCGCACGGCAGTTTATGGGATGTGATATAACAGCGACGACAATAAATCCCGATGACGACATATTTCAAAAATAAGAAGGAAACAGAGTTTCATGAACGAAGATTATTTAATAAAAATCGAAGGGACGCAAAAGACACCCGACGATGAAAATACTGTGACACTAATGACACGTGGTGCTTTTCAGCTCAAGAATGGCAGTTATTTTATAACATATAAAGAGACAGAGGCGACCGGATACGACGGTTCCACCACAACGGTCAAGGTGGATAGCAAAGGCAAGGTGTCGATGATACGTTTTGGTAAGAATCAGTCTCAGCTCAGTATAGAGTCGGGAAAGCGACACATATGTCATTACGAAACCGGATTTGGAGCGCTGTCGCTTGGAATAAGCGGGATCAACATAATAAACACTCTCGATACGTCGGGGGGACGATTGAAATTCAGTTATGATGTTGACATAAATTCCAATAATGTCTCCAGCAACACGGTGGATATAACCATCAAGGAAGCGAAGGGATACAGCACAACCGATGAAGTAACGTAGAATAAATGAGGAATAGCAAAGATGTATAATAATTGTTTTCAAAAAGCGCAGGAAGAACTGAAGGCATTGATAGCCTCGGCGGTAACATCTGCCATTGCAGAAGGGGCTCTGCCCGAGGCAGACCTGCCCTTCTTCACCATCGAGCGTCCTGCCGACCGCCGCAACGGCGATTTCAGCGCAAATATTGCGCTGGTCGGCGCAAAAGCGTTCCGCATGGCGCCGCCAAAAATTGCCGAGGCAATTTTAAATCGCCTGGGGATGCCGAGCGGTTATTTTGAACGCTGTGAAGTGGCAGGGCCCGGCTTTTTGAATTTTTATTGTGACGATAAGTTTTTCTCCGAAATATTAAGTTTTTCCGCATTTGATGCAGACTACGGAAGGACGGATTCCGGCACCGGAAAGAGATATAACGTTGAATTTGTATCGGCAAATCCGACCGGCCCTATGCATCTTGGAAATGCGCGAGGCGGTGCACTTGGTGAGAGTCTTGCTTCTCTTTTGAAAACGGCCGGCTATGAAGTGACAAAAGAGTTTTATATCAATGACGCAGGCAACCAGATTGCAAGGTTCGGAGCGTCTCTTTCGGCGCGTTATATGCAAATTTTTGATAGCGAACACCCTTTCCCGGAAGATGGTTATCATGGTGACGATATAACCCAACTTGCCACCGAATTTGCCGAGGCAAAAGGTGCAATATTGACAAATGCTGACTATCGTACACGTTGCGATGTGTTGGTAGGATTTGCGTTACCCAAAAACGTTGACGCCATAAAAGAGGCGCTCGGAGAGTACCGTATTGAATATGACAACTTTTTTTCGGAGCAAACTCTGTATGATCGCGGAGCCGTGGATAAAGCTATCGAGACAATAAAGAAAAATGGCCTAGCCTATGAAAAGGACGGGACATTGTTTTTTGCATTTAGCAAATGTGGAGGTGAAAAGGACGAGGTTCTAATACGTCAGAATGGTGTGCCGACATATTTTGCGGCCGACATTGCCTACCACCTTGACAAACTGAACGAAAGAGGCTTTGATCGTGCCATTGACATATGGGGCGCAGACCATCATGGACATATTGCCAGACTAAAAGCGGCGATAACAGCCGCAGGAGGAGACGGAGAAAAGCTCAATGTAATAATAGTACAGATGGTTCGTCTGCTATCCGGTAAAGAGCCTGTGAAGATGAGTAAGCGCAGTGGTAAGGCGATAACGCTGGCTACGCTTTTGCAAGAAGTACCGGTCGATGCGGCAAGATTTTTCTTCAATCTGCGTGAGGCAGGCACCCATCTCGATTTTGATCTGGAACTTGCGGTTCAGACAAACAGTGAAAATCCGGTTTATTATGTACAATATGCTTACGCACGTATCAGCAACATGATTTCGGCTTTGCAGGCAGAAGGACTGATGCTTCCGAGCGATTTTGTGGCCGACGCATCATTGCTCACTCACGAATCGGAGCGCGCCCTGTTGCTGCAAATCGGTGCATTGCCGGATTTGATAGACAATGCGGCGGCTAGCTACGATGTATCGATGCTACCCAAATATCTAATGTCGCTTGCCGCAGGATTCCATAAATTTTATACCGATTGTCGTATAAAGGGAGAAGAAGAAAAGCTTGCACAAAACAGGCTTGCGCTTGCGCTTGGCACCAAAAATGTCATAGCAAGGCTTCTTGGAATACTGTCAGTATCGGCACCGGACAAGATGTAGATTACAAAGGTAACCGTTGCCCATGAAAAAAACAATTGTTTCGGCACTGCTTTTCTGCCTGTTATCGCTCACCGCTTGTAGCAATATATTCATGACCGGTAACGTGGAAGAGTTGTTGGTCGCACCACAACCTAACAGCCTACAGACAGCGGCTTTTAATGCTATCAAGGCATTTGCCGGAGAGCAGGCGGTTATTGTTTCGCCGAAAAACGGAGCGCACTCCGGTGCACTTTTATTTGACGATGGCACTTTTACCGGCGAACAGTCAATTATTTCTTTTTACAGTGACTCTAATTCGGGAACCGACATTAACGTTGCAATACTTCGGGAGCAACAAGGCGTTTTGACTGTTACACACAGTCTGAGAGGCGTCGGTTATGGAGTGGAGAGTGTCGAGTTTAATAATCTTCGGGCCGATGAGTCGATGAGCTTACTAGTTAGCTATGCCGGTGTTACTGCCGATGAAATGTACCTGACCGTATACAGCTTTGAGAATGATAATTTATCATCGGTATTTGTACAGGATTATAGCAGCTTGCTTGTGAGCGACATTCAGGGCGGAGAAGAAAACGAATTGGTATTTGCACTTCCAACCACACGTGAAGGTTCGCTCAATCTTAGGATTATTTCGCTCAGTACCGACACACCTATTCAGCTGTATCAAGGCACACCCAACCCGGAAATCATGGAAGCGGTTACCATCAAATCATCGTTTTACGGTGATGAGACGCTGATTGTGTTGGAGGGATTAGATGTACAGAATCGGCTCTCGGGTGATCTTTTGAAGTTTGAAGAGGGTGAGGTTTTCAGCCTGTTAAGTAGTGAAGAACGACAACTTATTACGCATGACAATCGGCTGTTATTTTCACTGGATATCGATGGGGACGGCATTGTGGAACAGCCCGGAATGCTTCCGACCGAGACGCAGTTGCCGACCGACTATCTGTCGGTAGGATATTATGACATGGGTACAGACGCCGATTTACCTAAATACGTCGGAATCGTAAATTCCCGCCTTGCTTTTTTTGTTAATCTTCCGGCGCATTGGATAGGTCATATCGAGTTTTTAGAAAGTCCTGACGGAATCACAGTGGTGAATTCAGATAAAAACGAGCTGTATTTTTCGTTGATACTCTCTGATTTCGCTGAGCCACCTATCTCAGAGGACGGGACGATTACGCCGCTTTTGCAGCTCGGTAATGAACAACTATATATTATGACATATGGCAATATGACCGACTATGAACTTAGATTTGTCACTCAGGGTATAAAGGCGCTCTATTGATTATCCCCCTTGAACTAAATAAAATCGGAAAGGATAAAAGTTATGAAGAGAATACTCGTTGTAGAGGATGAAACCTCCATCCGCGAGATGTTGGCACTCAATCTTTCGGTTACCGGATATGAGGTGGTGGAGGCAGTCTCTGCCGAACAGGCACTCGATTTTTTTTCAGACCCAAAACAGTTGTTTGATGTGGCAATATTAGATGTGATGTTGCCAAAGATGAACGGTTTTTCACTCTGTGAGATTATCCGTAAAGAGAACAGCCAGATTGGAATAATCATTCTGTCGGCAAAGGCGCAGGAGTCGGATAAGATAAGCGGACTTTCTATCGGCGCAGATGACTATATCACAAAACCGTTTTCGGTAGCATTGCTTTTGGCACGCGTAGAGGCACTGTGTCGTCGTATTACACAGGTGCAAGAACCGGAAAAGCAATCGGATGGACGACTTGTTGCAGGCTGCTTTGAAATATGCCCAACCAGTCACCTACTTTATAAAAACGGTGTCCCCATCGATCTTACACAGGTTGAATATGGAATCATGATGTTGTTTTTCAAAAATCCGAATGTAGCAATGGTGAGGGAACAGATACTAAAAGGAGTTTGGGGCGATAACTATTTTGGCGATGTGAAGATAGTGGACGTCAATATTCGTCGGTTGCGAATGAAGGTGGAAGAGGATCCCTCGAACCCTAAACACATACTCACGGTTTGGGGTTATGGATATCGATGGAGTTCAGAATAAAGAAAACTCTTTTTGAGTTTTAGTAGAAAGGAAAATAATAAATGTCAAAATTCAAAAAACTTATAGCGATTATTCTCGCGGTAGTGCTTGTGGGAAGTCTGATTCTCAGCACCGTGTTGACGATCATTTTTTCTATGCAGATGTACTAGAATGGTGTGAACGCATTAAGTACTTGAACAAATTTGGCGAGAGATGTGAAATTGTGCCATGTTGCAGTGAAACAGCACAAAAACACAAAAGCCAGAAAACTGGTTTTCAACCCAATTTTAGTTGAAATAGAGTCATTTGTGTTTTTCAAACGGAACAGGTTTGTATTTTGCCATAGTGTGGCGAGACCGGACAAAAACTTATAAGAGGAAGGGTTGTTAAGCATGTTTAAACTTGGAATAATCGGTGTTGGACATATGGGTGGGGCGATACTCAAGGGTGCAATCGGCTGCGGTGTGTTGACAAAAGAAGAGGTGATACTCTTCGATATTTCAGCAGAACGTCGCGCCGGACTACAAGAGGACGGTTATCAAGTTGTCGAGGATATTTCTGAAATCAGGAAAAATTGCAAGTTTTTGTTGCTTGCCACAGCACCGCAAATCTTTACAACTCTTCTTAGCGATCTTTCGAAAGTTAATGTTGATCATCGACAGATAATAGTGTCGGTGGCGGCGGGTATTACTTCCGATCTGATCAAAAAACACCTTGGCGATGTCGGTGTCATCTGTGTTATGCCTAACGCACCGGCGTTGGTCGGGATGGGCGCCAGCGCGATGGCGAAAACTGCCGATGTCACAGACGAGGAATTCGCTGTGGTATATAATGTCTTTAGCGGAGTAGGGATTGCGGAACAGATGGAGGAAGAACAGCTATTTTCTATTGTTCCGGCAAACGGATCTGCGCCGGCCTATGTTTATTATCTTATTAACAGTGTAGCAGAGGCAGTGGCCGCACGGGGTGTTGATTATGATACCGCCCTACGGTTAACTGCGCAGACGTTCAAAGGATCGGCAGAACTTTTGATGCAGAGCGACAAGACACCTACCGAACTTGTTGCAGGCGTATGTACCCCGGGCGGCCTGACAGAACAGAGCATAAAGAGCTTTGAACGGGACGGACTTTCCGAGATTATCAAAAGAGGATGTGATGCCTGTATCGATCGAGGACTCGAGATTCGAGCACAGAGCGAATAATAGATAATAAGTTCCCAATCGTTTTTTTGCTGAGTCGGGCACTTTTTATCGAGAAAGGGACAACCATGAGTTTTAAGAGAAGAATTTTTGAGATAATCAACCCTGCAAAAGAAGGCGATAAATATAGCAAGATATTCGACCTCTTGATAATGGTACTTATCATATTGAATGTATTTACAATAACCGTAATGACGTTCGATGTCGAGGATGAGTGGTTGATAGTTTTTACCGAGAGCGTCGAAGTAGTCTCGGTTTTGGTGTTTACCATAGAATATGCCTTTCGTCTTTGGACCAGCGACCTATTGCACCCGGACAAGAGTAAAATAGTATCACGCTTGCTCTATGTTTTTTCCTTTATGGCGATAGTCGATCTCTTGTCGATTCTTCCGTTTTATCTCCCTTTCTTTATTACCATGCACCCCAGCGTCCTCGATACCATGAGAATTATTCGGCTTCTTCGTGTATTTAAATTGCACCGATATACCAGTGCGCTTTCTTCCATGCATCTTGTACTCAAACGAAAAGCTAGCCAACTTACATCCTCTGTCTCGGTCATACTTATACTTACCGTTATCACATCGATTATTATATACAATATAGAGAAGGAGGCACAGCCGGAAGTTTTTGAAAATGCATTTTCCGGATTTTGGTGGTCGGTGGCGACATTCACGACAGTTGGTTATGGAGATATTGTGCCGATAACGGCGATGGGTAAACTTTTCAGCAGTGTGATCGCCTTTCTCGGGCTTGGCCTAATTGCGGTTCCCACCGGTATCATCTCTGCCGGATTCGTAGAACTTAATAATGAAAAACATGAAAAAGAACTGAAAAAAATCGTGGAAGAGCAGGAACATGAGTCAGAAGAGTTGATAAAGTTCGTCATGGAACACGGATTTGATTCAGATGAAAATAATGATAAAAAACATTTTTGTCCATATTGTGGAAAAAACATTAGCGGTTGACACAGGGATTTACAGGAGGTTATTTATGAGAGAATGTCCGAGTTGTAAAGAGTCAAATGGCGATAATAATACACATTGCTATTCATGCAAAACATTTATTGGTGACGCTTATACAAAAATATGCCCTAAATGTAATAGAAATTTTTTGAAAAAGAAGATATTTGTCCGACTTGCTATGTACATTTGCAACAAATAGAAAAGATTACTGGTAGTGCGAATACTAATAATAGTTCTATAACAAGTTGCCCCGATTGTGGTAAAACAATATCGTATTCTGCTTATAGTTGCCCCCATTGCGGAAAACCTTTGAAGATAACAGCACAGGAAGGATTATCCAAGACAGTGTTAATAGTCGTTGGCGTGATAATAATTGTAGTGGGGCTGTTTTTTGCATTTACAGGTGGTTTTAATGTTGGTATTGGATGAAAATATTGCAAATATGTTTTAATGATGTTTTTTAAGAAATAAAACACTTATTGCTGCAGAATAGCACAAAATATCGTATCATTTATTGTGTAGCGCAATATCCCATATAATATGTGTCAATACTTTAAATCAATTTTTTTTGATTTAAAGTATTGACATTTACGTTTTAGTGGTGTATGATAAAGTCAGTTCAAAAAAAATTGATTTGAGAAAGGGCGTATACCGATGGAAATACTGAGCGGAATTTGGGATGTTATACAATATCAAATACTGGGAATGAAATGGCTGAACGACGGTGTAGGAACAATTTTGACATCGTTTGGACTGGACGTTTCTACTGCAGTTGGTGGAAGTGTACAATTCTTTATATATGATGTGATAAAGATAACGATACTTCTCTGTACTCTAATATTCGTAATATCTTATATACAAAGCTATTTCCCTCCCGAGCGCAGCAAAAGGATACTTAGCCGTTTCAAGGGTGTTTGGGCAAATATAGTGTCTGCTTTGCTAGGGACGGTCACACCGTTTTGCTCCTGTTCGTCTATTCCGCTGTTTATGGGTTTCACAAGTGCAGGACTTCCGATCGGGGTTACCTTTAGCTTTTTGATATCCTCGCCGATGGTTGACCTTGGAAGCTTGGTTCTGTTGATGAGTATTTTCGGCCCGCGGGTCGCGATTGCCTATGTGATAGTGGGACTCGTTATCGCCGTTGTCGGCGGAACGCTGTTGCAGAAGATGGGAATGGAGAAATACGTCGAGGATTTTATACTTAGCGCAGGAAGTGTCGATATTGAATCGCCGGAGTTGACCAAGAAAGAACGTGTGATATTTGCGAAAGAGCAGGTAGTGGCCACCTTCAAAAAAGTGTTTCCCTATATTCTGGTCGGCGTCGGAATCGGTGCTGTAATACACAACTGGATACCGCAAGAGATTATCGAGACAGTCCTTGGCAGCAACAACCCATTCGGCGTGATTTTGGCAACGCTTGTCGGTATACCGATGTACGCCGATATCTTTGGAACCATTCCGGTAGCGGAAGCACTGCTTGACAAAGGTGCGCAGCTAGGAACAATACTCTCGTTTATGATGGCGGTCACAGCGCTTAGTTTGCCGTCCATGATAATGCTTAAAAAGGCAGTGAAGCCAAAACTTTTGGCGGCGTTTATCGCAATTTGTGCAGCCGGAATTGTGCTTGTTGGGTATCTTTTCAATGCCCTTCAGCCTATCTTAGTGACAATATAGTAATATAACAAATCATAAAGATATTTAACATAAAGAAAGGAACACTATCATGGGATTATTTGGTTTTGGAAAAAAGAAGAAGCAGGAAGATTGCGGATGCGACGGAGCTTGTGACACAACAGCAAACGAGACAAAGAGCAACGAAGAATTGTTGCCATGTGAGTGTGGCGGAATGTGTAGCGCATCGGAGATAGAGGCCAAAAAGGCAGAGAAACAGAAATCGGAAGGCTGCTGTGGAAACATTGACTCCGAAAGTGTTGAGAAGGCGAAAACGTCTCTTGCAGAGGGTGCGTCGGTTAAAGTTCTTGGCTCCGGTTGCAAAAAGTGCAACGAGTTGGAGGCGGCTACAAAAGCAGCGCTGGAAAACCTTGGCATGGACACTGCGATTGATCATGTTACAGATTTTGCCGCCATTGCAAGTTACGGAGTAATGACCACGCCGGCACTTGTTGTAGATGGTAAGGTTGTCTCATTCGGCAAGGTTTTGAAGGTGGATGAAGTGGAGAAAATTTTGACAGGAGTTCGCGGATAGATGACAGAGAAGAAGCGATATCAAAGATGATTCGTCTTCCACATAACATAGCCGCCCCTGCCGGGATGATAGGCGCTTCCAATTTTTTTGAGCTGTCGGTTGCGGTCGCCATCGCACTGTTCGGCACAGACAGTCCTGTCGCGCTTGCAACAATTTGGTCGAGGTTCCGGTAATGCTCGTTTTAGTGAAGATAGCGAACAAGACAAGGCCACTATTCAACACAAATTAACGACCCGATAAAAAAGATGACTGCAGGTATCTGCAGTCATCTTTTTCTATAAAACCATAACAATGTGCAAAGTGTCGATGGTATATGGCGAAAGGTTGAGGTTCGCCTATGGTATGTCTTAGTCAAAAAGTCGATCTATAAAAATGACTGAAGCGGAGTGAGGTATCTCCAGCTTTATACTCTCAGCCATCAATTCACGCAGTTCGCCGTCTGATTGTTCGAGACTGGCGGGAACCTCAACATCAAAGATTAGCTTGACTTTTGAAGGACCAAAAACAGCTCTGAAGTCATGGATGTTAATACTGTTTGACATGCGGCGCAATATTGTCAGCACCTGCTCTTTCAAGTCGTTTACGCGCTCGTCTTTTACAACAGGATCGAGATGAATCACGAGTGTAACATCAAATTCTTCTCCGACTTCGCGTTCGATTGCATCGATGATTTCGTGACTGTGAAGCAGGTCGTTATCCGCGGACATCTCGACATGTACCGATGCAAAGTAGCGCCCGACACCATAGTTGTGCACAATAAGATCATGCATGCCCAACACTTTGTTTGTCGACAGAATTTTTTCTGAAATTCCGTCGATCATTCCTTTGTCGGGCGGTGCACCGAGTAGGGGAGTGACTGTATCGCCGATGAGTTGTATGCCGGAATATAAGATGAAGAGCGACACCAGCACACCAACATATCCTTCAAGCGAAAATCCGATTTCACTCGAGATAGGTAGGCTCAAAAGGACGACAATGCTCATAATTATGTCGTTTCGACTGTCAATTGCAGCGGCTTTAAGAACTTTTGAATTAATAATGGCGGCAGTTTTGGAAAAAAAATGGCGCTGCCATATTTTTACTCCAACAGAAAAGACTAAAAGCAATATAGTGGCCGTTCCGAATTCGGTCTGTTTCGGTGCAATGATACCGTTGATTGATTCTACCAGAAGTTGCAAACCTAAAAATAGCACAATGAAAGACACGCCCAGCGCAGAGATATACTCCATTCTGGCGTGACCGTACGGATGCTCTTTGTCGGCAGGTTTTGACGAAATTCTAAATCCAACGACTGTGATTATCGAACCTGCGGTGTCGGCAAGATTGTTTATACCATCGGCAATGATGGCAATATTGGATATCGCCAGACCGACCGACAGTTTTATTACTGATATCAGCGCATTGGAAATAATGCCGATAACACCGGCAACACTTCCGTAACGCTCTCTTTTTGTGCCGCCTTTTTTTGCGGCAAATGTTTTGAGAAGAAAATTAGTCATGCGTCTCCGAAAAAAATAAGATTACTGTTATTATATTCTTTTTTATCCGAAAACGCAACTAAAAAAACGATGAAAAACGGGTGACCTTGCGAGGTCGCCCGTTTCAATAAGAAATTTATCTCTCACTAGCCCAGTCTTTACAACGTCTGATCCGCTCTCCATTATCGCCATGTTCCTTATCCAACACAGAGTATTGATATAGCTGTTCACAGGGGATACTCGGACATTCCCCACAATGGTTAAAGCCTTTGTTTTGGCAACATTTTGCGACCGGACATTCTCCGTGAAACGGATTCCCGTTTGTCGGGATACACCCACCACAATTGAATTTTTCTTTGAAATCACAAGAATTACATAGCAATCCACACCTTGACTCAAACATGTTATTCCCTCACAATCCTTTGCAACCTCACAACTTCGGCAGGCGGCACTGAACGGTCTTTATTTATTGAAATACATGAAAATTTGACAGCTCATCATGCCGTTGTACATTTTTCGGCGGCGATCCGCCTTTTTTCCGAACAAACGCTCAAAGTCGCTCTCGGGAGAAATGATATATGACGAGGTATCGGTTTTGAGGGTGGCATTTCCCAGCGCCGTCACAAAATCACGAGCCTGCTTTTCATCGCCGAGCCGTTCTCCATACGGTGGGTTTGCAAGGATGATCGTGCCATCTTCCGGAGCAAAGTCGTTAATGTCCGCCAATTCAAAGCGACAGTGCTTATCGACCCCGGCAAGCTGTGCATTGTTTTTGGCAATCGACAAGGCCTCTTCATCGATATCATATCCGACAGCGGAAAATTCGACATCTTGACGACGTTCACCTGCCGCAAGATCGCGTTGGCGTTTCCAAACATCAGGAGAGATGAGCCCGTTGCGCTCTGCCGCAAAGCTCCTTGAAAGTCCGGGAGCAATACCGAGAGCCTTTTGAGCAGCCTCAATAATCAACGTTCCGCTGCCACAACAGGGGTCGATTACACGGCTGTCGGTGCGTACTCTCGCAAGGTCGACAATGGTGGCGGCGAGCGTTTCACGGATTGGGGCGAGCGTTGCAACACGTCGATACCCACGTTTGTGAAGGCCTTCGCCGCTTGTGTCGAGGAATATTTCGGCAACGTTTTTTCGGAGCGAAAAGCGCAGTGAAAACTGGCGTCCGCGTTCGGTAAGAAATTGACTGTTGTGCCCCTTTTGAAGCCGTTTAACCACCGCTTTTTTTACTATGCTTTGACATGCAGGCACGCTGGAGAGCGTGCTGGACAGGCTGGCACCCTTGACCGGAAAGCGTCCGTCTTTCGGGATCAGCTTTTCAAACGGTATGTCGTAAACACCGTCAAACAGCTCGTCGAATGTCTCGGCGGTAAAAGTTTTGAGCAGAATCAAAAACCGCTCGGCGGTGCGGCAACGCAGATTACATGCAGCTATGACATCGTCGTTTGCGGAAAAATAAACTCTGCCGTCACTGACCGATATATCTTCACCCCCTGCTTTACGCACCTCAAAAGATAGTGTCTTTTCGGCACCAAAAAAACAGGGGGCAACAACTCTATATTTTGCCATTAATCAAGTTCCGGTATCAGAACGCCATATCCGCCGTCATGGCGACGATAGCAAACTTCAACAGATCCGGAATCAGCGTTTAGGAACATATAAAAAGAATGTCCGAGAAGATTCATCTGAAGTATTGCCTCTTCGACCGTGCAGGGCTTCATGCTGAATCGTTTTTCTCTGATAACCTCAAAATCGTCCTCTTTATGAGCGATTTCATCATTCATAAATTCATCAAAATCACCGGAATGGAGTCGCTGTTCCAGACGTCTTTTGTTCTTGATGATCTGGGTGGTAATGACATCAAATGCGACTTCCAGTGCATTTTCCATCTTCTCGGCAGATTTTTCGGCTCTGACAACAAAACCACCATCTCGAATGGTCACTTCAACTGTTTGTATACCTTTATCTACCGTCACCGTCACGTGTGTATGTGCGGCATCGGAAAAAAACTTATCTAACTTTGCGACCCTCTTTTCTGTCTTTGCATAAAAAGCATCTTTTAGATCGACTCTGCGTCCTACATATTCAATATTCATAGTAACGACCATTCCTTTCTTGATGTTTTGTTCGACTAAGCCACGTGGCTATAAAATTCAAGCACGGTTGCTTGAAAGGAACAAAAGGCTTTCCAACCTAAAGATGAGTTTGAAACTCGTTTTCAAACTTTTGGTTCTCTTTCGAGTCGGTTCAGTTGATCCTATCTTTATCATAACATAAAGCAGAATAAATGCAATACTTTTTCGGAATTTTAGGCATATTGACGACTGCGATTGTGTTAGCTTAATAACGCCACAAACAAACAGAGTTGTCGGTCGGTTTCGGCACTTTTTAAATGACAAAACCACCTGAAAAGGAGAGGCGAAATTGCAAGAGGTATCTATCTTGAAAATACAACTTTTCCCTTGACAATTGTCATGCAATTTCGGCCATCCAGCGACAATGGGTTGCCGTTGAAAACACAAAGGTCTGCAAAACGGCCTTTTGCGATGCTTCCGATATCGTCTTGCAAGCCGAGTATTTCTGCCGCACTGAGCGTGATAGAGCGAAGAGCGGTGTCAGGGTCGAGTCCTTCGCGAACCGCAAGTCCCGCCATGATCGGAAGATATTGGATCGGTATGACCGGATGATCGGTACAGATTGCAAATTTAATGCCGTAACGATCCAACTCTGCCGCCGCGCTCGGCGTCAGATTTCGAAGCTCCGGTTTGGAGCGCTCCGACATAATCGGACCGAGAATAATCCTTGCACCAAGCTGTGCAAGACGTTTTGCGACCATGTATCCCTCGGTGCCGTGGACGATAGTCATATCGAGTGAGAACTCTTCGGCGATACGCACGGCACTGAATATGTCATCAATACGGTGCGCATGAAAATGTGCCGCAAGTTCTCCCTTTGCGACAGGCATCAGTGCCTCTGATTTTGTGGCGAGTTTATCTTTTTTACCTTTTGCAAATATGAGCGCCTCCTTGAGAGCGGAGCGAATGATGGAGACGGTACCCATCCTTGTTTGAGGAGCCTTTTGCTTTGAGTTGTAGCAGGTTTTAGGGTTTTCACCGAGTGCAAATTTCATTGCTATCGGCTCCTTTATAATCATATCGTTTACAAAGTCGCCATGGCAATGTATGCAGGTCAGCGTGCCGCCGATGGGGTTAGCGCTACCCGGACCGGTAACCACTGCTGTAACACCGCCCTCTATTGCTTCTGTAAAACATCTGTCCTGTGGGTTGATTCCATCGATGCCGCGAAGATCTGCTGTGACCGGATCGGTTATTTCGTTTCCATCGGCCCCTTCAAAGCCAAGACCATCTTCCCACATTCCGATATGGCAGTGTGCATCGATAAATCCGGGGTAGACAGAAAGACCTTGCAGATCGATCGTCTCGCCGTCAAAAGAGGGGCACACGCTCATGTCACCTACGTCGGCGATGCGTTGCCCCTCTATCAATATGTAACCATTTTGGTACTCGCCGTCCGAGACGGTAAAAATTCTTCCGTTCTTTAGTAACGTCTGCATTATTATCCCACCGTATTTCAATTTCCTGTTACAAAAAACACGTTATTGGTTGGTATTTACATCGACAAATACACGCTCATCACCTGAAATGTATCCAAGTTGTTCCCGAGCGATGCGTTCCATGTATTCCTCTTCCGTTTCACTACTCATCAGACGGTTGATTTCATTTATTCTACTTTGCATCAGTGCTATCTCGCTATTGACGCCGTCGACTTCAGCCTTTTTTTGGCTGATCTGCATCTGCGTTTGTACTAGCATGAAAAGTAAATAAACCGCAACAAAAGCAATGCCAGCCCGGAATGCCAGGTTGACTTTACTTTTTCTTTTTTTTCTTCCGACTCTCAGAGATGCCAAAGTATATACCACTCCCATCATGTATTTTAAGAGTTATCTGAATTATACAACACTTTCGTTCGCCTTTGCAACTGTTTTTTTAACATTTTCTTAACATTTTTTTGTTTCTTGTGCCTAAGTGACAACAGGTGTACTATATGTTGTACTTTGACACTCAGAAAGCGTATTGGCAAGAGAAAAGTTTTTTTTATGCCTTTCTCGTATTTATATGTTTTTTTAAGTACAGCGGCTCGATAAGAGAGCAGACCGACCACAATAAATAAAAGTATATACCATCGAAGCACACCGGCAAAACTATAGGTCACCGCATAGCTATATGAAAGCAGTGCCGCAATAGGTGCAAACAATATGTCGCGTATTGGGGTAGCGAGACGTGAATGGCCGGTTAAAAAGCGAAGCAGATGATAGATCATCCCAAGCAGCACACCTGCACCGAGTGACCCGATGCAGTCGGATAAGAAAAGCCCAAAGGGTTGAACCTCAATCATCGGAGCATACGCTTGAGAAAGCCCTCCTGTTTTGAGGTTTTATACTCCATAAAGGTAATATTACCGAACACCTTGAGATTTCCTGTGTCGACCGATAGAGATGAGATGGCGAGTTGATTTCCTCCGATAATAAGTCGTCCCACCGAAGTTTCCAAAATCGCTTCACTCTCGGTATACCCGACAATCTCGACTATGCCCTCACATGCCAATTCACGGCGGTTTATCAGCACTATTCGATGTTGTTTTGCACCTTCCGGTGTAGGCGCAGTGATTTTTGTTGTAGCAGTGTTCATGATATTTATCCGTTCCTTTCCGTACATTGTCCTATCGATTGTAAATATATATGTGGCGGGTCGGCATAAATATGCAAATCCGAAACAAAAGGGTTGATTTTTGCTCTCGAATGGGTTATACTTTATTAAAGAAGTATAAAATAGGCGCAAAGGCGGTTACGGAAAGGAGTATCGAGTTCATGAGCGAGATGACTACTATATTCAATATCTTTGACGAGGAAGGCGACGAGATAAAAATTGCCCTTACCGAGGTTTACGAAGCGTTGAAAGAAAAAGGCTACAATCCGATCAATCAACTGGTGGGTTACATTCTTTCAGAGGACCCGACCTATATCACGACGCATAACGGTGCCCGTAACAAGATTCAAAGAATCGACCGTGACGACCTATTGCGTGCGCTTTTGAACAACTACCTCAATAGTTGAGAACAGAAAGAAAGGGAGACACATAACCATGGCATTTAAAGCCCCAATGACTTATAAATCACGTCCGCTTGTGCGCTGCAAAGATGAAATATATTACGGCAACCTCGATGCGAAATATCTTTTGAAACTCAAAATCATGTCTACAAAAAAGGAGAATGGTGAGGATGTAGCGGATAAGATCCAGATACTGCTTCTCGACTCGGACGATTCTCGTCCCGAAGCAGAAAGGGTTATGCGCCATTCTGAGCGAAATGGTCTGTACAATGCTTTAGATATCGGAAAGGTATGGTTGGACAGCGCACTAAGCCTAGCATAGTTTCGGCAGAGATGATCTTCAGTAAGAATAAAAACGGACGATGTGTTAGTTGACACATCGTCCGTTTTCTTACTGTTTGTTCGAATGTTTTGCGGTTGCAAAATGTTATAGCTGAGAAAAAAGTGCGAATACCAGAAGTCCGACCAAGACCACGATAACGATATTACACGGTCCGGATTTGCGTTTGAGCACATCATTGTATTCTTCCGGCGTTTCGGCGGTTTCCTTGATTCGTTTTATCTGCTTTGCGGCAGTCAGCCGATAAAGATAATATGCGAACAGCGCCCAGCACGCATTGGCTGCCAACATAATAAAACTGAAGATATTGGAGGCAAGTATCAGCGTCTGCTGTTCGATAGGAACCGTAATGTTGTACAGCTCTGAAAGGACAAGAAGCGTCGACGGAAGTGACAACACCATTTCGAGGAGTAGTGCAATAATGCCGATCAGCCACATACGACGATAGAGGAAATAGAAGGGTGCAAAGAACATTGCCGACATGCAAAAGCTTGTCTTTCGTCCGGTTTCGTCCATCCGCTTGAAGGTGAAAAGATATCGTGGAGCGGCGGTGCCGATATAGGTTTTCCAGTCCTTGACCTTGATGCCGTCCAGTTCCTCGTTGTCAGAAATGCTTGTGATTTGGTCAAACATCTCGATAGCAGAGATAGCCTTTACAATTCCTTTTTCGTTCTCTATCTCGAGCGGTATCGGGGCATCCATAGGCATTCCGCAGTTTTTGCAAAACGGTGCGTCGTGTTCATTTGTGGTATTACAGTTTGGACAGCTCTTTGGCAATGGTTCGGGCGCAACAGCCTTCCAGGTGAAGTCGGTGCCGTGCTGGTCATGGTGGGCGCACATGCCAAGTTCCTTATAGCACTCGCGATGGTGCGGCGAACCGCAATCAGGGCATACGACGACATCATCGCCTTCTAAAAATCTGCGGTTGCATACCGGGCAGGATTGTCCTATACAATCAATCATAGTTATATTTTTTCCTTAAAGTGATTCTTCTAATAGTTTTATGCCAATCGCAAGCCGGTCGAGAGTTTTTTCCTTCCCGATGACAGCGGCGAGTTCAGTACCACCGCCCGGAGTGATTAGTTTTCCGGAAACTGCAATACGTAGCGGCCAAAGCACGATACCGTTCTTTACCTCTTTTTTTGCAATAAAGTCAAAGATTGCGGCATGAAGCGCGTCATGACTGAAGTCGCTGAGTTCACCGAGGACAGGCAACAGCTCCTTCAAGATTTCGAGCGAGCCTTCTTTGGTGGTCTTCATCTTCTTGCTGACATAGAGATCGGTGTCATAGCTCGGCAACCGGTCGATAAAATCAACCTGTTGTTCAATGTCTGACAAAAGCTCGGTACGTTTTTGCAACATGGTACAGAGAAGATCAAGGTCGCAGTCGCTCGTGACGGTTTTTTCGATGATTTCGGTTGCTATGCTGCGGAAAGTCTCGAACGGGAGCGCACGAATGTGCTCGGCATTTATATGCCGCAGTTTATCGTAATCGAATATGGCGGGACTCTTGCTGATTCCCGAAACATCAAAAGTCTCGACCAGTTCGCTGAGTGTAAATATCTCTCGCTCATCTTTTGGTCCCCAACCGAGCAAGGCGATGTAGTTGACAAGAGCTTCCTTTAGATAGCCTTTTTCGACGAGGTCTTCATATGAAGCATCGCCGTTTCGTTTTGACAGTTTGTTGGTCGCGTCTTTCATGACGGGAGGGCAGTGGATATATAGCGGGATGTCCCATCCGAATGCCTGATATAAAAGGTTGTATTTTGGAGTGGAGGAAAGGTATTCGCTTCCTCGGATAACATGGGTGATGTCCATGGCGTGGTCGTCGATGACGTTGGCAAAATTGTATGTCGGCATACCGTCCGTTTTGATCAAAATCTGATCGTCCAACAGTGCGGCATCCACCTCGATATGACCGTAGACCACGTCGTCAAAGGAGACGTCACCACTTTTTGGCATAGCTTGTCGAATGACATAAGGCATACCGTCCGCAAGATTTTTTTCTATAACCTCGGGTGCGAGGTTGCGGCAATGGCCGTCATACATAGAGGCCGGTGCTCCGGCCGGTTGGTTGGCACGCTGTTCTTCCAGACGCTCTTTGGTGCAAAAACAACGATAGGCATGACCACTTTTGATGAGCTGTTCGGCGTGAGGAATATAACAATCGGTTCGCTCGCTCTGCACATATGGCGCAAAGGGGCCGCCAATGTCGGGGCCTTCGTCCCAGTCGAGTCCTGTCTCGCGAAGGGTGTTATAGATAATCTCGACAGCGTCTTCTACCAGTCGTTCACGGTCGGTGTCCTCTATTCGAAGGATAAAGATTCCATTATCCTGCTTCGCCTTGAGATAGGCATAGAGTGCGGTGCGGAGGTTTCCGACGTGCATATAGCCGGTCGGGCTTGGTGCGAATCTAGTTCTGGTTTTTCTCATATCGATGTGCTGTCCTTCTATAATATTACTTATACAACCCTATAATATATTATTTTGTTACGGTTTGTCAATTTATTTTTAAAGGTTTTAGCCTTTGTTAATTGAAAATACATCGAATTTGTGATATACTTATGAAAATATAGACGCAAAGCGGCAAAACGAAAGGACAAAATGTCGATGAAAAAGACGATATTCAGTGGAATTCAACCTACCGGAGGATTCACTCTCGGTAACTATATAGGCGCTCTGAAAAACTGGGCAACTCTTCAAGAAGAGTATAACTGTATTTATTGTATAGTAAACCTGCATGCAATAACTGTGGACCAGGACCCTGCCGAACTGCTGAAAACCACACGTGCTTCGGCGGCGCTAACCATCGCCTGTGGTGTCGATGAAAAGCGAAGCACACTGTTTGTTCAGAGCGACGTCAGGACACATGCAGAGGTATCGTGGGTACTGGGATGTTTTACTCCGTTCGGTGAGTTATCACGCATGACTCAGTTTAAAGAAAAATCGGCAAAACATGCCGACAATATAAATTCCGGTCTTTTTACCTATCCCGTATTGATGGCGTCCGACATCCTGAGTTACGACGCACATCTCGTTCCGGTCGGTGCCGACCAACGTCAACATCTTGAGCTGGCACGTAATATTGCTGTTCGGTTAAATCAACGTTACGGTGAGGGCACGGCGGTGGTGCCGGAGGGATATTTCCCGAAAGTAGGTGCAAAGATAATGAGTCTTGCCGACCCGAACGCCAAAATGAGCAAATCGGACACTAATGCAAATGCTACGGTGCTACTCACCGACAGCCGTGATGTGATTATGAAAAAATTTAAGCGAGCCGTGACCGATAGCGCAGCTTCGGTTACGATGCGCGAAGATGGTCCGGGTGTTGCGAACCTTATGTCGATATACAGCGTAATCACCGGAAAAAGTTATGCCGATATCGAGCGCGAATTTGACGGAAAAGGTTATGGCGATTTTAAGATGGCAGTGGGTGAGGCGGTATGTGACGAACTTGCACCGGTGCAAGACGAATATAATAGACTCCTTGCCGATCGTGCTATGCTGGATAAAATCTTAAGTGACGGTGCACAGCGTGCCGAAGAGATTTCACAGCAGGTGAAAAAACGTCTCTACAACCGAGTGGGGCTCGGAATATAGAGCTTTTTTGCACCTGTCGACAATATTCATCAAAAATACTTTGTAAAATATTTGAAATAAATGTATAAAAAACACTTGACATATAGGCCACTTTGTAATAAACTAATATATTACAGTGGCTTTATATGCCTATGTAGTTTTTTCGTGCTTTTTTTATAGACGTTTTAGTAAAGAAAAAGCATGAAATTTGTACAATTTGCACAATAAATAGTCTTGACGGAATTTAGCTCCGGTTAGCGTGAACAGCAAAGAAAGGACAATTTTTAATGGTCAAGGACAGAGTAAAATCAGTAAAACTCGGAAGAACAGAACGTCAGAGCTTCTCAAAAATTAATGAAGTGCTGACAATGCCGAACCTTATCGAGGTTCAAAAAAATTCGTACCAATGGTTTTTAAAGGAGGGTTTAAAAGAGGTCTTTAGGGATATCGCCACCATCGAAGACTATACAGGGAATTTAGTTCTTGATTTCGTAGATTTTCGGTTTGACGCTGTACCGAAATACACTATTAAAGAATGCAAGGTGCGTGATGCTACCTATGCAGCGCCGCTGCGTGTCAAGGCTCGTCTACTCAACCGTGAGACAGGCGAGGTTAATATCAGCGAAATTTTTATGGGCGACCTTCCCATCATGACCGATAGCGGTACATTTATTATCAACGGCGCAGAACGTGTTATTGTTTCCCAGCTGGTTCGTAGTCCCGGCGTGTTCTATGGCGACAGTTATGACAAGACAGGTAAAAAACTTTTTACCGCCACCATGAACCCAAACCGCGGTACATGGCTTGAGTACGAGACCGACAGTTCTGACATCTTCTATATACGTATCGACAAAAACCGTAAGATTCCGGTGACGGTTTTCTTGCGTGCGCTTGGCTTTGGCGACAACGAAACCATCAGAAGCATCTTTGGCGATGACGATCGTATCGAGGCAACACTTGCAAAGGATACGACCGACAGTGTCGAAGAGGGTCTTCTCGAGACCTATCGCAAGCTTCGTCCGGGCGAGCCTCCCACCGTCGATAGTGCACAGACTCATCTGAATAACCTTTTGTTCGACCCTCGCCGCTACGACCTTTCGAGATTCGGACGTTATAAACTGAACAAAAAACTTGCAATGCATCGTCGTGTTGTAGGTTTTACTGCGGCTGAAAATATTGTTGCACCGCTGACCGGTGAACTGCTTGTCACAAAGGGCGAGGTCATCACGGCGGATCAGGCCATGGCGATAGAGCGCGAAGGCGTCAAGGTCGTTACGCTCAGCCATATGGACAAAGAGGTTAAGGTTATCTCAAACGGTGTTGTCAATCTTTCTGATTTCACACCTTTCAGCGGTGAAGACCATGATATCAACGAAAAAGTATTTCTGTCGGTACTCGGCGAGCTGATTGAAGAGGCTGCCGGCGACGACGAGACACTGTCAGAGCTTATCAAGAAGAATCGCGATCGTCTGCAACCCAAAACAGTTACATTAGACGACATCGTTGCATCTATAAACTACCTGAACTGTTTGGCGGTTGACATGGGTCATACCGACGACATTGACCATCTTGGCAATCGTCGTATCAGAAGCGTTGGTGAGCTTATTCAAAACCAGTTCCGCATCGGATTCTCTCGTATGGAGCGTGGCATCCGTGAGAAGATGGTTGTGCTTTCACAAGACACCGAGACCATCACACCTGCGGCTCTTATAAACATCCGTCCGGTTAAGGCGGCTATCAAAGAATTTTTCGGATCATCCCCACTATCTCAGTTCATGGATCAGACAAACCCATTGGCAGAGCTCACCCATAAGCGCCGTCTCTCGGCACTCGGCCCCGGTGGTCTTTCCCGTGACCGTGCAGGCTTTGAGGTTCGTGACGTTCATTACAGCCACTACGGTCGTATGTGCCCCATTGAGACTCCGGAAGGTCCGAACATCGGTCTTATATCATATCTTGCAACCTATGCGAAAATTAACGTATATGGTTTTATCGAGGCGCCATTCCGTCGCGTAGACAAGCAAACCGGTGTCGTTACCGACGAAATCGTATACATGACTGCCGATGTCGAGGACGATTATGTAGTTGCACAGGCAAATGAGCCGATGGATGATAACGGTCATTTTGCGAAGGAACGTGTAAATGCACGTCATCGCGACGAGATAATGGAAATCGAGCGTGAAAAGGTCGATTTCATGGACGTTTCACCCAAGATGGTTGTGTCGGTTGCGACTTCGATGATTCCATTCCTTGAAAACGACGATGCTAACCGTGCACTCATGGGATCAAACATGCAACGTCAGGCAGTACCGCTACTTATACCGGAACAACCGATCGTCGGTACCGGAATGGAGTATAAAGCGGCTGTCGATAGCGGTGTTTGTGTAATCTGCCGCGCCGACGGTGTGGTGGAGAGCGTTTCTGCCGATAAGGTTGTGGTTCGTACAAGCGTAAGCGAGACGGATGAATATGACCTTGTGAAGTTCATGCGTTCCAATCAGGGAACCTGTATCAATCAGCGTCCCATAGTAAGACTTGGTGACAAGATTAAGGCAGGCGATGTAATCGCCGACGGTCCTGCCACCTCAAACGGCGAGATCAGCCTTGGCAAGAATGCCCTGATCGGCTTCATGACCTGGGAAGGTTACAACTACGAGGATGCTATCCTTATTAACGAAAAGGTGGTTCGCGACGACGTGTTCACCTCAATCCATATCGAAGAGTATGAGCTGGAAGCCCGTGAGACTAAGCTCGGACCGGAAGAAATTACCCGTGACATTCCGAATGTCGGTGAAGATGCGATGCGTAATCTGGACGAGCGCGGAATCATCAGAATCGGTGCCGAGGTTAATGCCGGTGATATTCTGGTAGGTAAGGTTACACCAAAGGGTGAGACAGAACTGACCTCAGAAGAGCGACTTTTGCGTGCTATCTTCGGAGAAAAGGCTCGTGAAGTTCGTGACACCAGTCTTCGTGTGCCGCACGGTGAGTACGGTATCATCGTCGACATCAAGGTGTTTACTCCGGAAAACTGTGACGAGTTGCAAGCAGGCGTGCGTATGATGGTGCGTTGCTACATTGCACAAAAACGTAAAATTTCGGTCGGTGACAAGATGGCAGGTCGCCACGGTAACAAGGGTGTTGTATCCCGAATCCTTCCTCAGGAAGATATGCCGTTCCTGCCGGATGGTCGTCCGCTTGACATCGTGCTCAATCCACTCGGCGTTCCCTCTCGTATGAACGTCGGACAGGTGCTTGAGGTTCATCTCGGCTATGCCACAAAAGCACTCGGCTGGAAGATTATGACGCCGGTCTTTGACGGTGCGCACGAGTCGGATATCGTGGAGTGTCTCAAAGAGGCGAACTACTCAGAAGACGGCAAAACATGGCTTCGTGACGGACGTACCGGTGATCTTTTTGACAATCCGGTCACGGTCGGATACATGTACTTCTTGAAACTGCACCATCTGGTTGACGATAAGATTCATGCCCGTTCAACCGGCCCGTACAGCCTTGTAACACAACAGCCGCTCGGTGGTAAAGCACAGTTCGGTGGACAGCGCTTCGGTGAGATGGAGGTGTGGGCTCTTGAATCATACGGTTCAGCCTATACATTGCAAGAAATATTGACGGTCAAGTCGGATGACATGACCGGGCGTCTTAAAACATACGAGGCGATTGTCAAGGGTCAAAAGATACCGAAACCCGGAATTCCGGAGAGTTTCCGTGTTCTTATCCGAGAACTGCAATCACTCAGTCTCGATATGAGAATCTTAGACGAGGATCACAACGAGATTGATCTCAAACAAAACTTCGACGATGAGGATGCGGCATTTGCACCCGCCGATCTCGATGTCGGTAATGCGGTTGAGGTCGAAGGCGAGTTTGACAGCGGATACAGTGTTGAAGATGTCGAGGACATGGACGACGAGTTTGATGTTGAAGAAGCCGAATTTGATGCTGATATGGCAGAAGAGGATCTTCCGGATGACGAGATAGATTTTGGAGACGTCTCAATTGAAGATCTTGTCGATTTTACCGACGAGATACTGGACGGAGATCAGTAAATCCCAACCCTAAAAGTGAGCAGTTATCTGTCCGGTTGATCTTTGAGATCAAAATGCTGATTTTGCAGTATAACGCCTTGTGGCAGACGGACAAAACGAGTAGAAAGGAACGGTCATTTTAATGGAACAAAAAGTGTTTGACTCGATAAAAATAGGACTTGCATCGCCGGATATGGTGCGTGAATGGAGTCATGGTGAGGTGAAAAAACCGGAGACCATAAACTACCGCACGCTGAAACCGGAGCGTGAGGGTCTGTTTTGTGAGCAGATATTCGGTCCTCAAAAGGATTGGGAGTGCCACTGCGGTAAATACAAGAGGATTAGATACAAGGGTAAAGTCTGCGAAAAGTGCGGAGTTGAGGTAACAAAAGCCAAGGTTCGCCGTGAGAGAATGGGACATATCGAGCTTGCCGCTCCGGTGTCACATATCTGGTATTTCAAAGGTAATCCCAGCCGAATCGGAACAATCCTTGACATATCTTCGAGATTCCTTGAGAGGGTTCTCTACTTTGCATCCTATATAGTAACCGACCCCGGTTTCACCTCGCTTACCGAGGGACAGCTGTTGTCGGAGCGTGAATATCGCGAGATGAGAGATCGCTACGGCGAAGAGTTCCGTGCCTCGATGGGTGCGGAAGCGATCAAAGAGCTTTTGGAAAAAATTGATATAGACGAACTGTCTGACTCGCTGAAAAAAGAGATCGACGATTCTACAGGACAAAAACGTATTCGTCTCATGCGTCGTCTCGAGGTTGTGGACGCATTTAAAAATAGCGGAAACAAGCCGGAATGGATGATTATGGACGTTGTGCCGGTCATTCCTCCCGACATTCGTCCGATGGTTCAGCTGGACGGTGGACGTTTTGCAACCAGTGACCTCAATGATCTTTATCGTCGTGTAATCAACCGTAACAACCGTTTGAAAAGATTGCTTGAGTTGTCCGCTCCCGACATTATCGTACGAAACGAAAAACGTATGTTGCAGGAGAGTGTCGATGCGCTTATCGACAACGGTCGTCGTGGTCGTCCGGTGACAGGCCCTTCCAATCGTCCTTTCAAGTCGCTCTCTGATATGCTCAAGGGTAAGCAGGGACGTTTCCGTCAGAATCTGCTCGGAAAGCGTGTTGACTATTCCGGACGTTCCGTTATCGTTGTAGGACCGGAACTCAAGATGCACCAATGCGGTCTGCCGAAAGAAATGGCGCTGGAACTGTTTAAACCTTTTGTAATGAAAGATCTGGTGGAGCGTGGCTTCGCCAACAATATCAAGAGCTCCAAAAAGAAGGTGGAACGCACCCATCCCGAAGTTTGGGACAGTCTGGAGCGCGTAATTAAAGGACATCCGGTTTTGCTCAACCGTGCACCGACACTTCACCGACTTGGCATTCAGGCTTTCGAGCCGGTGTTGGTCGAGGGTCGTGCGCTGAAACTTCATCCGCTGGTTTGTACTGCATACAACGCCGACTTTGACGGCGACCAGATGGCTGTGCATGTGCCGCTGTCACAAGAGGCACAGCGCGAGGCAAAAGAGCTTATGCTTGCCTCCCGCAACCTGCTCAAACCCTCTGATGGTAAGCCGGTTGCCGTTCCGACTCAGGATATGGTTCTCGGAAGTTACTATCTAACAATGGTCAATGAGGGCGATAAAGGCGAGGGCAACATCTATCGTGACGAAAATGAGGCTATCATGGCATACCATGAAGGCATCATATCGCTACATGCGATCATCAAGGTTCGCCGTGTGCTTGACGGAGTTTCCAAGCTGGTGGAGTGTACCGTCGGACGTATCATTTTCAATCAGCCCATTCCGCAGGATCTCGGTTTTGTGAACCGTGCGAATGAGGAAGAAGATTTTAAGTACGAGATCGATTTCCTCGTGAACAAAGGCAAACTCGGCGATATTATCGACCGTTGCATCAAGATTCACGGTGTCGATCGTACGGCCAAGGTGTTGGACAAGATCAAGGCACAGGGCTTCAAATACTCTACAAAAGGCGCTGTAACCGTTGCCATCAGCGACGCTATTATTCCGCCTGAAAAAGCTGAATTGCTTGAAGAGTCGGAGCGTCAGATCGGACAGATCATCAAGAGCTTCAACAAAGGTCTTATCTCCAACGAAGAGCGTTACCAAAACATTATCGATGTTTGGAACAGGACTACCGAGAAGGTTTCAGAGGCTCTTACCGAGAACTTTACCGACCGTAACCCCATCTTTATGATGGCGGACAGTGGTGCTCGTGGTTCTATGAACCAGATTCGTCAGCTTGCAGGTATGCGTGGACTTATCGCAAATACCGCAGGTAAAACCATTGAGATTCCGATTCGCGCAAACTATCGTGAAGGTCTGAACATTCTGGAATACTTCATCTCCAGTCGTGGTGCACGTAAAGGTCTTGCCGATACCGCTCTGCGTACCGCTGACTCGGGTTATCTGACCCGTCGCCTCGTCGATGTTTCGCAAGATGTCATTGTGCGTGAAGAGGATTGCGGTTCTACCTCCGGTATCACCGTTTCTGACATTCGTGATGGAAACGAGATGATTGAACCGCTGACCGAACGTTTGCAGGGTCGTTACCTAGTAGAAGATATGATGCATCCGGAAACGGGTGAACTGCTCTGCGATAAAGACACATTGATCGATAGCGATATTGCTGAACGTATTGTGAAAGCAGGAGTCGGAGAAACGATTATTCGAAGTGTGCTGGACTGCCGTGCAAAGGTGGGTTGCTGTGCAAAATGTTACGGTACATCTCTTGCTACCGGTGAAAAGATTAACATCGGTGAGGCTGTAGGTATCATCGCTGCACAGTCGATCGGTGAGCCGGGTACTCAGCTGACCATGCGTACTTTCCATACAGGCGGTATTGCTAACGCAGACGACATTACTCAGGGTCTTCCCCGTGTTGAAGAGTTGTTCGAGGCGCGTCGCCCCAAAGCTCTCGCTATTATGAGCGAGATCGGCGGCAAGATCGAAATAGATGATAGTAAGAAAAACGTGTATGTAAATGTCAAGGGTGAGGACGAAAATGGTGCACCGATTGACATGAGTTACATGATCCCGTTCGGCCAACGTCTACGTGTTGCAGACGGCGACATGATTGAAAAGGGTGACATGCTGACCGAGGGTCATGCCTATCCGCAAGATATATTGACCATCAAAGGCGCTGTAGCGGTTCAGAACTATCTGATTCAAGAGGTTCAGAGGGTTTACCGTATGCAGGGTGTTGACATTAATGATAAGCACATTGAGGTAATCGTTCGTCAGATGATGCGTCGTATTCGTGTCGAAAAGTCAGGCAAGACAACATTGATTGCCGGCTCCACAGTCGACAGAAGCGAATTCGATCTGCAAAACGCATTTGTAAGGGCGCATACCAATGAGAGCGAGCATGAAGAAGCTTGCGCAACCGGAATGCCTACACTGCTCGGTATCACCAAGGCAAGTCTTGCAACCGATAGCTTCCTATCGGCAGCCAGCTTCCAGGAGACAACGAAGGTGTTGACCGACGCCGCCATCAGAGGCAAGGTGGATCCGCTGACCGGACTGAAAGAGAATGTTATCATCGGTAAGATAATACCTGCCGGTACCGGACTTTCTGCCGAATAAGGCAAAGAGCCAGACAAGAAAACAAATCAGAAGGCAGTATGTATCGCCTGATTTCGATTTTCTTAGCAGATTGGCTGTAGAGAGCGTTTTGCTTGACAAATCGCTATGCCTATGGTAAAATTAAAAGGATGCTCAGACATTTTGTGTCGTGACATAAAATAAAGAAGAAAGGAGAACAAAATGCCAACCTTTAACCAACTGGTACGTAAAGGCAGAGAGGTAAGTGTAAAGAAGTCAACAGCTCCGGCACTGCTCAAAAATTTCAACTCGCTGGACAAGAAGTACACCGATACAAACAGCCCGCAAAAGCGTGGTGTCTGTACCGCAGTCCGTACAATGACTCCGAAAAAGCCGAACTCTGCTCTTCGCAAGGTTGCTCGTGTAAGATTGTCTAACGGCATCGAGGTCACCTCGTATATTCCGGGTATCGGACATAATCTTCAAGAGCATAGTGTGGTACTGATCCGCGGCGGTCGTGTAAAAGACCTTCCCGGTGTACGTTACCATACAATCAGAGGCACACTTGATACTCAAGGTGTTGCTAACCGTAAGCAGAGTCGCTCGAAATACGGCGCAAAGAAACCGAAGAGTGCTGCCGCAAAATAGTTTAACGGAACTTGTTCCGAGATATGTGAAAACATTTCTCGGGTGTACGCCTATTCGTGGCGTACAGAGGTGATTTGTTCAAAAGAACAAACCCTTTGAGTACCAAAGATTTCACAATGTGTGAAGGAGGGA
>CAYJJX010000001.1:206745-220523 GCA_964370605.1 uncultured Oscillospiraceae bacterium | reverse complement strand
AGACAGATTATAGCGGAGGTGGATGCAATATGTCGGTAGAAGCTAATAAAGAGTTCAAACCAAAAGTCGTAGCATTTTGTTGCAACTGGTGCAGTTATGCAGGTGCCGACTTGGCGGGAAGTAGCCGTCTTGGATATCCCGCTGATGTAAAAATCATACGCATACCCTGTTCCTGTCGTGTAAACCCGATGTTTATTCTGCGTGCCTTTGAAAAGGGTGCGGATGGTGTGATTATATGCGGATGTCACCCGGGCGACTGTCACTATTCTACAGGAAATTATTATGCGAGAAGAAGAATGACACTGCTTTATTCCATGTTGGATTACCTTGGAATCGAAAAAGGTCGCAACAGGGTAGAATGGGTGTCGGCGGCAGAGGGTGTGAAGTTCTCAACTACCATGAACGATTTTGTTTCGAACATTTACGAATTGGGAGAGAACGTTAAATTGGGGGACATAAGATGCAAGAATTGATAAAACGTGCAAAAGAATTATTAAACGACGGCACGGTTGCTCGTATCTTAGGATGGAAAAAAGGGGATTTGGCATACAACCCCGAACCCGCCGTTTTTGATAACGAAGAGCAACTTAGCGAGTTTGTCTATGATGGATTTTGTGGAGCAAATTTAAGCAAATATATGATTGATGCCTCAAGGCAAGAGGGAAAAACCTTGGTGTTTTTGAAGCCATGCGATACATATAGCTTTAATCAACTGATCAAAGAACATCGTGTAGATAGAGAAAAAGCTTATATTATCGGTGTGGGATGTCAAGGTAAACTCGATATAAAAAAGATTGGAAAACAAGGGATTAAAGGTATACGCGATGTGCAGGGTATCGGAGGTTTCGACCGCGAACAATCCATCGCTTTTGACACTCTTTACGGAGACAAGACCTGTACTTACGAATCAGCAATGCTTGAGAGATGTTTGGTGTGCAAAGGTAAAGAGCATAAAATCTTTGATGAAACAATAGGCGAATCGGTTGACACCGCCTCTAGCGAAAGGTTTGAAGCCGTAGCAAAAATCGAAGCAATGCCGCAGGAAGAAAGATTCGCATATTTCCAATCAGAGCTCAGCAGGTGTATTCGTTGTAATGCTTGTAGAAATGTATGTCCGGCGTGCAATTGCATGAAATGTGTGTTTGACAGCAATAAGTTTGACAGTGAGCAAAAGGCAAACGTCGATTCTTTTGAAGAAAAAATGTTTCATATTATTCGTGCATACCATGTTGCGGGTAGGTGCACCGACTGTTCGGAATGTGCTCGGGTATGTCCCGAAGGCATACCTTTGGAACTGTTCAACCGCAAGTTCATCAAGGACATAAACGAACTTTACGGAGAGTTCCAAGCAGGAAACGACACAGAAGAAAAAGGCCCACTTGTAGACTTTGAGCTTGATGACGTTGAGCCCGGTGTTGTCGGAGAAAGGAAAGGTCATTAACATGTATAAAATAGCAAAAAACGACTTGCCTACACTATTTTCTCTCATCCGGGAAACACAAGAGCTATATTTGCCGGCAAAGATAAACGGACAAACGAACTTTGCGGCATGGAGCGACGAACTGGAAGTAGACCTTGAAACGCTAATTACGGGGAAATCCGCAAAGGACGCATTCTTTCCGCAAAGTGAAACCTTATACTCATGTAGACAAGAGGGGCAGAACATCACGGTTATTCCCGAAGAGATAGTTGATCAAGATTTTGTTATCTTCGGTATGAAGGCTTGTGATGTAAAAGGTGTAGAGGTGCTCGACAGGGTGTTTCTTGTGGACCCCATAGACACATACTATGCATCGAGAAGAGAGCATGCAACTTTAGTTTCGCTTGCTTGTAATGAACCGGAAGAAACCTGCTTTTGCAAAGTGTTTGGGATAGATGCATCGGAACCACAAGCAGACGTTTCCACATGGATTGTGGGAGAAGAACTGTTTTGGAAACCCAACACACCGAAGGGCGAAGATCTCACAAAAGCTCTGGCATCTCTTCTCAAAGAATCGACAGATGACGCAGTAAAAGCGAAAAAATCTGAAATCAAGTCGATTATTGAAAGGTTGCCCTACAGCAATCTTTCGCTTGATGGATGGAATGGTGACGCGTTGAGCGAAAAGTTCGATGCAACAAACTGGGCACAACTGCATAAAGCATGTCTTGCCTGCGGCACTTGTACTTTTATCTGCCCTACATGTCAATGTTATGATATAAAAGACTATAACACAGGAAGAGAAATCAAGCGGTATCGTTGTTGGGACTCCTGTATGTATTCGGATTTTACAATGATGGCTCACGGAAACAATAGAACTTCTCAGTTGCAACGTTTCCGTCAGAGATTTATGCACAAACTGGTATACTACCCGGCAAACAATGAGGGTATGTATTCCTGTGTGGGCTGTGGACGCTGTGTGGCAAAATGTCCTTCGTCTTTAAACATTGTAAAAGTTATTAAGTCTTTCAAGCAGGAAGGAGAGAGCAAGTCATGAGTCATGAATGTACCTGTCACCCGAGATTTGCACACGATGTACTAATCCCCAAGGTAGGTGTGATCACCGATATTCGTCAAGAGACACCCGACGTTAAAACATTCCGAATCAATGCACCGGAGGGTGGAAAGTTATTTGATCACATGCCGGGACAATGTGCGATGATCTGTGCACCCGGGATTAGCGAAGGAATGTTCTCTATCACTTCTTCACCCACAAACAAAGAATATCAAGAATATAGTATAAAACAATGTGGAGTGCTTACCGACTACCTACACAGCCTTGTGGTTGGAGATCAAGTAGCTGTGCGCGGACCATATGGAAACAACTTCCCTGTTGAAACCGAACTAAAAGGGAAAAACCTGTTGTTTATTGCGGGTGGTATCGGCCTCGCTCCCCTGCGCTCGGTTATTAACTATGTGATAGATAACCGCGACAATTACGGAACGGTAGATATATTATACGGAGCACGTTCTGCACAGGATCTTGTTCAGCTAAAAGAAATAAAAGAAGTGTGGATGAACACGGATGGTGTGAATGTGCATTTGACCATCGACAGAGAACAAGAAGGATGGGACGGCCATGTCGGATTTGTCCCCACTTACCTCAAAGAATTAGGGTTTTCTACCGATAAAGTTGCACTTGTCTGCGGACCTCCGATCATGATAAAATTTGTGCTAAGCGCCTTGACCGAACTTGGATTCAGCAAGTCGCAAGCCTACACGACGTTGGAACTGCGAATGAAGTGCGGTGTCGGAAAATGTGGTCGTTGCAATATTGGCGCTAAATTTGTCTGCAAAGATGGTCCTGTATTCCGCTGTGATGAGGTGGACGAACTTCCCGAAGAATATTAGAGCAACCAAGCCCATCGAAATGATAAGCAGATGGTTGTACAAGGCAATAAATTTATGTAAAGAAAGGGTTGGTAACCAAAATGCAAGAAATGGTAAATGTATTTTTTTACGGTAAAAAATATAGCGTACCCGCTGAATTAACAATAATGACCGCTCAAGAGTACGTAGGGTATACAATAAAAAGAGGCTGTGGATGTCGTCACGGCTTTTGCGGAGCATGCGCCACGATTTACAGGGTAAAAGGAAAGAATGAGATAAAGACATGTCTTGCCTGTCAGACACAGGTAGAGGACGGAATGTACATTGCTACAATTCCTTTCTTCCCATCTGACAAAAAGACCTATAACATTGACGAAATCAAACCGACCGAGCAGATTATGATGCAACTGTATCCCGAGATTTACTGCTGTATAGGCTGTAATGCTTGCACAAAAGCTTGTACGCAAGATTTAAAGGTTATGCAGTATATTGCTCTTGCGCAAAGAGCCGATTTTGAAGGTTGTGCCGAAGAGTCTTTTGACTGTGTAGGCTGTGGTTGCTGTGTGGTCCGCTGCCCTGCTGGAATTTCCCATCCTCATGTGGGATTGCTGGCAAGGCGTCTCGTTGGTAAATATATCGCTCCTGAGACAAAGCATCTTGTGGATCGTGTGCATGAAATCGACACCGGTGAATTTGATGCATTAATCGAAAAAATCATGCAAAAACCCATCGCAGAGATGAAAGAGCTCTATAATACAAGAGAGATTGAAAAATAAGGAGGAGACGATTATGTTTACGGCGGAAATGCTTGAATCGATAAAAAAAGTTGAAGCGACTCGTGCAGAAAGAATGAAGACAGAACCCAGACGCATGACAGCAGAAGAAAAAGAAATGCTTCTTGAAGGTTTTCATCCCGACTACAAAACAGAAGGTTTTAAAGAGATCAAAATTGGCAAAAATAAAGGAGAAAAAGCTCCGTCCGAGTTGAGTGATCTGCTTCACTCCAACAGCCGTATTTTGAACGTAGATATTGACCTAAACAAGGTTGATTATGACGTGGATGTGCTTATCATTGGTGGCGGTGGCGCCGGTTCTTCCGCTGCGATTGAAGCAAATGAAGCAGGCGCAAATGTAATGGTCGTTACCAAGCTTCGCATCGGGGATGCAAATACGATGATGGCAGAGGGTGGTATTCAATCGGCGGATAAAGAGAACGACTCGCCTGTCCAGCATTATTTGGATGCTTTTGGCGGAGGTCACTATGCCGCAAGACCGGAACTCTTGAGAAGACTGGTGATGGAAGCTCCCGACGCAATCAAGTGGCTAAACGAGCTTGGTGTAATGTTTGACAAGGACAACGACGGCAGAATGGTCACCACTCACGGCGGTGGAACATCGAGAAAGAGAATGCACGCATGTAAGGACTATTCGGGTGCTGAAATTATGCGTACTCTTCGTGATGAAGTTATCAACAGAGGCATTCCGGTGGTAGAATTCACCTGTGCTGTTGAACTCATCCGAGACGACAAAGGACAAGTGGCAGGTGCTGTACTGCAAAATATGGAGACCGATGATTACATGGTGGCGAGAGCCAAGACGGTAATCATCGCAACAGGCGGAGCCGGAAGATTGCACTATCAAGGCTTCCCGACCTCTAACCACTACGGAGCGACGGCAGACGGACTGGTAATGGGGTACCGTCTGGGTGCACCTCTACTTTATCAAGATACAATCCAGTATCATCCTACCGGTGTTGCATACCCTTCACAGATATTCGGAGCACTTGTTACAGAAAAAGTGCGCTCACTCGGTGCCATGCTTGTCAACAAAGACGGTGAGGCATTCATGCATCCGCTTGAGACACGTGACGTGGCTGCAGCCTCTGTAATTCGTGAATGTTCTGAACGCAATATGGGCGTAACGACTCCGCTCGGAAGTGGCGTTTGGCTGGACACTCCTATGATTGAACTAATCGGCGGAAAGGGAACAATTGAAGCCCGAATCCCCGCTATGCTACGCATGTATATAAATTACGGAATAGATATGAGGGAACAGCCAATTCTTATCTACCCCACGCTTCATTATCAAAACGGTGGCCTAGAAATTGAAAGCGAAGGAAACACGAAAGTGTTTGACAACCTTCTGGTAGCCGGTGAAGCGGTCGGCGGAATTCACGGAAGAAATCGTCTTATGGGCAATTCGCTACTCGACATCATCGTATTCGGCCGTCAAGCCGGTAAAGCTGCGGCTAGAAAAGTAAAGACCATAAAACTTGGAGCGATGAACCTCGGACATGTAAACGAATACGCAGAGGAGTTGAAAAAAGCAGGGATTGAAACGGAGGACGTTTCGCCATTATTGCTTCCAAAATACTCTCGCCACGAAAGATAATAAGCAAAGAAGGAGTATATTATGCGTGAAATCAAAGCTAGTCAAATTACCGATGTAGTGGAAAAACTTTGTATTGAAGCGAATCAGCATCTGCCTAAAGATGTCAGGTGTGCCATCCAAAACTGCAAAGAGCAGGAGGACTGGCCGATGGCGCAAGATGTGCTGGATAAAATCATTACGAACTACGAGATTGCAGACACGGAAAAACTTCCTATTTGTCAGGACACAGGAATGGCATGTGTATTCCTTGAAATCGGACAGGATGTTCACATAGTAGGGGATTTATTGGAGGATGCAATAAACGAAGGCGTACGAAGAGGATATGACAAAGGTTTCCTGCGAAAATCCGTCGTGGCAGATCCGATCAGACGTGGTAACACAGGTGATAATACACCTGCGATGATCTACACTGAAATTGTAGCAGGCGATAAAATTAAAATCACAGTAGGTCCAAAAGGATTCGGCAGTGAAAACATGAGTGCAATTCGTATGTTCAAACCTTCTGCGGGTTTGCAAGGAATCAAAGATTTTATATTAGAGACAGTGGAACTTGCAGGACCAAATCCCTGCCCGCCCATGGTAGTGGGAGTCGGAATAGGAGGAACATTTGACAAAGCGGCTCTGTTGGCAAAAAAAGCCCTTATGCGTTCCATCGACTCGCAAAACAGCGATCCATATTATGCCGATTTAGAGATCGAGATGCTGGAAAAGGTCAATGAGCTTGGTATCGGACCACAAGGATTTGGCGGAAAAACCACTGCAATAGGGCTAAACATCGAAACACTTCCAACTCACATAGCAGGCATGCCATGTGCAATCAACATAAACTGCCATGTAACTCGGCATCAATCGGAGGTAATATAGTTTGAAAATGAATTTTCAACCCAACTTTAGTTGGGATGAGTCTTTGTTCCTTTCAAACGAAATACGTTTGAATTTTGTCACTATGTGACAAAGCCGGAAAAAAACATCAAGAAAGGAATGGGCATTAATATGGAAAAACACATTAAATTGCCGTTGACAGTGGAGATAGCAAAGACTTTAAAAGCAGGAGATACAGTATATCTTTCAGGTGAAATTTACACCTCTCGTGACGCAGGGCATAAACGCATGTGTGACGCTTTGGCAAAAGGAGAGCAGTTACCCTTTGATCCGAAAGACGCTACCATCTATTATGTGGGGCCGACACCTGCGAAACCCGGTCAGGTAATCGGGTCGGCAGGTCCTACTACAAGTGGACGTATGGATGCGTATGCACCAACTATGATGAGTGTGGGTGCAAGGGGAATGATTGGAAAGGGTGCAAGATTGCCCGAGGTTGTGGATGCTATGAAGAAACATACCGGAGTGTATTTCGGAGCAATCGGCGGAGCAGGTGCGCTACTTGCACGTTGCATTAAAAAATCGGAACTGATTGCATACGAAGATTTGGGCGCAGAAGCTCTCCGGAAGTTGACGATAGAGGAAATGCCGCTGGTAGTAATAATTGACTCAAAGGGTGAAAACCTTTATGTAACGGGAAAAAACGACTATTTAGCAACAAAAAAATAATTGTTTTGTATTCGTCTTGAGCGAAGAACCGGAAAAGGAGTAATGAATGGAAATATATATCGGCACATTGACCCAATCTTTGTTCACCGTATTATTTTTTGTGTTTTTAGTTGCGAGCGCGGGGTATTTGATTGGTGGAATATCCATCAAGGGTATTTCCCTTGGAACGGCAGGAGTGTTGATAGCCGCTCTTATATTTGGAATCTTTGCAAACGATGTAGGTTCTTTTAACATCGCAGAAGTGACAATTGAACTGTATAACGATACCATCAAAAGTTCATATGGTTTAATTTCAAGCATAGGAACAGCATTGTTTGTAACGGCAGTTGGTCTCATAGCCGGGCCGAAATTCTTTAGAAATCTAAATAAAAGCATGGTGGCATACAGTTTGATGGGAATTATTGTAATCATAACAGGAGTCGGAGCGGCCATACTGATTATGAAAATCACAGGAATTTCCTCGTCTCTTGCAATAGGTCTTTTAACAGGTGCGCTCACGAGCACGCCGGGACTATCGGCAGCAAAAGATGCTGCAGCCGACCCGGAGGCCGTAACGGCGGGATATGGAATAGCATACTTGTTCGGAATCCTCGGGGTGGTGCTTTTTGTTCAGATTGTGCCAAAAATCTTAAAAGTAGATATAGAAAAAGAGAAAGCGGCCTTCATTTCGGCCGGCTCGACGAGTGCTGTGGAAGTGACTAAAAAACTAAAAAAGATCGATTCGCTCGATTTCTTTCCTTTTGTGCTTACTATCATAGTGGGTATGTTCCTTGGAGCAATAACCATACCCGGAATCGATTTTTCACTTGGAACTTCAGGCGGAACATTAATAGCGGGACTCATTATCGGTCACTTTGGAAAAATGGGCATAATCGACATGAGTATTAGTAAAAACACGCTAAACTTCTTTAGAGAATTAGGCCTTGTTCTGTTTTTAGTGGGTGCGGGAATTCCTGCCGGAATCAACTTTGTCACCTATGTAAAGCCTGCGTACTTTGTTTATGGTGCGATACTCACATTGACTCCAATGTTGCTCGGGTTTGTGCTCGGAAAATTTGTATTTAAATTGAGTATCTTTAATAATTTGGGCTCTCTCACGGGAGGAATGACAAGTACACCTGCACTGGGAACATTAATATCGGTAGCGAAGACTGACGAAGTAGCGGCGGCGTATGCGGCAACTTATCCGCTCGCACTGGTTATAATTGTGTTAGCCTCAAAGTTTGTTGTCTCAATAGTGTAAAAAAACTATATCAAATTTTGCGAACTGCCGACACAAAAGCAAGCCGGAAACAGAAAAAAATCATGGCTTTACTACGCTTTTAACAACTCTGTTCGTATGCTATAATGATGCCGAATTAACAATACGAGGTGTGCTATGTTTCAACCCAACTACAAAAATATTTCTGATGCGGCACAAAACATAAAACCTGCAAGAATACCTTTATATGAACACAATATCAGCACCAAAATTATGGAAGCGCTATTGAATAAGCCTATCGAAAAATATTTCACCTCCGATCTTGACAGATATTTTTCTGAATACAATAATTTTTTCAAAGTGATGGGGTATGATACCGTCACTTTTGAGGCCTGTGTCGTCGATGTTCTCCCGTTTGGAGGAGCACTCGCCCATCCTCAACCCGGATATATAGATTGCACAGAGAAATTTGATTCCTATCCGTTTGATACGGTAAAAAATATTTATATAGAAAAATTCGAGCAACAGTTTGATGCACTTTGCAGAAATTTACCGGACGGGATGAAAGCAATAGGTGGTGTCGGCAACGGTATATTTGAGATAGCACAGGACCTTGTCGGTTATGAAGCGCTTTGCATCATCAAATATGAAGACGAAGAGCTCTATGCTAATATTTTCAACAAGGTCGGTGACCTGCTCTGTGAAATTTGGGAGTGGTTTTTATCAAAGTACAAAGACTTTTATTGTGTTTGCCGATTCGGCGACGATCTTGGCTATAAATCGAACACCATGCTATCTCACGATGATATACGAGAACATATTATCCCTCAGTACACAAGAATCATAAAGCTTATTCATGATTGTGACAGGCCGTTTTTGCTCCACTCTTGCGGTTGCATCTTTGCCGTCATGCAAGATATGATCGATATTGCTAAAATCGATGGAAAACACAGTAACGAAGATCAGATTGCACCTATGAGTGAATGGGTGCAAAAATATGGCGATCGAATTGCAAACTTTGGCGGAATCGATACCGATCATCTTGTACGAATGGACGCATCGGAGCTTAAAAATCTCGTGAGTGATATTTATCGATTAGCGGACAACAAAAACGGCGGTTTTGCTATAGGAAGCGGAAACTCTATCCCCGATTACGTCGACCCTGTCCGATACAAGATCATGATCGATCAGGTACGACAATTAAGAGGCGACTATATTTAGCTTCGACAGATAGCAACAAGATAAACTGCAAAAGGCATAATCTTTGTCCCACAGTCTTTTGTAACCAAAAAAACATCCCCACTGCCATCAATGGCGCCGAGGGATGTTTTTTATTCTGTTAATCGTTTTTCGTAATCTTCAAATCATGCGAGTAGGAAATTTATAGCAACTGAAGCAGATTTCCACCCATCACAAGATCATACTCTTGTGAGTCGAGGTTTGCAAGTTTCATCTTATCGCATTCAATTTTATATTCGGCAAATGGAGAGTCAGTCCCCCATATCACCTTGCTGGCCGGTAGTTTTTTCAAAATATAGTTCACTTCAAACATTGGAATTCTTGACAATTCCAAAAACAAATTGTCGTTTTCAGCACCTACTTCTACCGCCTGTGCCACACACCAGAAATATCCTGAATGCGCCATCATTACATTCACCTTTGGAAACCTGCGGCAAACTCTGTCAAATTCCAGAGGGTTATTAAGAAGGTCGCCTGCACCGTGTACTATCGCCGGTCGATTATATTTTTGCAGCAACTCGAAAATCGGGTCGGTGCATTTTCTGTCGCTCAGCGCATAACCAAGACCTTGGGGATGTAGCTTAATTCCTTTAAAGCCCTTGTTTTTCAGACAGTCCTCCAGATGATCAAAGGCAACCTGACCATCATAAGGATTAATCGAACAAAACGGAATAAGACGTTCTGGATACTTTGTGGTAAACTCTAGTATCTCCTCATTGGTGAAGCTACCCTCGGTGAACGGAAATACTACAGCTTTATCCACACCTGCCAAATCCATATTTTTCAACAGCTCTTCCGGAGTTTGCTTAGGTTTGTTTCCTGTTGTTCCAAGATGTACGTGGGCATCTATAATCATATCTATTACCACCTTTTCCTATTGCATATTATTGTTTGCGTTTGGATCTGATAACGCCAATTGTTACAGCCAGAACTATAAAAAGTCCGTTGAACAAGTTTTTGTATGGAGCGCCAAGGCTCATCAAGGTGAACCAGTTGCTCAAAAAGCTCACATATAGTGCTCCGAGTGCAGTACCGAAAACATTCAGCTTATTGTTCTTGCTCATCAACATTCCGAGGTAACATGCAACAAATGTATCCATAAGGTAGGTCTCTGCTCCGCGAGGAACGGCGTTACCGGTTCTTGCCGTCAACACAACACCTGCTACCGCTGCGAGCACACAGCTCAAGACAAACGCTGCGCCAAACACCTTTCTTATATCGATACTTGCAAGTTTTGCCGCTCTGGCATTTCCCCAGATAGCATCCATTTTTCTGCCCAGAGTACTTCTCTCTTTCAAGAAGAAGAAGATAACAGTAACGGCAACGACCAGCACGATTAAAAATGGTATCGGACCAATCTGACCCTGGCCGATGAAAAAGAATGAATCGGTTTTTGCCGCGGGTAGCGAAAACAAAATCTGTGGTTGCGCACCGTTCGTAATTATCAACTCAAAACTGCGGATTGCAAACATCATTCCAAGCGTTCCTATAATTGCGGGAATGCCGAGATATGCCATCAATAATCCGTTAATAACTCCTACCAGCAGTCCGAAACCAAGAGCACCCAGAACTGCAACCCACACCGGCTGATCCTGAAGTATAAGCATTGCCACAATGATGCCTGCGGCGTCTGCCGTTTGAGCTACGCTCAGGTTAACACCCTTAACCGACATTGTCATCATCATTGCTATCGATAACATGACCAAAACCGAACTTGAGTTCAGTATTCCAACAATGTTTTGTATCTTAAGAAATCGAGGTTCCAACAGCTGAAGAATCAATAAGACTGCCAACATTCCTATTATCGCGCCATAATTTGTCAAAAAGTCAACCACTTTAGACGCTTTCAGAGATTGAGACATGTTTTTACTTGACATCTTGCTAGCTTTTAATGTCTTTGTATTAATCACCTTATATACCTCCTTTAAAATATTGTGACCTGACCGATGTCACGTTTATGAATAACGGTCGGAAGTACCGAAACTACCAATATCACACCAAGGGTACCGTTAATGACAAGATTGCTGACACCGTTGATAATCAAACCGTTAGAAAGCGCTGCAATGAACATCGCTGCAAATGCTGTGCCAAAAATACTCAGCTCACCTGTTTTTGAAAATGTACTTCCAAGTAATGCCGCGGCAAGTGCACTTATCAATACGTCCATACCGGTGTTGAGTGCAGAGGCTCCAAAGTTGTAGGATGCTTGCAATACTCCGGTCAAACCAAGTACTGCACCTGCTAACAAAAACGCTACAAACAAGCATTTTTCAGAAGCGATACCTTTCATATGTGCTGCGAGAGGATTGCCACCGACGGCATAAATATGAAGTCCAACTTTAGTATTTTTGAGTAAAAGGTTAATAAAGAACAACAAAACTACTACGATTATGAAAATGAACGGAACCGGTCCGACATAGCCTTGTCCCAAAAAGGAAAATAGCGGTTGAGAACTGAATGTAAGCGCTTCGCCCTGATTGTATAGCAACGATACACCCATCAAAATAAACATGACCGATAGCGTTGCTACGAAAGGCGGTATGCTCAGTTTATTTACAAGTAGTGTATTCACAAAGCCTACAAGTAAACCCAAAGTGAGGCAAAGAAGAATTACAAGAAACGGATTGTATCCAAGAATGATGCTTCCCGCCGCAACGTTGCTTGCGAACTGCAGCACTGCACCGGCCGACATGTCAAAGGCTCCGGATGCCAAAACAATGGTCTGTGCCACCGCAATCAAGGTCAGTGTGCTGCCCTGCTTCAAAATGTCAAAGACGTTATCTATCGCAAAAAATCGCGGTGAACGAATTCCGATTATCAATAATGCCACAACCATGCCGATTATCGTACCGTATTTTACAAAAAACTTTGTCGCTCGACCGGTGGCTCTTTCAAAGCGCAGGTTCTTTAGCCTAGTCATAATAGTTTCTCCCCTTTCTGATGTTATGTTGTCTAACCTGCCGCACCACTGCTGGTGGCGTAAAGTAGCAATTCCTGTTCGCTTGTATTGTTCGGCTCCAGCTCTTTAACGATCTTGTTTTTACTCATTACAAGTATCCTGTCGCATATTCCCATCAGTTCTTCAAATTCCGATGAGACAAACAGAACTATCGCACCACTTTTTGCAAGCGAGATCATCTGTTTATAAATTTCAGTTTTGGCACCGACATCGACACCGGTAGTCGGCTGGTCAAAGATGAACACCTTGGCTTTTCCGGTCAACCATCTAGATATAATGACCTTTTGCTGATTTCCGCCCGACAGCTCGCGTATCATCTGTTCAACTCCGGTAGAGACAACACCGAGCGTTTCGCAAACCTCTGCCGAAATTGCCCGCTCTTTTTTTCTATTAACAAGACCAAACTGTGACCAAAGCTTCATGTTTGCAAGAGAAATATTCTCACGAATATTCATGCTTGCAATCATTCCCTCACCACGCCTGTCTTCCGGAACGAAAGCAAATCCATTATTTTGAGCTTTCATTGTCGAAGATGGCTTGTAGTCTTTTCCGAACAACTTTACTTTTCCACCAAAGTTATTTTCGGCACCATACAGTGCAAGCATCGCTTCGGTGCGTCCTGCTCCGACCAATCCTGCAAAACCAAGTATCTCACCTGCCCTTGCAGTAAAACTGATTCCTTCATCGGTGTTCTCAGAAAACACGAAATCTTCAACTTCCAATGCAACTTCGCCCAACTGCACATGTTCTTTGGGATATAACTTGCCAATCTCCTTGCCGGTCATCAAGCGAATGATGTCTTCTTTTTGTGCCTCACTCGTAGCAAGCGTTCCGGAATTGATTCCGTCACGAAGAACAGTGATAGAATCAGAGATTTGAAATATTTCATCCAAAAGATGAGAGATATAAATAATTGTAACGCCGTTTTTCTTCAAGGTGTCAATTATCTCAAACAGTTTTGATATTTCACGATCGCTTAGAGTAGCGGTCGGTTCATCCAAAATGAGAAGCTTCGGTTTTTTCAGTAAAGCACTGACAATTGCGACCTGCTCTCTTTGTCCGAGGTTTAGAGTTTTTATCAGTCTGTCGGCTGTAAAGTCGGCGTTCAAGAGCTCCAGCATCTCTTG
>CAYJJX010000001.1:180122-206735 GCA_964370605.1 uncultured Oscillospiraceae bacterium | reverse complement strand
CTTTCGCATCTTCTTCATGTCCAGCAATCCGATAGAATTTGTCAGCTCAGATCCTAAAAATGCGTTTCGAGTAACATCAAAGCTCGGAACCAGCGGAGGATCTTGATGGATGATTGCAATTCCGGCCGACTCTGAGTCCTGTGCTGAACTAAAATCAACCTTTTGCCCATCAAAAAATATGTCTCCTGAATCAAAATTGTAAACGCCGGTAATAATTTTGACAAGAGTTGACTTGCCGGCTCCGTTTGCACCGAGAAGTGCATGCACCTCGCCTTTTTTTACCGTCAGCTCGACACCGCGCAGTACCTTGTTTTTTGAAAACGATTTGGTTATCGCGCTGCAATGCAATAAATTATCTGTACTGTTATTCATTGTATTATTCCAATCCTTTCTGCACGTATAGAGCCAATATTTACGGCCTGCCTCATCATTGCCGATTATGGCAGGCCGTTCTTAAAAACTACTCTGTGCGTTGAATGACATCAACTGTTCCTGTTTGCGGATAAAGTGCCTCTACATCAGCTTTAGCAATTCCAACCTCTTCCCAGAAGCCTTCGCCGTATCTCATTTCAACTGCTTCGACACAGTTGTCGCGAGTGACTAGCCAGCAACTAGTGTAGGAACTTTCAGGAATATCTGTATCGCCGTTGATTGCGCCCATGACTGCCTCAGCTTCAAGCTGACCAATCATTCTCATGTCCATAGCGACTGTTGCAATAAACGGGCTACCTTCTGTCATGATCATCTGGAAACCGATACGGTCGCCATCGATAGAAGCCATTTGAATTTCGTCACGACCGGCTCTGCGGATAGCTTCGCTGGCGCCGGAGCAAAGGAGATCATATGCGCTCCAGATGCCTGCAATGCTTCCAACTTCCGGATTAGCAGTCATGAGTTCCTCGATTTGTGTCTGAACTTTAGCGGTATTATGCTCTGCCGGTATATCATGTAATGTAACCTCTGGGTATTCTGCTGCCATATCTTCAAACATCTTTTTTCTTGCTTCCAGCAGCGGTGCACCCGGAACAGATACTACATATATGTCGCCTTTGTAATCTACACTCTTAAGTAGCTCTTCACCCATTAGGCGAACCATCGTCTCTTCATCGCCGCCAACATCGGTTACTGCTCCTTCAACTGTTGTGCCGATCATGCCGGTTGCAACCGGTATGCCTTTTTCGTTTGCTTTTGCAATAAGCGGTTGAAGTTGTTCTGCATCGCCATATTGAATAATGAGTCCGTCGATACCGGAGTTGATAAGGCTTTCAATGTTTTCGTTGTGTTTTTGTGGGTCAGACTGCCCGTCTGTTACGACAACCTCGGCACCCATGGATTCAAGGTATTCCTGTGCGCCTGCGATAATGTCTCGGTTAACGTCTCCGACTATTTCTCTTGAAGCTATTCCGATTTTCAGCGAATCGCTGTCAGATGTTTGTGCCTCTGTCGCCGCATCAGAACTCATGTCTTCAGACGGTGCTGCTTGTTGAGAGCATGCCATAAGTGAAACTGCCAGTGTTAAAGATAGCCCCATTGCAAATAATTTACGTAACATTTGTTTACCTCCATTTGTTTCTTCGGTTGTCCTTGTTGCCATAATAGCAGATGAATTTATTCTTGTCAACAAAAATAAATGAAATAATAAATAAAATTACGCATTTTGTACAAACATACAAACCGCGAGCGACTGCTTTGGTTATATTGTCGTTGTTAATTGTTTATTTTGCTGCATTTTCTGATGTTTGTTTGTGCGTTCTTACAAATTTGTAGTTTTTGCAAATTTGCTATTGCCAAAATTATAATAAATGTTATAATAAATACAACAATAAATTCACAAGGAGAATGTTATGAATATTGGCACCACACATGCAATAAACAACAAGTTTGAAGTAGAGAGCTTAAGTGTCGTTGTAGCACAGTATCAACCGATAGACTGTTGTACTATAGAAGAGGTTGATAAAAATGTTGATACTATTATTGACTATATGGAACGTGCTACCTTTGGCTTTCCGGGTTACGATCTGATAATCACACCGGAATGCGGACTGCAAGGCTACAGCCGAATAGTCGACGAAACATTATTGACGGAAGAAAGCCCCCAGATCAAAAGGATATGTGACAAGTGTAAAGAACTTGACGTTTGGGCAATCATCAACCCTTATTTTAAAGAGGTAGAGGGCAAACCCATCTGCAATACCGCCATCATGATAAACAACTGTGGCGAAATCGTTCATCGATATGTCAAGATGAACCTATGGATCCCCGGCGAAACCGCCTATCCCGGATGGGTCATGCCGGTTACCCCCGGACCCAAAGGAAGCCGAATCGCAACTATGATTTGTGCCGATGGCGACTATAGCGAAATGTATCGTGAAGCAGCATACAATGGCGCAAACATCATTGTTAGAATCGCGCATTATCCCGCTCCTTGGGATCAGGCATGGGCCTTGACAAACAAAGCCGGAGCATATTTCAACCAATGTTATGTAGTAGCCTGTAATGCAGTTGGCGACGATTGCGTATTCCCCTACTTCGGATACAGCATGATAGTGGGACCGGACGGAAACATAATCACCGAAGCGCCAAAAGGCATCCCGTGGATGTTAAAGGCGGATCTCTATCCTCAAATTATCGACAACATGCAAAAGCAGACCGTTACCAGCAACTTCCTATATACCTTCAACCATCGTGGCGGTTCCTGCCCTCAATTCAACGGAATCGGTGACACAACAATGTGCTACACAGCATACAATCAAAAGGAGAAATAAGTCATGCCAAACACAAGAAAAGAAAGCTCTGCCACACATCATTATGTCAACAAAGCACTCGGTCCCATAAACTTCCCTACCGATAAGGCCACAATATCCAAAATAGCCGGCAGTTCAGTTGTTCCGGTTGGCAAAGACGGTAGTGAAACCATCGAAAACCTTCTTGCAAAGATTGAAGTGGATCGGTTCAGCTGTGCTGCAGCATTCTTCTGTGCACTCTCTGCATCTATGTTAAAAAAATAACTTTGCACTTGCTTATATTCATCCACAGGGGAGTATTCTACAATGAAAAGATCAGAAATAAACAGCGCAATGAGAGACGCTATAAAACTGCTTGAAGAGTTCCGCTTTGCACTTCCTCCTTTTGCTTTTTGGAAAAAAGCCGACTGGGAAAAAGCCGGTAGCGAATATGATGAAATTCGAGACACGATGCTCGGTTGGGACATCACCGACTTTGGACATGGTGACTTTGACAAGGTCGGACTGCTATTATTCACTATAAGAAACGGCAGTCATGAACACAGTGACAAGTATTCCAAAACCTATGCCGAGAAGCTGTTGATTGTACAGCAGGGGCAGATAACTCCGATGCATTTCCACTGGAAAAAGATGGAGGATATCATCAATCGCGGCGGCGGAAATCTCCTAATTGAGCTTTATGAATCAACTCCTGAAGGTGAGATCAGCGACATAGATGTATCAATAAACACCGACGGAAGAAATTACAAAGCCAAGGCAGGCACCGTTGTCACTTTGAAACCCGGTGAGAGCATCACATTGCCAAAGGGCCAATATCATAAGTTTTGGGCCGAGAACGGTCCCGTAATAGTGGGTGAGGTATCGTTGATCAACGATGACAACACCGACAACAGGTTCGCCGAACAAAAGGATAGATTTCCAACAATACTGGAAGACGAAGAGCCGCTTTACTATTTATTCAGCGAACTGCCGACCGCTAAGTAAACTGAAGATGCCATCATACACATAGGATTGTGTCGAAGTACAATATATTTCGGCACAATCCCGTTTTTATTGCAAAAGACATGATTGTTTGATATAATACTATCAACACTAAAAGCAAGGTGAGGGCATTGAAAACACTATATAAAAAAAATAGCTATTTTATACTTTCACTGTTGTTAGCCATACTCATTTCCTTTTTGCTAACCACGGTGCTTACCCATATCCCCCCTGTCTATCAGCCGAGCCAACTCGCGGCAGACAGTGGTGTTATTCATCTGAAAGATTTCGACAGCGCAACCCCACTGTCCGGAGAGTGGGAGTTTTATCCAAATGTATTCCTGTTCGAAAACGATTTTGTGAGGAGTGGGGAAAGCAAAGACGGATATCAACCCGAAATCGTTTCAGTCCCCGGAGCCATTACAGACGATGTCTTCGGCACCTATCGACTTCGAATACGTCACAATACAAACACCGATTCAATCTATACCGGAATTTATTTGTTCGGCATCACCGGCGCTACGAGGGTATATCTGGATGGCGTGGAGATCATATCAAGCGGAAACACTTCCACCCTGGAACAAGACCACACCTCACTTTTATTTGCAGATTTTCAGGTCACTACTCTCAATCCATTGTACGAATACCACAATCTGATTGTGCAAGTCTCGATGCACGATTACCGTCTCGGTGGAATCACAGCCCCCATATATTTTGGCAGTTACAGCCAACTTAACAAGCTTCAACTTCGAAACCAAATATTGGGTATAGCGTCGATCATCGTCGTCTTACTCCTGCTTTGCTTTCTCGCTTTTTTGGTAAAGATAAAGATAACAATCCCGCATGGTACACAGGTTATCGTCTTCTCGGCATCACTCCTTGTATATATGGTAATAAAGAGTTTCCTGTTTCTCCTCATAATGCCAAATATTATTCCGGCGATTTTTGGCAACGTTATTTCGAGCCTAATTTTGTTTTTGCTCACACTGAGCATACTCTATTATGCCGCAACACTCAGAGCAGTGGTAAAGAAAAAGTCGGTTCTGCTCTTCATTTTTGTTTCTATTATAGCATTTATACTGCTTATGATAATTTTAGCAGCCATGCAATTCCCGTTCATTGAACAGATAGAGTGGTTTATTTCATTCACCATATACTTCATAGCTTTATTTATCGTTATAAGCAATTCGCGCAACGGTTACACAAAAATAGCTCCTCACATTACAATCATCGTCAGCTCTGGCCTCATATTCTTGAGTACCGAGCTTTTTGAAGCCGGCGTGCTAAATTGGACTGTATCGACCGTATTTATAATGCTATCCGCACTTGCACTTGTAACCACACAGGTAATTCTCCTTGCAAAGCAGATAGAAAACACCTACAACGCCAACAAAATCCTTGTGGATCGACTTTCACTCCAGGCAAAGGTGAAGGACGAATTTCTTGTCACCACGTCTCATGAACTCAGAACGCCGCTACACGGCATTACCAATCTTGTAAAACAGGTGCAAACGCATCCGAGCGAGGCAGACAGGCAACTTCCTTTAGTTCTGGAGCTATCCAAAAAGCTCGGCGTTATCGTCAACGACCTTATTAACTATATCAAATTCGAAGACGACCACATGCAAGTCAACTGCAAAATGATCGACTCCACTAAAGTAGCTACCGATGTTTTAAATGTATTCCGGTCCACCGAGTCGGATCGCCCAATCGACATCATCAACAGAATTCCGCCTAAACTCCCGAAAGTATACGCGGACGAGCATAGGCTATGGCAGATATTCAACAATTTCATCGGCAACGCATTTAAATATACTCAAAGAGGACAGATAGTCTTGAAGGCTCGTCACACCAAAGACTTTGTCTATTTCTCAATTTCGGATACCGGAGTCGGAATTTGCGATTCTGATTGTGATAAAATCTTTGATCCCTATTGGCGCAAAGCCAGTGCCGAAGTCGAAAGTTCCGGACTGGGGCTTTATATCACAAGACAGCTGTTGCAATCTATGGATGGCGACGCCAAACTTGTGTCGTCCAAAATAAATGTCGGCAGCAAATTCGAATTTTATCTGCCCACCGCCCCTGTCAAAGACACGACCGAATCCTTTTTGCCAAAATACGACCTACCCCCTCTCTCAAATTGCATTTCAAGTTTCAGTTCAATCGACGGCGCCAACATCCTTCTTGCCGACGACGATCCGGTCAATTTGAGCATCCTTTGTAATATCTTTGCAAATGAAAATGTAACACTAGACACTGCAACCAATTCTCAGGAAGTTATAGACATAGTCCAAGAAAACAGATACGACGTTGCAGTCTTGGACCTTGCCATGCCCGGAATCTCCGGTATAGAGCTTTGCAAAAAGCTAAGACAACGATTCACTCTGTATGAGTTGCCGATCATCATTCTAACGGCACACGGTGAGGCCGACAGTATCATGCAATCTTTTGATGCAGGTGCAAACGACTATATCACAAAACCGGTCGACATGCTAGAGGTAAAATCGAGAGTTAATATGTTGGTGGCGCTAAAACGTTCGGTAGATCTATGCCTCACTCAGGAAATCGCCTTCTTGCAGGCACAGATAAAGCCTCACTTTTTATTCAATGCAATGAACGCTATCGGCACACTCTGCCTAATTGACGGTGAAAAAGCGTCCGAACTCACCGACATGCTATCGCTGTATCTACGGACAAGCTTTGATTTCGACAGCACCGACGATTTCACAACCATCTCTAAAGAGTTAGACCTTACCACCGCGTACCTTGCAATAGAAAAAGCTCGTTTCGGTGATAAGCTAAACACTAAAATAGATATACACTGTGATAAAGGAATCAAGATACCACGACTCACTATTCAGCCGATTGTCGAAAACGCTGTTCGACATGGAGTAACAGCAAAACGTAGTGGGGGACTGGTCACACTCACTGTAAACGCAAAGGACAACGAACTCATCATAAATGTAACCGACGATGGCATTGGTTTCGACGTCCGATCTGTCACCGACGCCGCCAGAGGTGTTGGCCTCAAAAACATTGCTAACAGATTGAAAATGTATTATAACCGCGAAATTGACATAAAGAGCACGATTGGCGAAGGAACCTCGGTAACAATAAATATACCCATCTGAAAAGGAGATTTACATGGCCAGTGTATTCATAGTAGACGACGAACCTCTTGCGATAGTAAAACTAGAGCACCTTTGTAAAGAGCATGACTCACTCGAAGTCAAGGCTACTTTTCAGGATCCGCTCCTTGCGCTGGAAAAAGCGCTCACAGCCAAACCCGATATCATTTTTTTAGACATATCGATGCCGGAACTAAGCGGCTTGGATTTTATACAAAAAATTTCACACCTTAATACAAAAGTAGTTTTTGTAACCGCTTTTGATAATCATGCAATCGACGCCTTTGAATACAACGCCTGTGACTATCTTATGAAGCCTGTAACAAAAGAGAGATTCGCCTTGACTGTTTCACGACTAACAAGCGGTAGTCAGCCGGAACAAGCCGACGAGCACCCGATGGTTAGATTCTTCGGCAAACTGGAAATCGAAGGGTGTACGGAAAAGAATTTCAAATGGCACACGGCGAAGGTTAAAGAGCTTTTTGCATACTTTCTGTTAAACCGTAACCGAGAAGTATATCGAAATGAACTTGCAGAGGCACTCTGGTCAAAGCTGGACAAATCCAAAGTTGTCTCTAACATCAATGCAACGTTATACTACCTTAGAAACGATCTGCAGCAGCTAGATTCGGGAATCACAATATTCTACAAAGACAACTATTATAGAATCGATACCGATTCTTTACTTCTGGATGAAGACATTTTTGCGAATGCCTTCGCAAAAAGAAACGACATTAATGACAAAAACATCGATGAGATGGTAAGCGCACTTCGCCTTTGTCGCGGAGAACTGTTTCAGGACGTGACAAAGCCATGGATAAACCTGCCGCGTCAAATGTATTCAAGTCGCATTATCGAACTGCTGCGACTGACTGTAGACTTTTACATTAAAAAGGGCGAGCCGCTTGTCGCCGGTGAAATTGTTGGGCATATGTTATCTGTTTTCCCCAAGAACGAACAGATACAAGCAATCGCCATGAAAACACAAAACCGGTAAGACCTAGTCGATCATAATAAAAACAAAGCGAGGCGGTCGGTTCTTATCTGAACCTGATCGTTTCGCTTTGTTTGTTTAATGGAATACTATGATTTTTTATATCGCTTTAGCCCAATTTCTACAGGCAGCCTTAGTCCGCAACGGCCCTAGTCATCGCAAAATAATGCTCACTCGGGATATAGTCCGGAATACTGTTCCCCGACCCAAGAGCGTATCCGCCGTCATTTTTTGACTTTTCCAGCATACTCTTCGCACGGTTGTATATTTCCTCTTTCGATGAACGAATCAAGAAATCAACATCGAGTCCACCCAAAATCGCAATGCGTCCTTTGTATCTATCATAAGCATCTTCAACCGGTACTATATTATCCTCATATGAGTGACGGCCGTCAAACTTCATATCCTCGATTACATCTTCGATTATCTCATTGAAATTCCCACAGGAGTGCAAAACAGCAAATTTTCCGTTTTCATGGGCAACCGCCGCTATCTTCTTGTGCCACGGGAATACATATTTTCGCATATCCTCGGTCGACAACATGGTTTGAGTGTTGAATCCCCAGTCGTCATTCGACATTATTATTCCGACCGAGTCATATGTTGCAACAATCGAATAATATTTCAGCAAAATCGATCCTACCTTGTCAAATATGTCGCCAACCAGTTCCGGATCATCAAAAAGCATCATACAAAGGTTTTCATAGCCGACAAGTTGAATGACATTCTCCAAAACTCCTCCCGGCCCTGCAATCATCAATTTCATATTTCCGGGCAGGTATGGCTCAATGGCTTTCAGGTCAGAATATTCTCCCTTCGAAGGATCGGGCCAATCGTACGCATCAAAACTCTCACGGTCATATATGACATGATAGTCATTAAGTGACAGTGTCTGCTTGCTTTCTGTGTCAGCAGTTGAAATTCGCAAACTACTTCCATGATAGGTTGCATAATCATAGCCACAGGCTACAAAGCAATCGATAGTATACTTCATGTGATCAAGTCTTGTTGTGCCTTTATACTCACCCATCAATTCGGTATATAAATCAGTATTCATAAAAAATTCAAACAGCGTCGGCCTATCCGGAACCTCACAACGCAGAACCTTTGCAATATTATTAAAATCAGGTTTCCTGTTTACATAATTCATCGCTTCTCTCCTTGCAAATTTATCTCGGCTGAAAACCTCTTTGTTTTCCTGTCGGAACAACACGCAGATTTATATAACCCCATTATATCTTTGCATTTTCACTATGTCAACAAGGATTTTCATCTGCGCAATCGATTAAAATTTCACCTTATAAAAACGGCAGAGAGGGTAACCCCTTCTCTGCCATTTCAGTCGAACGTTACTTCGATTAAGTGCTATATTAAAGATAACCTAGCTACGCAAAATTGTTGGGTATAAACAGGACAATATCCGGTATGTAGGTTATAAGGAACAGTACCACAATCATGACCATAACCATCGGGAATATTTCTCGTATAACACCCTTGATTTTCGTCTTCCCAAGGCCTGCGCAGATGAACAGCAACATGCCAAAAGGAGGAGTTGAAAGACCGATCATCATGTTAAGACAGATGACAACACCGAAGTGTACAAGGTCGATATCAAACGCTGTTACAAGCGGAATAATCATCGGTACAAAAACCAGCTGTATGGTACTAACGTCCAACACACAACCAAGCAGCAAGAATACTATGTTAACTATCAGCAAGAACAAAAATTTGTTTTCGGTAATTCCCATAACAAACTCTGTGATAATCCTTGGTACCTGTTCCCTTGCAACAATGTAAGAGAATAGCATTGATGTACCTGCAAGAAGTGCGAGTGTTGCAGTGTTTACTGCGGTTTTCTTGATGATTTTCCAGAGTTTAGCGCCACTGAAATTTCTGTATATTATGATAGACACAAGGATCGCATAAACAGCTGCAAGAGCACCTGCCTCAGTCGGTGTGATAACACCGGAATAGATTCCACCGAGCAAAACAACTACTGTAAACAGTGCAGGAAGTGCTTTCAATGATACGCTTAAAAACTCACGAAACGGCATCTTAACGCCGCGTGGATATTTGCGTTTGTGGGAGATTACAGCAACGTATATCATAAGGAATATCGCAAGCAACACTCCCGGTACCATACCACCCATAAACAGTTTGCCGATTGAAGCACCTGATAGCATTGCGTACACAACCATCGGAATACTGGGTGGGAAAATCGGACCGATTGTAGCGGAAGCAGCTGTAATTGCACAGCTGAATTCCGGATCATAGCCTTCTTTTTTCATCTGGTCGATTTCCATCAACCCAATGCCGGAAGCATCGGCGATAGCCGAGCCGGTCATGCCGGAAAACACGAGAGATGCGAAAACATTCACCTGTGCCGTACCACCACGAAAACGTCCTAAAAGACCGTTACAGAATTTGAAAAGCTTGTCGGTAATTTCTCCTTCATTCATGACGTTTGCCATGAAGATAAACAACGGAGCAGCCAACATTGTGTAGTTTGAAAACATGTTTCCGGTTACAACAGAGAAAACCTGTCCCATGTCGTTGCCACTAAAAACAAAATAGACTATTGAGGCTACTAACATGGAAATTGATACCGGCATACGAATCAAAAAACAAAATGCTAAGGCAACAAATAATACTAAAATTTCTATAGGCATCAGCTTACCTTTCCTGTGGATTTATAGTCCTTTATGTTTTTGATTATGCTTTGAATAGCACGAATTATTAACTCGGCATACATCCACATAAACGGTGCGAACACAATGGTGTAAGGAATCTCTAAAACGCCTGTTACCATTTGTTTGCTGAGCCATGAATCGACACAAGGGACAAAAGCTATCGAAAGTAAAATGACAATCAATGAGTCGGATAATAGCTGTGAAATAAATTTACCTCTGTCGCCGAGCGTATCATAAAACAAACTAAAAACAACATGTCCTTTGTTTTTGAACGCCAAACCGACTCCAAAAAACATAATCCACATATAAGATAAAATGCTGACCTCATACGTCCAAGGAACAGGGGCGTTAAAAACGTATCTCGATGCAATTGTAATCAAGAATGTTAAAAACAACAAGACAAACCCACAGTTTGGTACCACTTCTGAAAAGAACCAAGAGAGCTTACTTATTATCTTTTTTATAAGTGCCATGACTTCTCCTTATGATGTGCAAGGAAATAGGGTGATATCACCCTATTTCCTCACTCTCACTAATTAGCTCTGAATAGTGTGTCTAGTTATTGGCACTACTCTGCAAGTGCTTGAACTTGATCATACATGTCCATATCCCAGGTGCTTATCATCTCGGTGTTTTCCTGGTATTTTGCCTGTACATTGGTTTTGAATTCATCAATGTCAGGATATGTTACAGTAAGACCTTCTGCTTCAAAGAATGCGATCAGCTCTGCTTCTCTTGCAATTCTTGCTTCGTCATTGTGCTGGATAGCAGCTGTCATTGCCTCTTGAACTGCAGCTTGGTGCTCTGCGCTCAGCTCGTTCCAAGTTTCGAGGTTGATTGTCGGCATGATGGAGTCAACAACGTGGTTTGTGATTGCAAGGTACTCGGTAACTTCATAGAACTTTGCGCTCTCAACTGTGGGAAGCGGATTGTCCTGAGCGTCGATAGCACCGGTCTGTAGACTTGTGTAAACTTCGCTGAAAGCAAGCGGTGTTGGGTTTGCGCCAAGTGCTTCACCGAGGAACAACCATGTCTCAGAGTTAGGCATTCTCAGCAGTACGCCATCCATGTCGGCATAGCTGTTGATTTCTTTATTTCTTGTGTTGATAACACGGCTTCCGAGGTAAAGTGCGCCAAGCGGTTTCAGGCCCAGCTCGCTCTCGATTTCCGGATAGATAACTTCTGTTGCGATTTCACCGTTCAAAGTGCTGGTCATGTGCTCGTAAGAGCTAAAGAAGTAACCAGAACCGAACATGCTGTACTTGGGAAGTTGGGTCGCAATTGTGGGGAAAGAAACGTAAGCTATATCAGCGTCACCGTTTACAAGAGCGTCGTACTCGCCGTCACCGGAGAAAAGCGATCCGCTGTCGTATACGTTAACAATGAGCGAACCGTTTGTCAGTTCTGCAACTTTGTCAGCGAAGACATACATTGCTTCTGTGTGCTCGTCGGTCGGTACCGAAACAGATGTGAAGGTCAACTCGACCACCTCTGCAGGCTCTTCTGTTTCATCTGTTGTTTCTTCTGCGGTAGACTCCGATGCCGGTGTCTCTGTCTCAGTAGATGCGGATTCTGCAGGTGCACTTGAACAACCTGCGAATACCGATACCATCAGCATGAGAGCCAGTAAAATTGAAATTGCCTTTTTCATAATAAATAATCCTCCTAATTAAATTTATCTAAAAAACTTTCTTTGAACATATTCATAGCTCTATTGAACTGTTCAATTTCAAGTTTTCTACTACTTGGTAGTTGCTCATTGTTGCGAACGCGGGTAATGGTTGTGATATCAAGTCCCTCGAGTGTCATGTGGTATTTCGCATTCACAGGGTATATTTGGCATTCAACCATTGAGGCGGCGCCGAGGACATCCTGCAACTGACTTGCTTCTTTGGGATACTTTTTAAAGTTCTTGCACAACCAGACATAGAGTTCCGGATGGAAGTTTGCCATGATTCCGCTGTATCCGGAAATACCGGCATTGAGAGTATCGAGCAACGTGGCGGCATTGGCGTTGTATATTTTGAGATCGGTGCCTTCGACAGCCTTGAGTTTTTGTTTGATCTGATCTGCATCACAACAAGTATCTTTCAGATAAGAAAACTTACCTGTGTCTGCTAGCCACTTTAGAAGTTCCGGGGAAATCAAGCGCTTATATGGTACCGGACACTCATAGATACCAAAAGCGTCACCTGGGATATTTTCTAAAAGACGATCAATCGACTTTTTCGCTACGTCTTCGCTCTCCCCTTCTTTTGCAAATTGGTTTGAGATGAAAACATATGACTTAATGCCGGTATCAATAATTCTTTTGGCATCTTCTATCTGTTGCTCAATTGTCGATGCTGTGTGGCCTGATGCCACAACATTTATATGCTTTGGAGTGTTTTCAACGACAAATCGTGCAAGTTCTACCCTTTCTTCGATGTCTAGAAAAAACATTTCGCTGGACTGACACACTGCGAGAATACCGTCGACTTTTGCTTTGTCGTAATATTCAATGATCTGCATAACACCATTGTAATCAATCTTGTTATCGCTGGTGAATGGTGTAAGCATCACCGGCCATACGCCGTCATTTATTGCAATTTTATTCATTAATATAAGCCCCTTAACGTTATTTGCCGATTCTATATTGACTATTTCAATGATATAGTATAAAATTAACCTGTGCATTCGTTTTTTTATCAAATAGGATTTCAAAAGGTAGATGCACAAAAATACGTGTTTTTTTTGTGAAAGTTGCATAATAATATTGTTAGAAGAAAGATTTGATACCTATTGTTGGGAGAAAAACAAGAAACTCTTGACAACAAATGAGCATACCTACCCCGGTCTGCTTAATATTTCATATCGTAAAACAACCCACGCTACCGAGCCTATCACCTTGCATTACCATAAAGACCTCATCGAATTTCATTTCGTCGTAAAAGGTTTGCGTGAGATGATGGTCGAAGATGTCAGCTATCTGACGACCGCCAACCGTGTATTTATAGTCTACTCTAATGAAACGCATAATAGTGTAGAGCATTTTGAGCGACCGGTTGAATTTTATACTTTCCAACTCAACCTTAAAAGCCGTGATAGCCTCCTTGGGCTGAATCAAGAATCCAGCAACCAACTCTATGATCTTTTGACCGGTTCCAACAATCGTATGTGTGCTCTATCAAAGGAGGACATGCACAACCTCAAAGTTTCCATGGACAAGCTACTAGCAAACAAGACAGAGCAACATTGCTCGGCACTTGTCACCCTTGCGATGTTGCTCTTCAAGATACCGCAACTTTCGGATGTTACCGTTAAAGCCGACGAAAACACCAATGAAAACATATCAAAAGCGTTGCGCTTTATTGACGAGAACTTTAAAGAGGCGCTCACTGTCAAGGACATGGCCGAATACTGCGGTTATTCGCAGTCACATTTCCAAACCCATTTCAAAAGCATCTACGGAGTCTCGCCGTCAGAGTACCTTAATACTCTTCGCATCGAACACGCAAAAAAACTGCTGTCAAATAGCGATATCGACATAACCGCCATTGCATTTGAACTCAATTTTTCTTCCAGCAACTACTTCAGTACCTTTTTCAAGAGATACACCAACACCACTCCATCGCTTTATCGTCAATCAATGTTAAACAAAAATTCAAACAAAGGCTAACGCGTTTATAGTTTTGTCACAATAGGTCTTTTCGGTTGTTCAAACGCACCGAAAGGACCTTTATTTATTATCTTGCCGACAGTCGTTCGTTTTGTCTGCGTTATCGGCGGATCGAAAATTAATTTATAAAAAAACAAACTTGTTGTTGTAATTTCAAACTAAATGTGCTATCATCTTCAAAGCAATCAACAACAAGATGGTTGATGTCTGAATTTGAAAGGATATATCTATGAAGACACTACATATGATTGGAAACGCACACCTTGATCCGGTTTGGCTCTGGGACTGGCGCGAAGGGTTCCAAGAAAACAAAGCAACACTAAAATCAGCACTGGACAGAATGGAGGAGTTCGATGAATTTATCTTCACTTCCAGTTCGGCTCAGTTTTATATTTGGGTGGAAGAGAATGCGCCACAAATGTTCGAAAAAATAAAGCAACGAGTATCGGAAGGTCGTTGGATTATATGTGGAGGTTGGTGGGTCCAACCCGATTGCAATATTCCAAGCGGTGAATCTTTTGCACGTCATGCTTTGCTCGCGCAAAACTATTTCAAGGAAAAATTCGGTGTGACCGCCAAAACCGGATATAATGTCGATAGTTTCGGCCATAACGGAATGTTGCCACAGATATTGAAAAAATCAGGCATGGATAACTATGTGTTTATGCGCCCTATGCAAAACGAAAAAGACATGCCTACGCGTGCTTTCTGGTGGGAATCTCCGGACGGCAGTCGAGTAAAAACATTTAGAATCGTCACCGCATATAACGTCTGGAAAGACATGGAACAGCATATCGATGAGCATCTGGAAGAATACAGTGAAGGTGTCGATCATCTGATGCTTTTCTACGGTGTTGGAAATCATGGTGGCGGTCCTACCATCACAAACATTGAAAATGTACTCAAGCTTCGCGAAAAAAGAGACGATGTCGATATAGTGTTCAGCCACCCCGATAAATATTTTAAAGCAATAAAAGATTGCGAACTGCCTGTCGTTCGAGAGGAGCTGCAGCATCATGCCCCGGGATGCTATTCCGTAGAATCGATGGTCAAACTAATGAACCGCCGTGGCGAATGCGCCCTCATCGGTGCCGAGACCTTCTCGGTCATGGCCGACCGTCTGCAAAAAACGCAGAAGATAGCTAACCTGAATGAAGCTTGGCAGTTGTTGCTATTCAATCAATTTCACGATACTCTTGCCGGTTCCAGCATCAAGGTCGCATATTACGATGCACGCAACCAGCTGGGCGAGGTAGTCTCGGTAGCAAACAGGGCAGAAAACAACGCCATACAGGCGATTTCTTTTGATATCGACATACCTTTTGATGAACAAACGTTGCCAATCGTTATCTTCAACCCTCACGCATTTGATGTAAAGACTTCGGTCGAGTTCGAAACAAGACTGTTCCGCGATGACTTTATGCCGGACGGTGTTGCAATGCGGGATTGTGACGGCAACTCAATACCGATCCAGAAGATTTCGTCTCACAGTAAAACTGTGTTTGCACAAAGATACACGTTCATAGCAGAGGTTCCGGCGCTGGGGTATGCTCTGTACATCGCAGAAAACGCAAAAGATATGGAACCGGCCATCGATGACACTCCGATTCTTGAAAACGATCTTATCAAGGTGGAGTTTGATCTTGAACTCGGTGTTCCTTGCAAAATTACCGACAAAAAAACCGGCACAGTCATTGTAGACACCCCGTGCACGGCTACCGTTATAAAAGACGAAACCGACACATGGGGACACACTCTGACATCGCTCAATGAAGTTGTGGGTGAATTCAAAACAACAAAATACAAGGTTTTGAATAGTGGACCGGTCGTGAAAACCATTCGATTCACATCAAAATATGCGAACTCTACACTTATCCAGACCTACAGCCTCGACGTCGGGTGTGATCGTGTGTGCGTAAAATGCAATATCAACTGGCAAGAACAACGTCATGCGCTCAAACTTAACTTCCGCCTCAACACTTCAAAAACATCAATCTGCATTGCCGAAATGCCGTTTGGAAACATTGAAAAGGCGCAAAATTCGCTTGAAGAGCCGGCACAGAGCTGGGTAGACGTGGGCGATGACGAAATGGGGCTCGCCATTCTGAACGACAGCAGATACAGCTTTGATTTCCGCGCCGACACGATAGGCATGACTGTACTTCGCAGTCCGGTATATGCACATCATGACCCATATGAGCTTCGCGATGACGAAGAATATGATTACATGGATCAGGGTATTTCCGAATTTTCCTATGAAATACAGCCACATATCGGCAACTGGCGTGACTGTGATGTCGTCCGCAACGCAATGTTATTGAACCAACCTCTTCGCACAACTTTTGAAACATTCCATAGCGGCAGTCTCCCCGGAAAAGATGGTTTTATATCCATCGATTCTAAAAACATCATGATGAGTGCATTAAAACCTGCCTATGACTCAGACGGAATTGTCGTTAGATTGTATGAGGCTCACGGACGTGATACCGACGCAAACATAACTTTATTCGGAACCAAAATCCGTCGCCGTTTTAACCCATATGAGATTGTAACGTTTAAAATTAGCGACAACAAGGTGTCGGAAGTAAACCTGACGGAATGGGAAGTATAGATTCACACTTGCGCAAAAGCTATTTACCGAAGGTAGAATTTATAGTGTAACCGCGCTTCGCCTTACCGAGTTATCAACTTTGACAATCAAAAAAAGTTTTGCAGTTTTCACGCTAACACACCACCGCCTACGTACGGTGGTGTGTTTTTTTGTGTTCACAGAGCGCATCCAATATCAATCCGATCATATTTATAACCGACAATAAAACTTTTCAACTTTATAACCGACAATAAAACTTTTCAACCGAAACTGTGCTGTCCGGCATTATAGTTAACTCTCTTGATTAAGTGTCATAATTTCGCCGCTATAGCCAAACTACAAAACTGTTCTCCTCTTCATCTCGCTCGACTCGCATATAACTAAAAATCGTTTACATCAAACGATTTTTAGCTATCGTCGCCACCGGTATTGCGCTGAAAAATATTTTTTTCAAATTTTCTCTTGACTTTAGTCTTACGATGTGGAATAATAATATCGTCAACCCAAGTTACTAAATGCCGCACCGGCGTGCACATTACAATTTCTTGCACCGGATACCATAAATTTGCAAACCACAAATTCACGATAAAACGTACAAAACAGCGAAAAGGAATGGACAAAATTATGATTGATTTTTCACCTGAAGAGTTCAGCTTTGAGAACATTCAAACATTTGATGCGCGAAACAGGACAAACCTTGTCAGAGTGGACAACATCTCTAATCTGGACGACAAGATAGAACCTTTCGAGAGTTCCGAGCTATCTGCATTGAGCACGCACATAGTTACAGCTCGAAAAAACAAGCGACCTGTAGTCGTTTTTTTCGGTGCCCATGTGATAAAATGCGGATTGTCAAGATACATCATCGATTTAATCAAAAAAGGTTACATCACCCACGTTGCTTCAAACGGAGCCGGCAGTATTCACGATTTCGAGCTTGCCTATCTTGGCGGGACCTCGGAACATGTACCAACAGCAATTGAAGACGGCTCGTTCGGAATGTGGGAGCAAACCGGTGCATGGATGAACGAGGCGATAACTCTCGGAGCACAAAAAAACCATGGATATGGCGAATCTCTCGCACATTATATAGAGGCAAACCCTGAAAAATTCCCACACAAAGATGAATGCATACTGTATAACGCTTATAAACACAATATACCTGCCACCTATCACATAACAATAGGTGCCGATATCATTCATGAACATCCAGCCGTGAATTTTGCACATATTGGTGGGACAAGCGGGCGTGATTTCAAGATATTTGCAAACTCCATAAAAGAGCTTGAAGGCGGTGTATTCATCAATATAGGCAGTGCAATTTCCGGACCCGAAGTATTCCTGAAAGCGCTGTCGATTGTCCGCAACAACAACTACAAAACGGTAAATATCACCACCGGAAACTTTGATATAATACCGCTTGGAGACTATAAAAAAGACATTAGTAGCGATTGCTATGAATACTACTATCGACCGAGAAAAAACATAATCAACAGACCGGTAAGCCTTGGGGGCAACGGATACTATGTCTACGGCAACCACAAGGTTACCGTCCCTAACCTGTACAAGCTAATCACAGAAGAAAAATAAAAAAATCAGGAGCAGTTATTTCTTATGAATATAAACATCAAAACGCTGGAAAAAATTCTAGAGGGCATCCCGAACTTAACCATCGGCCTCATCGGCGATGGTTGTATCGACATTTATTGGCAGATTAACATGCTGATAAGCGAACTTTCAAGAGAAGTTCCGGAGCACAATCTACCGGTAGTGGAAGAAAGAATATCACTTGGAGCAGGCGCTAACGTCCTCACCAACCTGTCCTCTCTCGGTGCAAAAAATATAAAATTTGTTACCTGCGTCGGAAACGATTGGCGTGGTTCAATTTTCATCGATCAACTCAATAAGTTACAGGTGTGCAAAGATTATCTGGTCATGAGCGACGACTTTATCACTCCTGCCTACTGCAAGCCAATCAAAAACGGCATCTCACCTGTAATGTATGAGTCACCACGGTTGGACTTCGCGAACACAAAACCCATATCGACCGAACTGGAAGAAGCGATGTTGACCAACATCGAAAAAGTGTCCAAAGAAGTCAGCATCCTTATTGTATGTGATCAATTCCGAAACGGCTGTATCACTCCAAAAATCATAGAATATTTAGGTGAACTTGGTAAGAATTTGCCAATCATCGTAGATAGCAGAGAAAATCTCCAACTATATCAAAATGTTATGGTCAAACCAAATGAATTCGAACTCAGCCAATGGTTGGGAGTTGATTTGAATCCGGAAAAGGACATGGCCATCATACAAGATGCCGCAAAAAAGCTGGAGAAAAAAACAAACAAATCGGTACTGGTAACGATTGGAGACAAAGGTGCGGTTTGGTGTTCTGACGGCAACTGCACCCATGTTAAAGCAATTCCGATAGAACCACCACTTGACTTTGTTGGAGCCGGCGACTCATTTTTGGCGGGTTTTGTTCTCGCACAGCTTCTGAACAACTCGATAGAAACCACGCTGGAATTTGCAAACATGGTATCCTCTATCACGATTAAAAAAATTGGTTCTACCGGATCGGCGAGTCCAAAGGAAATGATCGATCTGTTAAACAGATTGCAATAGCTCATCTTATAAACATATTATTTTGAAATGGAGAATTCTATTATGAAGTTCACAAAAGAGTCCATCATCGAGCGCAAAATGAAAAACTTACTTGCGATTATGTACGATGAATATGTGCAAATCCCAAAATGGCATGCCTCCTCTGCCGTTTTCCTTAGAGAAAAGTGTTATGCCGATCATAAAGACGTCGGAGTATTGTCGATCGGCGACAGCTGGACCTGCTACGACACATTCACAATGTGGTTCAAGGCAGAAGTTACGGTACCAACGAGTTTTGAGGGCAAACCGCTGGTGCTCGAGCTTGATTTCGGCGGCGAAGCCATTGTGCGAATCAACGGCGAGATTATATCGGCACTAACCTCATACCTATCGCCGAGTGTCGGCACGCGCACAAGAGTATTTGTTACTGCGAGTGCTGTGCCTGAAACTGTATACAACATAGAAATCGAAGCCCATCTGAACTATATGGAGTTCAGCTATTATCGCAGGGCCGGCGATACCAAAATTGACTACACCATTCGTACTGCGGCTATGGCGAGCGTAAACACCACAGTAGAAGACTATTACTTCGACCTTGCAGTCGCCTTGGACTCAATGGAAACATTAAAAAACCCTCTCGACAAAATCACAAAATCGAACACTGCTCTCCCATCGGAAATCTTGGATTTTTTTGAATCCATCAGCAAAGATCCATTCTTTTTCGACAAGATCGCCGACGCAGTAGTGAGTTCCATATCCTGTGTGGATTTTGATTTTGATCGGGCGAAAATTATCGAGAGCATACCGAATGCAAGCAAAATGCTCAAAGAAAAGATGAAGACAATCCCGAACAACTCTCATGGTAACATCAAATTTGTTGGGCAAGGCCACATAGACTTGGCATGGCTTTGGCCGGAACATGAGTCGGTGAGGAAAACCGCAAAAACGCTATCGAACGTGTGCGCCCTAATGGACAGATACCCTGGATTCACCTTTGCGTTCAGCCAACCAAAACTATTTGAACTCGTGAAAGACAACTATCCCGAGTTATATGACAGGGTCAAAGAAAAAGTTGCAAACGGGCAGTTTGAAATAGTTGGCAACACCTGGGTAGAGATGGACACCAATATACCTTCGGGCGAGTCGTTAATCCGTCAGATATTATACGGTCGTCAATTCTTTTTGGACGAATTCGGAAAGTGCTCCGACGTTTTCTGGATGCCCGATGTTTTTGGTTACAGTTGGGCATTGCCACAGATTATAAAAAAATCCGGAATGAATTATTTCTACACTTCAAAACTGATTAACAACGACGACAACAGATTCCCTCATTCATTATTCAAATGGCAAGGGATCGATGGCACAACCGTCACTGCTTATCTGCAACGTATGAACTATAACGGTGACATTTGCCCCTATACAATAAATACGCTGTACCAAAGATATGACCAAAAAGCAATCCACGATGAGGCTTTCATGACTTTCGGATATGGCGACGGCGGTGGCGGCCCATCTTATCAAATGCTTGAAAGAGAAAAGCGTCTTAGGAATTGTCCGGGACTTCCAAAAATCGAAATGTCGACTTCTCTTGACTATTTCAAGGGAACGGACAAGGTATCGGACGAAATCCCCGTATGGAACGACGAGATGTATTATGAGCATCATCGCGGAACATATACATCACAGGCAAAAACGAAAAAGAACAACCGCAAGAGCGAGTTGCTTTATCGTCAAGCAGAAATGTCGAGTGTAATTTCCGGCATCTATGCAGGAAAAGAGTACCCCTACAGCGATTTTCTAACGGGATACAAAAAGCTTCTGTCAAATCAGTTTCACGACATAATTCCGGGTTCATCCATCAATTCGGTATATCACGATGCCGACGCTTCATATGCTCAGGTGCGCTCCATCGGAGAGAACATACTGGACGACTCTCTGCAGGCAATCTTATCAAACATAGAATGTGATAAGAACGACATTGTGGTTTTCAACTTTTTATCTTGGAGCAGAAAGGGTAACGTTTGCGTTGATATAAGTTCCCTTAAAACCGATTCACAGAATGATTTTGCAATTTACGATCAATCCAACAATCTAGTGCCGTCGATTACCTATGATAAAAACGACAAGTTTTTTATCGAGTTTGTTGCCGACGCTCCATCGATGGGACATAGCAAATATTCTGTAAAGAGAACAAAAGCAGAGACAAACCTTGCCGTTTTTGTTTCTCACGACGTTATGGAAAATGATTTCTATTTAATTAAACTAGATGACAAGTACAACATTTTGAGCATCTACGACAAGGTCAACCGGAGAGAGTGCCTGTCGGGCGAGTCGAATGTTCTGAAAATCTTTGAAGACAAACCGAGCGGTGAAACCGCATGGAACATAGACCTTGAGTACCAAAATAAGGAATGGTCTGTCGAATCGGTTGCAAGCGTCGAGATTCTGTGCACAGGGAGCGTAAAAGGTGTTCTGCGAGTCAAACGCACTTTCAATAAATCCGTTTTCACACAAGACATAGTCCTGTATTCCGCCACCGACAGGATTGATTTCATTAATTATATTGACTGGCAAGAGACAGAAAAAATGCTCAAGGCAGAATTCCAAACCGATATTCTGTCGTCAAAGGCCGCCTATGAAATTCAGTTTGGAACAATCGAAAGGCCAACACACAGCAACACATCGTTTGATAAAACCAAATTCGAGGTTTCGGCGCACAAATGGGCCGATCTTTCAGAGGGCAACTACGGTGTAAGTCTGCTAAACGATTGTAAATACGGTTATGACATCAAAGACTCTCGAATGAGAATCACTCTGCTCAGATCTTCCATCGATCCCGATCCGATTGCAGACAGAGGATATCACGAGTTCACCTACTCGATACGTCCACATGCAGGAAGCTGGGCAGTGTCCGAGACCGTAAACGCCGGCTATGAACTCAACGTCCCGCTCCTTGCCGTGCTTTGCAACGAAAAATCACAAAGCAACACCCTCCCCCCTGTCCATTCATTCATTGAATGCAGCAAGAAAAATGTAATAGTCGACACACTGAAATGTGCCGAAGACAAAAACGGGGTCATCCTACGTGTTTATGAATCATCCGGCACAAAAACCAAGACCTCAATCAAATACAACATGCCGCTCAACTCGGTATCGGAATGCAATTTGATAGAAGAAGGTGCCGAGGAAATCAGCAACTCTAACAACAGTTTTGATTTTGTTATCGGTCCATTTGAAATAAAGACATTTCGGATTAAATAGCGCTTGATTGATCGCAAAAAAACTGCAAACCGACCGATTCTCGGCCGCCGCATATCCAAAGCAGCCTTTGCAAACCACTGTATAAATATTCGACGAGGTGATAATATCGACAGCTCCAAAAACGCTTTAAAACAAACAGCGAAGTTCAAAAACAGGGCCTCGGTGCTCCAATCGGTTTTGAATAAAAACATTTTGTCAAGAGCAAATATCGCACGAGAACTCAACCTAACAAAGACTACGCTTACCAATATCGTAAACGATCTGATACAGGACAATATACTCATCGAGTCGGACAGCGTAGTACAAAACGCATATACTAACATGGGACGCAAATCCGTAGGGCTTGAACTGTCGGAAAAGGCTCCGTTAATCTGCGGTTTTTTAATAAGGCGCGAACGGCTTCAAGTAGTTTTTGCTAATCTCAAGGGTGAAATCGTAGCGGAAGAGCGCTACAGCTATGTAGGGTTGATCCATCCGGATGATTTCAAACATCAGCTAGACAAACTATTTCATGCGGCGGCAACAAAGATAGGACAACCTTTTTTTGCCGCCGGAATATCCAGTCTTGGCCCTTTGAATGTTGTCGAAGGCAAAATACTTAATCCGCACATATTCTTTTCAGTCCCATGTGAGTTTGAAATCGTCAATTATATTCACGAACTGACAAAGGTTCCGACATTTTTTTGTAACGACGCCTCTTCCGGTGCAGTTGCCGAAAAATTGCTCGGCAGCGGAAAAGACGAAAGTAATTTTATTTACATCACGACCTTTAACGGCATCGGTGCCGGTCTGTATTTCGGAGACAGCCTATATAACGGTGAATTCGGACAAAACGGCGAAATGGGTCACATGTCAATAAAATATGACGGTGAACAATGTGTTTGCGGCAACAACGGTTGCCTCGAGGTGTATGCCAACGTCGCAAACATACTGAAAGAATTCTCCCATATAAAGGGACATTTTCCCGATCACCCATTGTTCAACAATGAATACAGCACAATACAAGACGTCCTTACCTTGGTGGACGAAAACGATATGTTAGCAATGATCGTGGTTTCTGAATACTGCCGTTACCTCTCTTTTGCGCTCTCAAACCTAATCACGCAGTTAAACATCAACCTCGTTATCATAGCCGGCTCTGAAAAAATCAACAGCAACTTTTTTGAAGGCACTCTGAAGCATATGATAAACAACAAGAATTTCATGGCTAATTACAAGCAAATATCGGTTGTGCGATCCAAATTTGGACTTAACGCCCCACTTTACGGAAGTATCGCCATGGTGCTGGACAAGGTTTTCAGCGGTGAACTGTATCCCATCATAAACAACTAGGCTCTACACTGAAAGGAAGAATCATGCAAAGTGAAATTTTCATAAAGGAACTATCTTTAGAAAAAACGAATATCAAGACGGCGATTTTCGATTTTGACGGAACTATCTCTACCCTTCGATGCGGTTGGGAAGATGTCATGGAAGCCACAATGTATAAACATCTGAAATCAAGCGGTCTTCCCGAGAGTGAACTCCTCGAAATAATCAGAAACTATATCGATGATTCAATGGGAATACAAACCATCTATCAAATGGACTGGCTCGCGCAAAAGGTCGGCGAACTTTGCAATGTCACTCCGTGTGATCCTTGGGAGTACAAGGACGAGTATAATGAGAACCTGCTCAAGATGGTCGATTCAAGAAAAAACGACATCATCTCCAAAAAAGCAACTAACGATGAATTCTTGATCCGCGGCAGTATTGAATTCCTAAAGATGCTTCATGGAAAAGGCATCGACATACATATCGCGAGCGGCACAGACGATGCAGATCTAAAAAAAGAGGTTGAACTGCTTGGCGTCATGCCGTATGTAAAAAGCGTAAACGGCGCTCCATATCGGCAAAAAAACTGTTCAAAAGAAGCTGTGATAAAGAAGCTGTTGAGCGATGACAATTTATCCGCCGGCAACATATTGGTTGTAGGCGATGGCAAGGTTGAGATCAGCCTTGGAAACAAGGCCGGAGCGATCACCGTTGGAATCGCCGGTGATGAGCGATCCAAAGGCCAGAAATTTGATGAAAACAAGTTTAAGAAACTAAAAAAAGTCGACGCCGATTACATCGTCGCCAGCTTCAACCCACTTCTTGACCAGACAAAGGCATAAACTTAAAAACACTTACAAATAGCAGTGTAATCTAAAAAGCAACTGTAAAAAGGAAACCAATCCTTTTACGGTTGTTTTTTCTTGAACCGACCGCCTTTTTCTCGTGGCGACAAACTGCATCAAAAGCTTTGCTATAGCAATAAATTAAATTGCATTTATGTTGAATCGTGTCGAAAAATGTGGTATTATTAGGTTAATGAACTTAAACATGAGCAAGGAGCGATGTATATGAAAAAAATCAGAAATAAAATCATGATAGCTATTCTCGGCGCTATTGTACTGACTGCTCTTACACTGAGTATTTTATCGGTCACCAGCACTCTCAGTGCCTCAATCGAAACCACAAAAAACACCCTACAAGAGGCAGCCGGAATCGCTGCTCAGACTGCCAGCAACACAATTGGCAACTATACCGTTGCAGTCGGTGAGATAGCTACAAACGACATACTGACATCATCCTCTACGGACGAAGAAAAAGAAGATTTTATCGCCTCAAAGACTGCTCAATATTATATGCGCTATGGTAGTATGCTCGACACGAACGGCATCGACATCTTCACCGGCGAAGATTTTTCTGATCATGCGTTTTTTAACAGTTCCAAGAATGGCGGAACATTTTTTTCAGAACCGTACATTACCGAAGATAAAACCGATGCATATATCGCAGTTTCAGCTCCGGTAATGAACGGCGAACGCCTTGTCGGCGTGCTGTATTTTTACTGCGACACAGTGGCTCTTCAAGACTTGGTGGCAAGCGTCGCTATCGGCGAGTCGGGCAGCTCTTATATTTTGGATAGTACCGGAACTACCATCGCGTATAACGACTACGACCTGGTGCTCAACCAATCAAACACTATTAAAGATTCATCAAACGACCCAGCGCTTGCCGAATTGATCGCAGTCGAAAAGCTAATGGTCGAAGGTCAAACCGGCGTAGGGTCATATACTTACTATGGTGTCGAAGAGTATCAGGCCTATGCCCCCATCCCAAACACTAACGGCTGGAGTATTGCGGTCACCTCGACCGAAACGGAGCTTCTCGCCGCTGCATTTGACTCGATAATCGTCATTTCTATCGTTGGTGTCATTATGATTGTGCTCGGTGTTGGTTTAGCACTTTACACCAGCTCGTCCATCGGAAAACCAATTGCACTATGCGTATCAAGACTCAATGCACTTGCTCATGGCGACTTAACCTCTCCCGTACCATCTGTGCATACAAAGGATGAGACAAAACAGCTTGCCCAGTCTACCGAAGACATCATCTCCAATCTGTCTGAAATCATCTTCGATCTTGACAATGTGCTCTCCCAAATTGCCGATGGAAACCTAAACATTGGCACACACAAACAATCTGCCTACATAGGTGATTACAGCTCACTCCACACCTCCGTGACGCGTATACTTGATAGCCTTTCCTCTACGATGAGAGAGATCAGCAATGCCACCGCGCAGGTTAACCTTGGTGGTGATCAAGTTGCGGCAGGTGCTCAGGTATTGGCTCAGGGAGCCACCGAACAGTCCTCTTCTATCGAAGAGCTCGCATCAACCATCGAGTTCTTCACCCAAAAAACGAATCAGACTGCAAGCGATGCTCAAGAGGTAATGGCCGCTAACGAAAAATCACAACTTGCCCTGTCTCAAAGCAACGAACAAATGCTTCAGATGCTTTCGGCCATGGAGCAAATCAACGACAAAGCAACCGAGATCAGCAACATAGTCAAAGCCATCGATGACATTGCGTTCCAGCCCAACATTCTGGCACTAAATGCAGCCGTTGAGGCGGCGCGTGCCGGTGCTGCCG
>CAYJJX010000001.1:0-180112 GCA_964370605.1 uncultured Oscillospiraceae bacterium | reverse complement strand
TGTATAAACTATTGACGACATAGCATTCCAGAGATATATACTTGCACTTAAGGCCGCTGTTGAGGCTGCACGCGCGGGTGAGGCTGGCAAAGGCTTTGCCGTTGTTGCGGATGAGGTCAGAAACCTTGCCGCAAAATCTGCTCAATCAGCTAAGAATACAACGATTTTGATCGAAGAAACAATAGCCGTCGTCAGAAACGGCAATCAGATTGCAAACGAAACTTCAAACTCGATCGGTATTGTCGGAACTAATGCCAACGAGCTAGGCTTGCTGATCAATCGCATAGCCTCCGCAGTAGGAGAACAAGCGGAGACTACCCACCAGATAAATCTCGGTGTCAATCAGATCGCCTCGGTCGTACAGTCAAACACAGCGACTGCGGAAGAGAGTTCTGCTACAAGCCAAGAGCTTTCTATGCAGGCAACCACGCTCAAAAATTTGGTGGACCGTTTCAACTTTTAGCATACCCTAATATTCAGATAGTCCGGAAAAACGACACACAGTTTTTCTGGACTATTGTTTTAGTAAGGGCAACTTCGCACACAAAACCATCCCCGAAAGCAAGACAGAGCTCTGGCTTTCGGGGATGATATTAAAATCATTTAGTGCCTACCACATAATACCGAAATTACTCCATCGTACCAAAGTGTTCTCAAATAATTTATCGACTAAATCGACAAATACTCATTAGAATCATTCGGTGCAAAATTTCGATCTTTATCTGTATATTCTCGTGTTGTTATACAAATTGTAATTTTATAGCTTTCGAACAATTTATCTCTTCCCTCTGCCTGTGAAAGCCTGTGTTCCAGATTATTGCGCCACTTCGAGAGTGCTTCCTCGCTCTCCCATACATTCATAGAAAGAAGCTTACCTTCCTCGTTCAAGCTTTTGAAACGCTCACCGCTGATAAATCCATCCGCCTTAGAAAACATAGGTTTCAGCATCGCTGCAAGTTCAAGATACCTTTCCATGCCTTCTTTTGTAGGTTTCACTTCAAATAGCACAACAATCTTGCTCATCTGTTCTCACTTTCTAAGTTAAGAAGAACCTCTTTCATGTCCAGTCCGCCGGCGTATCCGACAAGTTTGCCGTTAGCCCCGACCACCCTATGACAAGGGACCACAATGTTTATCGGATTTTTGTTGTTGGCAAGCCCTACCGCGCGGCTCGCCTTATCGTTTCCAACCGCCGTTGCCACTTCTTTGTAGGTACGGGTTTCGCCGTATGGGATGTCAACCAGCGCTTTCCATACTTTCTTTTGAAATTCAGTTCCTCTCATCTCATAGCAGAAGGTAAACTCTTTTCGTTTGCCGTCCAGATACTCGATCAGTTGACGATATACCTCCTCGGTAACATCATTCTTTTCACCGAAATCCTGTGTATCATCAGCGACTTTTTTTAAAAGCGTTACAGTATCAGCATCGTATTCAACTCGTATCTTACCGAGTTTTGTGTCATAAATTGCATACTTCATCTTTAGATGTTCCTTTCAATATGTGTTAGTATTAACTAAAAAATATTTTCAATAAATTTGATAGAAACAAAAAGGCAACTGGCACGATAAGGCGCACAGCCCGTTTCTTACGATACTAATATATTATAACACAAATTCGCAAATATTTCTTCCTGTTTTTACACATTTAATTTATGCTAAGCGACAAACTGTTTGTATTACGATAATCACCTTTGAAAGAACCACTTTACTTCTGTAAAATTCATCTTTTGAAACAAATCACATATAAAAGCGCAGCATGATTTTTCTAAAAACCATGCTGCGCTTTGTTCTACTGATAGCAAATTATGCTTTGCTCAATCTTTCTCTGAGCGGAAGTATCTGAGAGGGAGTTACCGAGAGTTCATCCACCTCTGCCGATACAAAAAATTCGGTCATCTCTTTGTCTGCGGCAAGCTCACCACATATACCCACCCATATTCCCTGTTTGTGAGCATTGGCACATGTCATTTTTATCAACCGTTTCACCGCCTCATGATGATCGTCACAAAAAGAAGATATACTTTCATTTTGTCGGTCGGCAGCTAGTGTATATTGAATAAGATCATTGGTTCCAATGCTGAAAAAGTCCACTTCCTTTGCGAGCAGGTCGCTGATTATGGCAGCGGCAGGTGTCTCTATCATTATTCCGACAGGAAGATACTCATCAATCTTATGTCCCTCTGCCAAAAGTTCCGCCTTTACTTCTTTAATAATATCTTTGGCTTTTTTCACCTCTGCAACCGATGTAATCATCGGCAACATTATGCTGATATTACCGTGCGCCGAGGCTCGATATAGGGCACGCAGTTGTGTCTTGAACACCTCCGTCTTTGTCAGACATATTCTGATTGCCCTCATTCCCATCGCCGGATTTTCTTCCTGCGGAAGTTTGAAATATGCCGCCTGCTTATCGGCGCCTATATCCAGTGTACGAATGATAACCGGTCGATCCTGCATTCCTTGTGCAACCTTGCAGTATGCGGCATACTGAGTTTCTTCGCTCGGATAGTCGTCGCTCTCCAGATACAAAAACTCGCTCCTGAACAGCCCGATACCTTCTGCATCGTTTTGTAGCACCGCCTCAACATCGGCAGGTGAACCGATGTTCGCATAAAGCTTCATCAGCTTGCCACCTTTGGTAACTGTCTTCTTGCCGCGATATCCATCCAGCCGCTTTGCGTTTTCGGCACCCTTGTTTTGTTTTTCCTTGAATGCCAAAATTGTTTCTTCGTCCGGTTCAACATACACCTCACCGGTCTCGCCGTCAAGCGCAACCATTTTTCCGTCCAAATCCTGTGTCAGACTGTCCTTCAATCCAATGACTGCAGGAATCCCAAGGGTACGTGCAAATATGGCGGTGTGCGAATTTTTACTGCCATAACATGTCACAAGTGCAAGTGCCATCTCTCTGTCAAACTGTGCCGTCTCACTCGGAGTAAAATCAAGACCACAGTAGACGCATGGTTCTCCGAGCGTCTCCTGTTCACTTTGTTTTCCTGTCAAAATTTCGATCACCCTGATCGACACATCTTTGACATCTGCGGCACGTTCTCTCATGTACTCATCTTCCATGTCGGAGAACATTGCGGCGAATTGTTGTGCCGTCTTGCTTACTGCATATTCTGCACATACTTTTTCTTCGTTAATGGTGTCCTTGACCGTGTCACAATAATCAAGATCTTCCAGCATCATTTGATGTATCTCAAAAAGCAATGAGTTTTGTTTTCCAAGCGAATTTGCGGTTTTCACCGCAAGTTCACCAAGTTGCGCAACCGCGAGAGCTCTGCTGCTTTCGAAACGGCTAACCTCTTTTTCTGTATCGTCAGTATGTTGCAATTCAAAATCTATAACACGCTCTTTAGGAAAATGCAGCTTGCCAATTGCAATTCCGGGAGACACACCTGTGCCTTTTAATGATATCATAGAACCGCTCCTTTCAATTTCAGACAATTTATTCGGCCGCTACACACCGAAGTGTTGCAACAATATATTTTCTGCCTCTACATTCCAAAGTCCGCTATGTTTTTTCACACTTGCATCAAGTTTGGCAAAAAGCGGATCAGTTTTTCCACGTTCTTCGAACTCAACAAGCGCGACTAGCGGAAGGTCAAACTGTGTATAGCCGAGTATTTTTCCTGCACGAATGTCGGGAAGTGTGGCCGTGGCTTGCGCTATTGAAGAAAGTCCGCATATGTGGCTGACCATGACCGCAGGCCGTATTTTGCCCTTGGAAGACAGTTCAAGAGCCTCTTTCAGGTCGTCGGTATTGCCGCCCGTGCTTCCGAGGATATGGGTTGAAATATAGTGAACGTTGTATAGATTCATCTCGGCAGTAAAGTTGCTATCGGTCGGTCCTGCAAAGAAGTTGAGACAGCCATCAAACGCCATCAATTTATCGCCTAGCTCGGCAAGGGGTTTTATTGGAGCATAGACAAACACATCATCATATCCTGCACCCTGCGATATATCGAGCAACGCCTTGTATGGGTCTTCGTAGTCATTTGGGTTTACATAATACAGTTCTACACCGTTCTCTTTAGCAAACTCAGGCGAAATAAGTTCTTTTGCCCTTTCGATACGTCCGGTATCGACATCGGTGACAACAATTCGTTTAGGTCTGTTACCGGCAACTATCGGATATTCAATAGCTCCAAGTCCCATCGGCCCACAGCCTCCCAGAATAAGTACATTTCCGCCCTCTTTTATTCCCATGGCGTGGTCATAGTTCACCTTATTGGTGTGGTACATAATATTGTATCCACCGATAATACAACTCATTGGCTCTCCGAGCGAGGCGTTGAAATACCCCTCACCATCATAATGCAAAAGACAGCCGAGTTCCATGACCTCTTGCGGAATAATGGCGTATGTGGCGGCACCACCGAAGAACTCATAGGAATATCCGGGAGATGCCAAACTGCCTTTATAGTTCAGTGCCGGTTGCAATGCAAAGCGCTCCCCAGCTTTGAACTCATTTTGCCATTTTTCGCCGACCTCAACAATGGTTCCGGAAAACTCATGACCGATAATGATAGGGTTTGTTGCCACATTTTTAGGGCAGCGCTTATGTTGTGCACCCTGTCTCAGCAGTTTATAGGTAGACATACAGACACTGTCTGTTATTATCTTCACCAATATTTCGTTCTGTTTTATCTCGGGTAAGGTAAACTCCTCGACGCGAAGGTCGTCGGCTCCGTACATCCTTATTGCTCTTGTGTTCATCTGTTCTCCTTTATTATAATTAGCTAATAGGTTGTAAAACCACTTGCTTTTTCAGCTCTTCCACCAGCTCTGCCGTTGGCGGATTTGTCCCCTGAGTAGTAACAGCTCCGGAGCTACATGCTACAGCAAGTCTAGCCGTGTCGGCAAGAGAGTATCCCAGCTGTTTAGCGCAGGCAACCGCCGCCACCATACTGTCTCCGGCACCCACCGTAGACGAAACTTCCACATCCAACGCCTGCACAAAATAAGACTCGTCTTTGGTGATAAATGCCGCTCCTTTTGGGCCCATTGAAAGGGTGACCAGTTCTATTCCGTCTCGGATAAACTCTTTACAAGCATCGTACATCTGTTCAAACGACATTTCCTCTTTACCGCAGTAACTTGACAACTCCTCGTTGTTGGGCTTGATAAAACTGGGAATGGCACCTACCGAACTTCTGAATGCAGCGCCATCGGCATCAAACAATACCGCTTTACCCTTTCCCTTCAACATGGTAATGAGACGGTGATAATACTCCGGCTTGGCGCTAGCGTGGGTGCTTCCCGACAATACATATATCGTATTATCGCCGGCATACGACAAGAGTTTCGCTGCAAGAAGTTCCTCCTCTTGCTCTGTTACATTTGCTCCGGCCTCGTTGAGTTCCGTTATACCGTAACGCTCGTCCAAAACCTTTGTGTTGGTACGTGTGTTGCAGACAATCTCCACAAAATCGTGCTTTATGCCAAGGTTTTCTAACCTACTTGTCAACTCCTTGCCACCTTCGCCGCCGCAAAAGCCGGTCGCTACACACTCTACGCCGAGCACTTTTGCCATCTTTGCGACGTTCACACCCTTTCCTCCCGGATCTACCGTTACCGATTGAATCCGATTGAGCCCGCCCGGTTTCAAGGTGTCGATGGTGACTGTCTTGTCCAATGCCGGATTTAAAGTTACGGCAACTATCATATCTGCAACCACTCCTTTCTCGATACTATACAATTGGAAATACCGTTTATGCCTGTCCTGCGGCAAAAATCGCTGTGAGGCTGTCGGCATCGGAGGCTTGCACAAGTTTTTCGACGTCGTCTTCGTCCTCCAGCACCTCGACAATGTTCTCAAGAATCTCAAGGTGTTCGTCTCCAAGTGCGGCTATGCCTATCACCAACTTCACGGTGTTTCCTCCCCATTCGATTCCGTCCGGATAGGTGATTACACAAAGGCCTGTCTTCTTGATATACTTTGCATAGTCTTTTTCGCCATGAGGTATGGCAATAAGGTTGCCGATTGCAGTCGAGAAACTATTATCTCTCTTCAACATGCCCTCGGTATACTCTGATGAAACATACCCTGCGTTACAAAGAAGTTCTCCACACCTTTTGATCGCATCGTCTTTATGCTCCGACGCTTGATTCAAAATAATTTCAGTATTGTTTAGCATAATAGTGTCCCTTTCATTTGTTGTTATCATCCGCCAAAACGGTCCCGAAAGTAGTCCGCGAGATGGATGGAAAATATAAGTTCAAGTTTTGGCCTTACTGTTTTTTCATCTGCATTGACAATCGATTGTAGAAACTGCTCGTCCTCAATGAGTGAACTGCTTATTGCACCTATCACTTCTTTCAATTGCGTCGATGAATTCTGTGGAATGAGTATAAGCAAACAACTTTTTGCTGTCTGTCCTTCCGAGTTCACAAACGCACCGTCTTGCGGATGAAATAGTACAATTAGCGGATTTTTAACGCCATCGGTACTACAATGTAGCAACACGATCCCAAGTTGCTCTATAAGCTGTGTTGCCATCCTTTCTCTAGCCATAAGGCTGGAAAATATCTTCTCGCCGTCACGGTGACTGTTTGCAAAGCGATAGCCCGCAAACTCTGCGAGTTCCTCGATATTCATGCTCTGTTTTATCTCTATCACTGCAAAATTTTTGAGTATGTGTTCAATACTTTTGGTATGCTCTATCGCCACCCCTAAATTTTCGGTAAAAGATTGCGCTTTTGAATCTCTGTCTTCCTTTGAATTTGTCACAGCGAGTGTGTCAATCAATCTTCTGATTTGTGAAACTTCGGTTTCGGTCAACATCGGATGTGCAATGACGACCGGCTTGTCGGTGTCGGGCACTGCGTTTGTCGAAATCAACAGATCACAATCTTTATAACTGTAAGGTTGGTTGTATTCACACACTTCGGTGATGACATCTTTACCGAACAATTTCTTCACCTGACCTGCCATCATATAGGAAACGCCGATTCCTCCAAGACAAATCACTCCGACACGCAATCTGCGTTTCATTTGATTTTGTCCTATCTGCATGACCGCCGCTCCGAAATGGGTTGCCACACAGGTGATCTCCTCATCCGGTATCGGACATGCAAGTTCTTCGCTTAAAACGCTACATGCATACTCGGTGTTTCGATATATGTCGGGATATTCTGCCTTCAACTGACCGCCGAGAGGATCCTTTATCTTGTAGCCTCTTTCGATTCGAACTATCGCCGACCAAAGATGGATACTCAATCCTCTCACCAATTCGTCGTTTGTTTTCAAGGTCGGTGCCAGCCTACTGTCAAAACGTTCTATCATTCTATAGGCGAGACTTTGCGCCCGTGCAAAGGCTACGCTTTCGTCTTCATAGAATTCACTGCCCGTTTTTGTCCTCGCGGCTCGCAGTCCCTCGACAAGATAGTCAAGCTCTTCCTCTGCTATCTCAATGTTGAAATAGTATTCCAGTTCCGCAGCAAGTTTTTTAGCGACTTCACTGTAAAGTGTATTCAATTTTTTCACTTCACTCGCCGCCAATGTCAAGCCCGACTTTATCCTGGAAATCTGGACTATTAATCGATAGGATATGATAAGAAGAGCATCTTTTGTCATCCAGTTAATAAATATTGATTGCTCTTCCAATATATCGCGGACTCCGCGAGTTATATCGGGTGGAAGTATTTCTTCCATTGTTGTTGCAAGTTTCGAACCGGTCTGAGCTTTCAGCAGATAATTCACATATGCGGTTCTGATGTTAAGTTCGGTACCGTTTATTAGGACTCCGATTCCTTTTTTGCGCAACAGCTGAATATTATACCCCTGCAATTCTTGTTCTAAAACATCCAGATCTAAACTGACCGTTGCCTCACTCACTTCAAGCACACTTGAAAAGTGGTATAATTTTTTCCACTGTGTGTTATCAAGTAATAGCAGTACCAAGGCTATTCGGCGAAGTTCCTTGTCCGTGGCAAGACTCTCACGTTGAGCATCAACAACCTCTTTCAGCCTGTAGATATCCTGCTCATCGCCGCTTAGATAAAGTCCTTCGCCCACCGTGGTTGCCAATTTAAGATTGAATTTTTTCAGCACCAGATCTACATTTTCAAGCTCACGAAATATCGTTCTTCTGCTGACACCGAGAGAGGAGGCAAGTGTCGCCACACTTACAGGGCCATTTGCAATAAAAAGCTCTGTAAATATCTTACTTAGTCGCTGTGGTATCGAATACATGCTACTCCTCATTCGGTATGTATCTTTTAAAGATTTTCGCTAAGGAATTTTTGTGCCGCCTCAGATGCTTGTGCCTCATCTGCTCCATCACAGCTTACGGTAATCTCTTCACCTTTTTTGACCGCCATCCCCATAACCGCAAACAGTTTTTTTCCGCTAGCCTTTTTTTCTCCTTTTGTAAAGGTGATGTCACATTCAAAGCTTTGCATCAACTTCACCAGTTCTCCTGCCGGTCTTGCATGAATACCGTGCTCGTCTACTATTGTGTATTTAAACTCTGTCATGATAAACTCCTTGTCTTATTTAGTAGTTATTTTCTGTCTTCTTTTAGTTTCGCTATCAATTCCTCATATTCCGGTGCCGACAAAAAGTCGGTTATAGTCACAAGATGTGCAGTGGCATTTGCCTGTTGTGCTCGTTCTTTGAGCTGTACATGTGTCACCACCACCTGTGCTTCTTTCGGTATTTCCGATACAGGAGAGTGTTTAACCGTAATGCCTTCTATGCCATTGTCTTTCAGTTTCTTTCTCAGTTTTGTGGCACCCATTGCACTACTTCCCATGCCTGCATCACATGCAAATATTATCAGTGCAACATCGGCAAGGCTTTGTACCGGTGCCGCTGCGATCTCGACTGCCTGTTCTACCATTTTGCCTTTTGATGCCGCTTTCATATCTTTTATCTTCTTTTGCGCTTCTTCAATGTCATCTTCATTGTTCGCGCCTCTCTTGATTAGTACTGCCGCAATCAAGAACGTAACAACTGCTGATGCCGCTATGCCCAGGATATTCGGAATGTGTGCTCCTGCCGGTGTCATAATCATCTGTGCAATGATGCTTCCCGGTGATGCAGCTCCTGTCAGACCACCACCGAAGGTGGAAAAAATAAACGTTCCGGTTGCTCCGCCTGCAATAAGTGCCAACAAGGTTATCGGTTTCATAAGTACATATGGGAAATACAGTTCATGAATACCGCCAAAGAAATGGATGACTGCCGCACCTGATGCACTGCTACGTGCACTGCCTTTACCGGCAACCATGAATGCAAGAAGCAGTCCAAGACCGGGGCCGGGGTTTGATTCTATCATGTAAAAAACGGATTTCCCAAGCTCACTCACCTGCTCTGCTCCGAGTGGGGTGAACACACCGTGGTTTATCGCATTGTTAAGGAAAAGTACTTTTGCAGGTTCTACAAAGATTGCTGTGATCGGCAACAGACCGTGTTCAACAAGAAAACCAACACCCTCACCGAGTGCATTTGTACCGATCGTAACCAGTGGACCGACTCCATAATAGCCAATGATCAGCAAAATTGTACCGATGATTCCGGCAGAAAAATTGTTTACCAACATTTCAAATCCGGCTGGTATTTTGCTTTGGGTTAAATCATCGAATTTCTTTACTATAATACCACTTAGAGGGCCGACTATCATGGCTCCGAGTAGCATCGGGATTTCCGATCCGGATATTACACCAAATGTTGCGATCGCCGCAACAACACCACCGCGAACATCGCTGATTGCCTTACCTCCGGTATAACCGATTAATAGTGGCAAAAGATACTTCAACATCGGGCTGACAAGTTCTGCCAAACTTTCATTTGGTAGCCAGCCGTCTTCAATAAATAGCGCAGTTATGATACCCCAAGCGATAAATGCTCCGATGTTCGGCATAACCATGCCGCTCAGAAACCGCCCAAATTTTTGAACTCCTTGTTTCATCACATAAACTCCTACTAATTTTTGTGACACATGTGCGCGCTTCATGTATCCTTTGACTAAAGTATACCACCTCATATTTACATATTCAAGCATTTGAACTTCAAGTTTGGCACAAATGTTTGTGACAGGATTAAATTACAGAAATAGATCAGTCAAAAAATTGCGGATAACGCAAAACTATTGACTTTTTTGCTCTTACAATGTAAAATAATAAAGACCGTACCGATATATTGAAATGATTTTACTCGGTCGGCGGAATTCTGTTGGATACAACAATGCAGTTGTGCTCATCAAGAGGACGACTGGATTTTTTGTATGGTATAAATTTTAGGAGGAAAGAAATGAAAAGAAGAACAATTGGTTTACTGCTTGCGGCCATGATGTTGATCGGTGTACTTGCCGGTTGTAGCACACCCGCACAGACCACAGAGTCCGACGCTGCCACCGAGAGCACCGCTACCGATGGCGCAGCAACCACCGAAGATACTGCAACAGCGGAAGGTGCAGTTGTACTTAAGGTTGGTGGCATAGGACCCACAACAGGTGCCGCAGCTGTATACGGCAACGCAACAAAGAACGGCGCTCAGATCGCTGTCGACGAGATCAACGCAATGGGCGGAATGCAGATCGACTTCAACTTCCAGGACGACGAGCATGATGCAGAGAAATCAGGAAATGCATACAATGCGCTTAAAGACTGGGAAATGGACGTACTAATGGGTACGGTCACAACAACTCCTGCTCTTGCAGTTGCTCCCATGACATATGAAGATCGCATCTTCACACTCACACCGTCTGCCTCTTCAACACTTGTGGTTGAAGGCAACGACAACGTTTTCCAAGTTTGTTTCACCGATCCGAACCAAGGTTCGGCTTCTGCACAGTTCATCAGTGAAAACAACATTGCAACAAAAGTTGCAGTAATCTACAACAACTCAGATGCTTATTCATCCGGTATCTATGAAAACTTTGCAAAAGGCGCAGAGGGTTCAAACTTTGAAATCGTAAGCACCTCGACATTCACCGCCGACTCGGCAAGTGACTTCTCGGTTCAGCTTAACGACGCTAAAAGCGCCGGTGCCGAGCTCATCTTCCTGCCGATCTACGCTCAAGAGGCTTCTTTAATCCTCAACCAAGCAAACGCAATGGACTACGCTCCCATCTTCTTTGGTTGTGATGGTCTTGACGGTATTCTTTCAGTTGAAGGATTTGACACAGCACTTGCAGAAGGCACAATGTTGCTGACTCCTTTTGCGGCAGACGCTCAGGACGAAGCCACTGTATCTTTTGTAACAAAGTATAATGAGGCTTTCGGCGAAACTCCGAACCAATTCGCAGCTAACGGCTACGATGCAATCTATGCTATCTACACAGCTGCAACAGCTGCCGGTGTTACAAACGAAATGACATCGGAAGAAATCTGCACACTTCTCATCGAACAGTTCACCACAATGTCGTTCGACGGTCTTACCGGCGCAGGCATGACATGGAACACAACCGGTGAGGTTTCCAAAGCTCCCCAGGCTGTTAAAATCGAAAACGGCGTATATGTAGGCATGGAGTAAAATCCAACATCCATACCATCACCTGCCGAATCAATCGGCAGGTGATGGTATACTTTCAATATAAAGAAGATAAAACACTCCCTTGTTTTATGTTCTTTGCCTTGAACACAGATTTTTATAAGGAGAATGGCTATGGTTGCAATATTAAGCAACATCATCAACGGACTAAGTCTCGGCAGCGTCTATGCAATAATCGCGCTCGGCTACACAATGGTCTACGGCATCGCTAAAATGCTGAACTTCGCACATGGTGACGTCATCATGGTGGGTGGCTATGTCAGTTTCATTGCAATTCACAGCACGGGTCTTGGTGTCATTCCGTCCATTATCTTAGCTATAATCGCCTGTACGGTACTCGGCATCTTGATTGAACGCTTCGCCTACAAACCGCTACGTCAAGCATCGTCGCTTGCGGTTTTGATCACCGCCATCGGCGTCAGCTATCTATTACAGAATCTGGCACTTCTGATATGGGGTTCGAGTGCAAAATTTTATCCTACCGTCATCGCCGCTCCCCCCATCTCATTGCTCGATGGTCAGCTGGTAATCTCTTCTGCATCGATCGCAACAATAATCAGCTGCATCGTTATCATGCTTGTGCTTACATTCTTCACCTCCAAAACAAAGCTTGGAAAGGCGATGCGTGCCGTTTCGGAAGATAAAAACGCTGCTCAACTCATGGGAATCAATGTAAATTTCACGATATCTATGACCTTTGCAATCGGCGCGGCTCTTGCCGCAATTGCAGGCGTACTACTTCTTTCTGCCTACCCTCTCTTGACCCCGACACTCGGAGCGATGCCCGGTATCAAAGCGTTCACCGCGGCGGTATTCGGTGGAATCGGTTCCATTCCCGGGGCATTGATCGGCGGACTTTTGCTCGGTGTCATCGAGATTTTCGGAAGAGCATACATCTCGTCTCAGCTTTCCGATGCAATCGTTTTTGCGGTTCTGATCATCGTGCTTCTTGTCAAACCTACCGGCCTCTTAGGAAAGCCGATAAGTGAGAAGGTGTAGGTCGATATGATGAAAAATCGTCTGATGAGTAAAAACACACGCAAAAACCTTATTACATATTCTATGGTAACCATCGCGTTTATTGTAATGACTGCACTTGGCTCAATGGGAATGCTTTCAAACTCAATAGAGGGTCAACTTGTTCCTATCTGCGCCTATATCGTCATGGCAATTTCGCTCAATCTAACTGTCGGCATCATGGGCGAGTTATCGCTTGGACATGCCGGATTTATGAGTATTGGTGCTATAACCGGAATCATCGCCTCTACCGCATTGGCACCATTTATTGCAAACGATGGCGTCCGTCTTTTTGCCTCCATGATTTTTGGAGCGATCGCCGCCGGAATGGTCAGTGTAATCGTAGTATTTCCGGTACTGCGACTACGAGGTGACTATCTTGCCATCGTCACGTTGGCATTTGGACAGATTATTAAAAACATTATCGATATCATGTATGTTGGTATCGATTCAAACGGAATACATTTTGCAACCGGTTCTGCAGAGGGAATTGAGCTTGCCGAGGGTGGCAAAATGGTTCTTCAAGGTGCGATCGGCGCGGTTGGTTATGAAAGCATTTCCACCTTTACTGCCGGATTTGTGCTGGTGATGTTCACACTCTTCATCGTGCTAAACTTTATCAACAGCCGCTCCGGACGTGCCGTCATGGCGCTTCGTGACAATCGAATCGCAGCGGAGTCGGTTGGCATTTCACCTTCAAGGTACAAAACAATCGCATTCATCATCTCGGGAATGCTTGCTGGCATGGCAGGAGTCCTCTTCTCGCTAAACTACACGACCGTTGTGGCGAGAAAATTCGACTTCAACACCTCGATACTAATCCTGATGTTTGTTGTTCTGGGTGGCATCGGAAATATTCGTGGTTCTATAATAGCCGCAACAGTCCTCACCGTTTTGCCTGAACTGCTACGTGGCGACCTCAGCGATTTTCGAATGCTCATATATGCGCTGATCCTGATACTGGTCATGATCGCTACAAACAACTCATATGTTCACGACAGAATATCGGATATTAAGTCATTCTTCAAACCCAAAAAGAAAGGAAGAAATAATGTCTGACAAGTTAATCCCAATACCACCAACCGGTTTTCTCACCGACAGAGATATCGATAAACCTCCGATATTGGAATGCATCAATCTCGGCATAAACTTTGGTGGCCTAGCAGCTGTCGACGGTGTAAACCTAACCATCGGCCGCACCGAGATTTCCGGACTCATCGGACCGAACGGTGCCGGCAAGACCACCGTTTTCAATATGCTGACCAAGGTATATCAGCCAACCCATGGCACAATTCTGCTCGACGGAAACGACACGCACGGCATGAGCACGGTTGCGGTCAACAATGCCGGAATTGCCAGAACTTTTCAGAATATTCGACTTTTCCACAATCTGAGCGTCGAGGACAATGTAAAAGTTGCAATGGACAGCAGTATCAAATACAATCTTTTGAGCGGAATTTTCAGAATCGGAAAATATTGGCATGAAGAAAAGGTCGCTAAAGATAGAGCCTATGAACTTTTGAGCATTTTTGACATGCAAGACTTGGGTAAAACAAAGGCGGCAAGCCTTCCTTATGGCGCACAGCGTCGGCTGGAAATCGTGCGAGCGCTTGCTACCAATCCATCGTTGCTTCTGCTCGACGAACCCGCCGCGGGCATGAACCCTTCCGAAACTGCCGAATTGATGGAAAATATCCGTAAAATTCGCGACACCTTCAACATCGCAATACTTCTAATTGAACATGATATGAGCCTCGTCATGAACATCTGTGAGGGAATCGCCGTTTTGAACTACGGCAAACTGATAGCAAAAGGGACACCGGAAGAAATTCAGGCTAACCCTGCGGTAATCGAGGCATATCTCGGCAAACAAAAGGAGGCGTGATTATGTCTGAAATACTCAAAGTAGATGATATACATGTTTATTACGGTAGCATTCATGCCATAAAAGGTGTTTCTTTTACCGTCTCACAGGGCGAAATCGTCACGCTTATCGGTGCCAACGGCGCCGGTAAGTCTACAATTTTGAATACCGTCTCTCGACTATTGCCGACCAAAGGCGGTAGCCTAACTTTTTTTGGAGAAAATCTGGAAAAGACACCTGCGCATAAAATTGTATCCAAAGGGCTGGCTTTGGTCCCGGAGGGACGAAGAATATTTCAACAAATGACCGTCCTTGAAAACCTCGAGATGGGTGCATATACCCATAGAAAAGAAAGCTTGCATTCTGACCTTGACATGGTTTTCGAACTTTTCCCACGCCTGCAAGAACGTGTAAAGCAGGTTGCCGGAACACTCTCGGGCGGCGAACAGCAGATGCTTGCCATGGGACGCGCCATGATGAGCCATCCAAAGGTACTGATGTTGGACGAACCATCGATGGGGCTTGCTCCAATACTGGTAGAGCAAATCTTTGATATAGTGGTGAATCTAAACAAGGCAGGAACCACCGTCCTGCTTGTTGAACAAAATGCTCAGATGGCACTCTCCGTTGCAACCAGAGGCTATGTCCTTGAAACAGGCAAGATAGTGACCACCGGTACAGGTGCCGAACTACTGGCGAGTGACACCATCAAAAAGGCTTATCTCGGCGGATAAATCAATTTTACTACAAAAGAAATCCTCAGTGGTTAGTCTCTGAGGATTTTATTTTAAGCAAACACATATCTTCAAGGAACAGTCACTATTATGAAACTTAAAGCATTCAAGGCGGCACTCCCATTAACACTACCCATTTGTATTGGGTTTATGTTCATCGGTATATCATATGGACTTTTGATGGACAGTCTCGGTTTTTCTGCGTGGTATCCATTTATTATGAGTATGGTAATCTTTGCAGGTTCGATGGAATTCATCGCAGCGAATCTTCTGACCGGAGCTTTTGATCCTGTACAGGCATTCACACTTACTGTCATGGTCAATGCCCGTCACATTTTCTATGGTATCTCAATGCTTGAAAAGTACAAAAATGTCGGCATTAAAAAGCTGTACCTTATTTTCGGCATGTGTGACGAATCGTTTTCTATCAACTGTGCGGTCACACCTCCAAAAGATGTTGATAAAGGATGGTTCATGTTTTTCGTCACGTTGCTCAATCATATCTACTGGGTAGCGGGTGCTACAATCGGCGGACTCATGGGATATCTTATAGACATTAATACCAAAGGCATCGAATTTGTCATGACCGCACTTTTTGTAGTGATGTTCATCAACCAGTGGGAGGAAAACAAAAATCACACACCGGCAATTATCGGTGTTGCCTGTTCTCTATTCTGCTGTATTATCTTCGGCGCGGACAACTTCTTGATTCCCGCCATGATCGGCATTGTACTCTGCTTCACCGTCACCGGGTACATAAATCGCAATAAAGAGGGGGCGAAATAATGACGTTGACACAAAACATAATAATAATATTGGTGGTAATGCTCGGCACCATGTTGACAAGGTTTCTGCCCTTTATCGTTTTCCCCTCGACAAAAGAGCCACCAAAATTTATTAAATATCTTGGCACCGTACTCCCCTTTGCCGTAATTGGATTATTGGTCGTCTACTGCCTGAAAGATGCTATCTTCACCGAGTTCCACGGTGCACTCGAGCTGGTGTCCATCCTACTGATTGTACTGCTTCACAAATGGAAAAAGAATACCTTACTCAGCATCGGCGGAGGCACTATTTTCTATATGGTATTGGTGCAAAATTTTATGTGAATCATTTTCACAAAAAAATACTCCTTTAGTTCTTCTCGACGATGCGACCTCTTCGCTTGATATCAAAAGCGAGAGCGCTGTACAACAAGCGATATCAAGACTGACACGGGACAGCATAACCCATCGTATGAGGACCATTGCCGGCGCTAATAAGATAGTAATGTTGAAAAGATGGCAAAATTTCTGCCGAAGGCACACACGGCGAATTGATTAAAAACTCTGCTGATTACGTTCACATGATATCGTTACAAAACGCAAGCATGAACTGGGCACTCGCATAGAAAAGTTGTACAAACAGATAAGGACTGGATGCAATAGCCTGTAACAAAAACTACACCGGTATCACATGCTCAAAAACATACCGTGACGACCTTCTTGCAACAGCTATCAAAACAATATAAATCGACAGGGCAAAGAGATTCTCTACCCTGTCGATTTTTGATAGTCATATTAGCGCTGCGCGTCGTCTATGAAAACAAATTTATGCCTTTATCGCCTTATTTATCGAGTACAATTCCTCGGTAATCTCATTTGCTATTGATGTGCTCTGCACTGCAGTGGTTGCCGTTTCCGCAACAGTATGCCCGATGTTTTCTATCTGATCTAAGATACTGTTGATACTATTAACCTGCACGTTCATGATTTCACTGATTTCACTAGCAATGTCGGCCGAATATTTCGAACTCTCGATCACCTCAGCCATATCATTTACCGCACCTTTCACAAGGTCAACGCCTACCTCGACATTAGCGATGGTCTCATTCACGAGGGCCGCACTGTCACTTGCCGCTTGCGAACTGTGGCTGGCAAGCGTTCTGACCTCCTGCGCTACAACCGCGAAACCGCTACCTGCCGCCCCGGCACGTGCCGCTTCGACCGATGCGTTCAAAGCCAAAATATTTGTCTGGAAAGCAATATTTTCGATCGTTTTGATAATTCCGCCAATCTTTTCCGAAGAAGTCTCAATCTTGTTGATAGCCTCTAAGATGTCGTTCATTCTCTCGTTGCTTTGTTCGAGCTTCTCCACACTCTGCATCGCCATATCACGAGAATCAACCGTCTTATTCTGTGTCGATTGAACTTCCTGCTTCATAGCATTACTATGCTGTAACACCTCTTCAACAATATTATTTTGGCTTGCAGAACTCTGGCTGATGGTATTTGCAATTTCCAGCATACGCTTTGCGGTATCTTCGAGGTTATTGCTGCGCATTCTCACCTCGTCAAAGATCTGTTGTTGAATCTTCGCACTGTTACGACTCTCGAGCATTTTCTCTTCGACCTGCTTCAAAAGATTCTCTGACTGTATTTCTTTTTCTGCCGATTGCGACATAAATGAACTTCCCCACTTCACCAAAAAGTAGATAAGCAATATACAAAAATTGGTACCAAGAAGGCCTCTTATTGCATTGTCGATAGTCGACGCACCATATATACTCGGGAAAAATACTATGGTCACCAAAAAAACAGCGGCGGCAAAAACCCATTGATTTCGTACGAGTTTATAATTGTAATAAAGCCCGCCCATGGCAAGTGCTGCGGTAACGAGAGGAAGTGTAGCGAGCAGGTTGTTGCTGACAAGGCCAAAGGCAAGAATCAAACCAAACTGCGAATATGACATTATGTTGATGCAGATATTCACCCTGTCTTTTTTCTTGAAAAACTGTGTCGAACCTGTTACCAGTAAAGTAGATAACAAGATCAAAACTCCCAGTACCGGTGAACCGGTAGTGATATAAAGTGTGGCGTATAATGAGGCTCCCACCAATAACACGAGTTGGTTGATTGTCAAAAGTTTTTTCACGCTAATTACTGTCTTTTTTCCGTCCATAATAAATACTCCATTCCTTTCCGCAGTCAGAACAACAACATTGATTTTCAAACCTAGTTACTATCGATTTTTGTAGCGTCGACCAATAACTAAAACGTGTCATTCCGAATTCCGCTATTCTTCTCTTTTTTTCACCGTTTTATTATCTTTATTTTACCATATTGCAAATCGCAAGTCAACAAATATAAAGACAGCCCGTGACTATATATTTATTTCTTCGCCTTGAATTCATAATACGATCAATAGCATATCGTGCCCTAAGCATCAACACAAAAAAGCAGTAGCTCGACACCCGGTCGTGCTACTGCATTTTTGCTTTTATAAAGATTCGCCTTGTCTATTTAAAGGCTACTGTACTTTCTCGCTTCATCATACATCGCGATAACATTTTCGATCGGGGTCATGACCTGCAGATTATGGCAAGGACCAAGGATGAATCCCGTTCGATCGCTGTAAAGGTGATCAATGCAGGTTCGCACCTCTGCACGAACATCTTCGACAGTTCCAAAAGGCAGGACATCTTGATTATCGATAGCGCTGTGGAAGCAAAGCTTCTTGCCGTAATCACTCTTCAATTTTGCAAGATCCCAACCCGGCAAATGCCACTGAATCGGGTTCAGAATCTCAATTCCTTTATCAACCAACCACGGTATCGCCGACATAATAGCTCCGTCATCGTGATGAAACACCTTTACTCCTGCCGATTTCAGGCGTTTGATGTTCTGGACATAATACTCGCCAAGAAACTCCTCTACCATCTCCAGACTCATCAAAAGACCTGTCTGAGAACCGAGATCGTCGGTAACCTGCGATATTTGAATCTTGCCGCCCGCCGCCTCAAGTATTCGCTCGACATGCGCACCTGCAAAATCGTTAAGTCTTTTAAACACGTGACGTGCAATGTCCGGTTCAGCCAGAAGATCCACAAACATTTGTTCGGTGCCGCGAATCATTTCATAAAAATAGGTGAGTGAGATATATCCACCCGCGATGGCGAAACCATATTTTTCGGCACGCTCAACCTGCGCTTTTATCACACTGTAGTCATACATATCGGTGGTCGGCCACTCATACTTCTCGTCAATCTCTTCAATGGTCTCAAGGTCGCCCAGCGGATGAACTATCGGCTCTTCATAATACCCTGTTCCGCCCATGATCGGTATTCGTTTAAACTCTAGATCCCACATATGTTTTCTTGGCGGTATCAGTTCAGGGGTCACCTCGACAATATAGTCAATATCAAGCGCCTTTGCAAGATCCAGCATATTGTCCACCGAAAAATGACGCATTAACTTTTCGTTGATTTCCGGAACACCCCAGTAGTCGGTTGCCACTCGGTCGGTTGGCTGATGATTTATCGATGCCATTATTCTCTCTGCAGAGGTCATTTGATTTCCCATGTTATTCTTACCTTTCATAAAATAAAGTCTGTAAATATTATATCATCGGTGAAAATAATTCACAATAATAAAAAAGTGTTTTTCGCAAACTCCGTTTAATTTTACCCATCTCTCTGATATTTCTTTCATTTTGCAAGTAAATTCTATATGTCATATATTTATGATTTACTTTATAACTTTTGCGTAGTATAATATGAGTCAAAGGCAGCAAAGCCAAACATAACAACGAATAATAGAACATCGTAACAGAAAGGGATCGTATCATGAAAAACATCTTTGCACCGGGAACCACCGTGCTTTTTCAAGGCGACAGCATCACCGACTGTCAGCGAGACCGCGACAATGCCGAAGATCTCGGATGTGGCTACCCAAAAAAGGTGACAAACCTCTATAACACACTTTTCCCGAATAACGGCGTGAATTTTGTAAACCGCGGCATTTCAGGCAACAGGGTAATCGATCTTCTCGCAAGATATGATGCCGACTTCAAGGACATAAAACCTGACTTCATTTCCATCATGATCGGAGTGAACGATACCTGGCGCAGATACGACATGAATGAGCCTACCTCAGAAGAAGAGTTTGAAAAAAACTACACCAGCTTACTCAAAAAACTGAAATCCGACTTTCCTGATATCAAAATCATGCTGATTGAACCGTATATAATCGACACCAATCAGGACAAGCAAATTATGAAAGAGGATCTGCTTCCAAAAGTTGAGATTGTACGCAAGCTGGCTCGAGAACATGCCGACATCTATCTGCCGCTCGGAGGACTGTTTTGCCGCTATACCACTACCGACTTCACCCCATTTGATTTGGCAGAGGACAGTATCCATCCGACCCAACAAGGACATGGCGTAATCGCATATGAATACCTTCGTGCACTCGGTGTAATCTAGTCCAGTAACGCAGGGCAGTCTTTGAGGCATTCCCTTGAAGGCTGTCAAATTATTATCAAATCCCATAAATACGAAATCATTATATATTATTATCTGTCGAAATGATATTGTATCATGTCATACAAATCATGTAATTTTGTGAGATCCCCGTCAAAGGCAACGTGTGCAGAGAAAGGACAATAATGGAAAATGCGTATTGCAAAAACTCTACTCGAACGCTGAAGAACGTTCACGTTCCTGCAACCGACATCATCTTTTGCGGCACCGAAAAATGCAAACCGCTTCACTCCTATGGTCCAAACGTCCGTTCGCATACTCTCATTGTCTTTGTGCATAAAGGAAGAGGGATTTTCAAGACAAAGGACACTGTGTATCGTCTAGGCGAAGGCGGAAGCTTTTTTGTTTTTCCGGGCGAGATGGTTTTTTATCAGGCAGACGAAACCGACCCTTGGGAATACTACTGGATAGCCTTCACCGGCAGTTCTGAGCTGTATGGTCTGGAACAAACCCTGCTCAAAAACTCCCTCTCATCCGAACGCCCCGTCCACAGCACAAAAAACCATGAAACGCTCAGCAAGCTGTACGCCGAGTTGATCGCCTTTTCTGACATGAACGACGAACGAGCAACCTCAAAAATAATCTCACTTTTTTTTGATATTATATATCAGTACAGCGTGACAAAAAACAGTGCCCGAAAAACCGACAACAAAAGTTATGATCTTTCGGGACATCTACCGATTGCGGTAGAATATATAAAGCAGTATTACAAAGAAAACATCTCGGTCACATCAATGGCAGAACATCTCGGCATATCAAGAGAGCACCTATGTCACCTGTTCAAAAAACATTTTGGCATCTCTCCGATAAAGTTCATTACTCAGTATCGGCTGCAACATGCTGTCATTTTACTGGAGAGCACCGACATGAAAATTTATGAAATATCGCATAGCTGTGGCTTTTCTGACTATAACTACTTCAGCAATCTTTTTCGCAAAAACTTTTTGGTGAGTCCGACTGCATATCGTGCACAACATGCAACAAAGTCTCAGTGATAGCTACAAGAAAAGCCATGATCAATACCATCGGCAGGCTTTAATTATAACAATTTAAGAAAGGAACGGGAATTCATGCTATTCGAAAAACAGGGCGATCTTTACTACACCTACGATGCCGAGACGCTTCGAATTCGTGCATGGGGCAAGAACGCTGTACGAGTGACCTGTTGGTTGCAGGATGACGAACCAAAAGAGGACTGGGCATTGTCGCTCTCAGTAGACCATGAGGCTGTGATAAATGTAGACGAGCAGTCTGCCAGTTTGCAAAACGGTGATATCATTGCCGAAGTTGCAAAAAACGGACATCTGACCGTCAAGCATTCTGACGGCAGAATAATGCTTGACGAATTCCACTGCCCCGGCTATCTGAACATCAAGGCTCGTGAACTCACCTCTTCGCCCAAAGGCGACTACGAGCTGAGTCTGCGATTTGATTCTGATCCCTCCGAGAAGATCTTCGGAATGGGTCAGTACCAGCAGGAATTTTTGAATCTGAAAGGCTGTGATATCGAGCTTGCCCATCGCAACTCGCAGGAAAGCATACCTTTTTATATTTCATCGCTCGGATATGGTTTCATGTTCAACAACCCCGCAATTGGACATGCCTTTTTCGCAAACAACTACACCACATGGCACTGCCCGACAACGAGGTGTATCGACTACTGGATCATTGTCGGCGACACTCCAAAGGAGATAGAACGCGGCTATGCAGAGGTTGTCGGAAAGACTCCGATGATGCCGGACTATGCAATGGGGTTTTGGCAATCAAAATGCCGTTATCGCACACAGGAAGAGCTTTTAAATGTTGCGCGTGAATATAAGCGCAGAGGATTGCCGCTTGACGTCATCGTCATCGACTTTTTCCATTTTGTGCTTCAGGGTGACTGGGAACTTGATCCAAAATACTGGCCTGATCCCGAGGCTATGTGCAAAGAACTCTCAAAAATGGGTATCGAAACGGTAGTTTCCTACTGGCAGACGGTAGATAAAAAAAGTCACCGCTATGCCGAAATGGAAGAAAAAGGCTACTTAATGCAGATGGATCGAGGACCTCGCACCAGTATCAGCTACATGTGCGATGCGGTTTACTATGACGCTTTCAATGACGAGGCAAAAAAATATGTGTTTGACATACTAAAAAAGAACTATTATGACAAAGGCATACACAATTTTTGGCTAGATCAATCGGAATGTGATTGTCCGCAATACCAATATGACATCTATCGTTTCCGCAAAGGCCGTGCCTCTCACATTGTTAACTTCTATCCGGTAGAGCACGTAAAAGGGTTCTATGACGGACTGCGTGCCGCAGGACAGGAACTTCCGGTTTTGCTTACACGATCGGCATGGTGTGGAGCCCAGCGCTACGGTGCGCTACTGTGGTCGGGCGACATCCTCAGCAGCTTCGAAGTTTTCCGCCGCCAACTCTGCGCAGGACTTAATACCGCTATCGCAGGAATACCGTGGTGGACGACCGACATCGGCGGATTTTACGGCGCAAACGGCGACGATCCGTCATTCCGAGAGTTGTTGCAACGCTGGGTAGCATTTGGTGCATTTTCTCCCGTTATGCGTATGCACGCGGTGCGTGAGCCGGTCGATCCAATGTTTAATGGTGATCCTAACGTATTTGGCAGTGGTGCCGACAATGAGATTTGGAGCTTTGGCGAAGAAACATATGAAGTCTGCAAAAAATACAGCCTTTTGCGTCAAAAAATGAAACCCTACATTAAAGAATTGATGAAGCAAGCGAGTGAGACAGGTGATCCGGTCATCCGCCCCATGTTTTATGAATTCCCGAGCGAGCCTTCCATGTACGATCTTAAGGATCAGTATATGTTTGGCGACGAACTGCTGGTTGCACCTGTCATGTATGAGGGGATGACCGAGAGATCGGTAGTGCTCCCTGCCGGCAAACGCTGGACATACGTCTGGTCAAATGAAATCTTTGACGGAGGGCAAACAATCACCGTTGCTACGCCTTGTGACATCATTCCGGTTTTCGCCGTCGAGGGAAGCAGTACAATAGATTTTTTTAAATAGAATATAACAATTCAGACTTGAAAGGAGCTCCACATGATATTCAGAACTAAACTTTTCGATGCCTCTTGGGACACCTGGATGTATCACCATGACAATAAGTTCTATCTGTACTACCTCATCACCGAAAGAAGTCATGGTGAAGGTGTCGGACTTGCAATTTCCTCAAACGGTGTCCATTATACCGACCACGGAAAGATACTCGATGCCTCCGACAAGATGAAAATCTTTTTGGGTACCGGAAGCGTGTCAGAATCACTGGATCCAAAATATAAATTCATCATGAACTACTCTGAATGGCGTGACACCGGCGGCAGTGAGCCGGAGCAACAAATATTCTTTGCACATTCCGACGACCTGATGAACTGGGTAAAATTTGACGACGAAATCAGCCTTACCATCGATGCCGACCATTACGAAACCGACAACAAAAAATTTGCCCGATGGGACAGCATCAACCCAATCAAACACAAAGAGTGCTATTATGGTGTTTGGACGGCACAACCGAAATTCGGTGCCGGTTTCGCGCTCGGCAAAAGCCTTGACGGCTTCCACTGGGAAACGTTGGCACCTCCGTCCATGGATTTTTCCCCCTACACGTCTGTCGAAGCACTGGAAGTCGGTGGAATCGCCAAACACAACGGCTATTACTACATCATGGCAGAGGGTGGGAGTCTTGATTGCGGTTCGATAATAATGCGCTCCAAAACTATCGACGGCACCTATAAAGTTCAGCCGAAAAGCAACAACATCTTTGCTAACCTTGACAACTTGCATGCATATTTTTCACGTTTCTTTGATTGTGGCAACGTGTTGCTTGTGAATTTTCATCAACTCCTGCGTGAAACGAACAAAGAGAGTCGGCACTACACCTATCTCTCTCCGCTCAAAAAAGTTGTATTTGACAGCGAGGACAACCTGCGTCTTTACTGGTGGGAAAACAACGACTTGCTACGTGGTGAAGAACTTCCGTCTCTTGCCGCCGAATGTTTTGTGTTGACAAGCTTCGCTCCCGGCTCAACACTATCTATGATACTTGAAACAGAACCGGCCTATCACTTTACCGTCGACGAAAATCTTACCACCACTATCTTTGCCGGCAAAGAAAAAGTTGGCATAGTAGAGCGCCATCTGCCTATTGATAAGGTCAACATGAAACTATTGATACGTGATTGCATGATCGAAATCTATGTGAACGATGTCTATGTCACGGTGCAAACTTTTCCAAGTATCCCTGTTGCAATTCGCGGTGAAAACCTTGACATAAAATTCTATGAACTGAGAGTTTTTCAAAATTAGACATTATCAAAGGTCGGTGAAGTTCCAGCAATATTTGTCAATCATTCTGCAACAGAGCAGATAGGTCGCAAACCCCATGACCAGTCCATAAAACAATGGTAAAATAACCGAGGTTGAGCCCAGTGACAATATTGCCGCCACGTCGAACATCGGATACACAGTCAGCCAACTTAAAAAGTCAAATCCAATATAACAAAGGATGAGTGGAAGCAAAAACGCCGTTAACGAAATCATGACAACGGTGATGTAGCTATCGTAGAGTTGTGATATTGCAAGCGTCACAGCACCAACAAACAAAATCGCTATCAACCGCACCACAAACTGCAAAATTATTATCGATAGTATCGTCACAAAGATAGGCATATAGGAATATTCTGAGAGGCTCTTTGCATTGACAAGCAGACCCGACATGCCATACACCTCTATAGTAGTGATGATGAACGGCAATGTGTTTATCACGGTGATCAAAAAACAAATCACAGCAGAGTTTATAAGCTTGGTCACAACGGTTTTTTCCCTACCGAGCGGAGTTGAATAGAGTATTCGCCTCACTCCGCTCACCCTTTCAATCGAGAAGTATCCACCCAGAATAACCACACACATCACCACCGAGATAACGGCAGATGAAAAACTGTCGTCAAACTCATTGTCGCTCGTGAGTAGAAACAGCTCACGATAACCGGTATCGTACAAAAATTGTGCACCCGGATTAGACTGAATATAGTCAACCTTTGGCAGTACCGTTTTGAACACGTTATACTCCTGCGCAAGCAGATAGTCTTTCGACAGTGCAAAATCGTACTGCTGTTGGTTTATATGCCCATACATCAACTGTTTTTCAAGTTCGATAATTTCAGAAAAACGTTCTGTTTCCACCAACAAAAACTCATGTTTTTCCTCGGTATATGTTCCGGACAGTGTCGTCATATAGTCTCGGTATATAGTCTCTTCGCTCGAGATATACTCGCTGTGTGTCACCGTATCGTAAGCGTAGTAACCGATCGCTGCAAGCAGAACAAAAAGTCCCCCACCGAGCAAAAGCACCTTTCGCCACTCTGTTTTGAACACGGTGGTCAGCCGAAATTGACGAAATCTGGGAACATGATGCGAATCGGACGGGCTGTCGATAAACTGTCCCCGCATAAAGAGCAACATATATGCCGCAAACAATGTTGCTGTATAGATAATTGCCGAACCTATCTGTGCCGTCACCATATCGATCACACCGCCAAACCAGTGGAGATTGCGATAACTGCCGAGAATTTCCGATGTCTGCAGATAACCGATAACATTGGCATAACGAAAGAAATTGAGTGTACTTGTCGGCAAAATAACCACCCACAAAGCAAGAAATATCAGCGGAATTACAAAGCTGAGTGCTATACTGCCCGACATATCTTTTGCAACCAACATCGACAAAAGGATCCCGAGTCCGCAAACAAGCGCCGCCACCCATTTTGCCGCCGTAAATGCAGCAAGATACTGTCCTACGTCTAACCGCAGTGTACTGCGCATCAACTCTGGTACCGATTGCACCGACCGTGACAGATCGCCAAGACCGAATACTATTTCACAAAACAGAAGATTGGTCCCATAAAGCAGTGCCACTACTCCAAGCAAAGACACCGCAAGCGCTCCGAATTTTGCGAGCGCAGTTGCTCCTCGACCGTTTGGCGTACTGCGAATCAATCGAAAAACGCCGCTTTGCTTCTCTTGTTGTATCAGCGTAAAACTTATAAGTATCATTGCAAAGAACAACAAAACATCTGTTGCTATAAATGTGGTCGCGGTAACAACACCTTTTTGAGGCTGGTAGTCTATCTCAACGCCGCGCATATCTTGGTATGCCTGTTGTGTTGTAACTATGTTTTTATGGTCATAACTGTCCTCGTCTGCAAATATAGATATCGCGGCAAGTGTATTTCCAGCATCGTCTATATCGTTCAGGAACTGCTCATACTGTGCAACTTGTCGGAACTCTTTGTAAATCTCATTGACAAAGGCGAACTCCGACCTTATAGAATCCGTATATTCAACCACCGCTCCATTTGTGTACTCACTACCATACTCATCAATCAGCTCGGCATTGTCTGCTTTTTCATCTTCATAATACTCCGGCAATGTATTCATCTCTTGTAAATAAAGATTTTCCAGCATATACATTGCCTCGGAGTATTCTAGCTTTTCAAGTAAAAACTCTTCCTTTTGCTCCATATTCATCTGACGCATATCATACATGATTTCACTGTATGCCGACTGTGGGGGATTGAATTGATTGGGTCGGGTAAAAAACCATAATAAAAAGAGATTGAGCGCCATAAGCAAAAGGACATAGAGCAAGAAACTTCGATTGCTTATCAGCTTTTTTAGTTCTTGAAACATCAACATAACCGCCTCCACTTCCTGTTTGCACAGTAATATATCGTAACTCCTAATCCTCACCGAAAATCTTCAAATACACCTGTTCCAAGTCTTCACCCGGCGCATATTTCTCTACCAAATTATTCGGAGAGTCCATGTCTACCAGCTCTCCTTCTCGGAGTAAAAGAATGCTGTCCGCTACCGTCTCGACGTCTGACACAACATGTGTTGCAAGCAGTACGATCGTAGTCTTTGCAAGCTCTGCCATAAGGTTACGCATTCTGACCCTTTCTTTCGGGTCAAGGCCTGCCGTCGGCTCATCCAACACCAACAGTTCCGGACTTCCGAGCAGGGCATTTGCCGCCAGCAAACGTTGTTTCATTCCGCCGGAATATGCCGACAATCTTTTGTCCAGTTCACTTTCTAGATTGACCCGCTTTGCCGCCTGCTGCACCTCTTGTTGTGCCCTTGCAAGATTAATCTCTTTCAAGGCGCACATATAGGCAAGGAACTCTCTTCCCGTAAAACTCTCGTAAAGCGATTGCTGTTGCGGCATATATCCGAGTATCCGTCTGAAATCGGCATTAAGTTTTCTTGTGGTCTTATTGTTATAACGCACCTTGCCGTCGCTTTGATTGATGCCACCCGTGATGATGTTTATCAAGGTGGACTTTCCCGCACCGTTTGGGCCGAGCAGACCGTAAAGTCCCGGTGTCAGCACAAAGCTGACACTGCGAAGTGCCTCGACCTCCTTGCTTTTTCGAAAAAGACTCTTGGTGCGATATTGCTTTGTAAGATCGCTGACCTCAAGCGTATTCACATCGTTATAAATCATGCCTTGCTCCTTTTTTCGATTATACTGCAATTCTCCGCAAATGATTTTGCGTTATATCCTGTTCACCAGCTCAAGAAGCTGTGACTGGTCAATGGGGATGAAATTCGCATTGCCTGCAAAATAATCTTCTTTTGATATAAAGGCCGCCTTTCGAAAGGTGTAAGGTGCATACCAATCACTTTCTTCCGACCGATCGGTAATCGTCGCAAACTCCGAGTCGTACATCACCAAAAAACCGTCATTAACTTCTGCTATAGGTAGCATCGGAGAACTGTACATATCATTCCACATCATTTTGTGCTCGTACATAAGGGTTGCCGATGAAAGCCGACCGCTCGTAATATCATAGTATTGATAGACTGCGTCTTTGGTGGTGCCAATCTCATATCCGCCGCCGTCGTTGTACGACATCAACATTATGTGCTCTTTATCTATCCCCGACATGCCATCGACAAAATTGTCACTGTCGATGATAGCAGAGGTGGTTTCGCCCGTTTCAAGATTGACTCGTTTGAGCGTTTGCGGTTCATCGTCCGAGAGAGAGAGGATAAAAAAAGAATCGTGATGATACATTCCGACATAATTGTAGTCGATCGGTATCGGTGCATCGGTTATCGGTTTTATCTCGCCGCTGTTTGCATCAAGGCTAAACAGCTCTATCCCACGCTCGCTCTGTTGCTGATCGTTGTTGTATTTTGCAATGATGATTCGGTTGCCGTGTGTGTGGCCTGTAACATGTCCATCTTCATCCGTCAAAGTTGTTATCGTCTTTGCTTCGCCGCCCTCAATCAACAGTCGTATTACGCTATGTGTGCCTACGCTATAATCCGATTCGGTGAAATAAAGATACTGTGAATCCACGCCGATGAACGACAGCGTTATGTTGTTTTCTTCGGTGGAAAAAATTGTTTTTGTCTCGCCGTTTGATAAATCCATAGACAAGATAGCACGGTTGCCCTGCTCCGTTATATGGTTTATGAAAACATTCTTGCCGTCCTTTGTGCCGACAATCTCTGACAAACTTGTCGGTCCCTCTTGGCCTGTTTGCTCTAAATGCGATAATGCCCCTAAAAATTTGTCTCCGCCATTCTGATTCTCAAAATAAACTATCTCTTGTTTCATGGTGGCATAGTCCAGATAGGTGAACTGTCGCCCACGTGGAGTGTAGATATATTGATACAGCCCATCCTCGGTCTCAATGCTGTTTTCTTGCGACAAGGTGGAGACTATCGCATCCTGCGTTTCGGCAGACACCCCCTGCCCCATTACCATTGACAAGGTCAGTATCAGTGCCGCAATTTTCTTTATTCTATTCATGGGTGCTCCTTTCAATTTATTGTTGTGAATTCAGCGCGGTGGTTATGGTGGAATTATCGAAAGTACGATAATTCGGGTTGTTTGCAAGGTAATCCGCCTCGGAAATCAGTGCATAGTCGGTGACCGGCTGTCCAATCATCGCAATGCCTTCCTGTGTTTCGTAGTCATAGAAAAACTCCTGTTCTCCCACACCGACCACCAGATCATCACCGAGATCAAAAAGTATCGACAGTGTTTTTTGACCTTGTCCCTCCAGTTCGCTTCCACTGGTATGAGTCAGGCTCACCGGTATCGCCTCACCGCTTTCAAGATTAACATGAAGGCTTTGTTCATCTCCGTTTGAATCCACTATAATCACACTGAAATATCCTTCTATCAACTCGGTTTCCGACAAGATAATCAGCTGTTGTTCCGACACGTCCGGCAAGGTGATTTCCTTTGTGGCACCGGTAGTCAGGTTTACCGCACGGTATGCCGTATGTGAAAGGTTCATGACATAATAATCGCCTATATATGCGTTTGCGAAATTCCCCTGTGCCGGCACAAGTTCAGAATATACCAGCTGTGGTATTCCGTTTGACACTTCCGTTTTCCAGAGCGACACAAGATTTTCGCTCGGCAGTGCGTCATAGCTCTCTGCACTTGGATCGAAGTTCTCCGGATCAGGTTGCAGATCCGCCAGATAAAAACTGTCACCGATAACATAGCTCTTCTTGCCGGCAAACTGCAACGACAGATTGCTACCCGGTCTGGAATAGCCATCCTCCAAGAAGAGGAAGATGCGACCCGTCTCAAGATCTACGGAAAAATATCGAGTAAAGTTTGAACTCGGGTTTTCGATGCAATAGACAGCTTTATCGCTGATGCCTTTCACCTGCAAGTTCCCGCCCGATCCACTTTCTTTTTTATTGCTGTAAAGTTCCCGAACAAATCGCCCCGTCTTATCCATCACCTCGAGTGTTTCATAAGATAATCCGCTCGTTGCATTGGTATAAAATCTTTCTACTAACAGGTTGCCGTCTTGCAGTTCGGCAAGAAAAGCATATCCGCCGTCCTTTATCAATGATTCACAGCTCTCGTCGCTATGGGTACAGTTGATGCTTGAGCAGAGATAGACCTGTTGCATCGTCTCGAAGTCGGTGTACATCAGGTTTTGACTCACATGATGGTTCATCACATAATAAAAACCTTCCTCTGTCACAAGGCTGCCCCAGCTACCCATGAGCGGTTCAATGTTGGTTTCATCGATCGGCCCCGCCGTCTCCTGCTGTTCTCCCGTCTGTTCCTCTTGCGGTGATACCGACAGATTGCGTTTTTCACAACCGGATAAAACAGTAATAATCAATAGCAGCAATAAAACTAACTTCATTATTGTCTCCTTTCGTTTTGTCGTCTTCGTCTCTTGGCTGTTTGCATTATAACAAAAAAATTGGTGACGAACATCAAGTCGTCACCAACACCCGTTTTATTGTAACGAACTACGCAGAAACCATGACAAAAACCGAAAAGACATTGTTTTCATGCTCAATCTCACAGCTTCCACCGAGTCGCTCTATCGTCTTTTGCACCGTCTGCAATCCGATCCCGTGCTCCGCTCCGTCCGTTTTTGTACTCAAATATCTTTCACCTTTTTTCAGCACCTCACCGACATACGGATTCTTTATCATCATTACGAGGCTTCCTTTGCTGTGGTTTAGTTTGAGGTCGACATAGCGAAACTCACAAGCCGCCGCCGCAGTTATTGCGTTATCCAAAAGGTTTGCGAGTATTCCTGTCATCTGTGACGAGTTGAGATTGAGACGCCTCGGAAGCGACGATTCCAACCTGAATATAATGTCCTGCGACTTCATGACATTCGCCTTTTCACGAAGAATACTGTCAACCACCGCATTGCCACACGATACCGACTGTTTGCGATTACTGCTTTCAATCAGCTGATCAAGATATTCTACCGCTTGCTGTGTTTCAACCTGTTCGACAAGACCTTTGATTGTCAAGAGATGATTTTTCAAATCATGTCGTCCTGACCTTGCCGCCTGCAAATCCCGCTCCAGCTTCAAAAATTCACTTTCATCATGCTCAATGCGCATCACCGAGGCCTTTTTTTCGTTTTGCAGTTTTGTATATAATGTGACAGTCGTCGCAACAAGAGCCGTCACCAAAATCATTAGAAATATTGTCATCGCAGGCTCTCCTTCTCAAACTCGGCACTGCGCCGACGAAACTCTTCTTTATATGCACGGCCGATGCTCAGCTCCACACCGTCACTCATGGTGACACTGTCGGCGGATATTCTTGTTATATAACTATAATTCACAATAAAAGATCGATGTATACGCAAAAACCGATGATTTTTGACCTGCTCCCATGCACCGTCGATTGTTCCGTAATATTTTGCGCAGTCATCGGAAGATGTAATCACCATGCGTCTGCCCTCCGACTGTATATGCAGTATCTCCGACACCGGCATCCGATACCATTCTTTTGCAATACAGTATTCAAAGTCCGCCTTGTCAAGACCGGACAATCGGAGCGCCAGTTCCAAATCCTTTACGATATCCTCATCCTTGAAAGGTTTGAGCAAAAAGTGGAGTGGTTGAACATCAAAAAGCTCACGGTAGTACATCTCGGAACCCGATACAAAAACGATTTTAGTGCTATAGTCGTCAAGATGATTTCGAATATTATCTCCCAGTTCGATTCCGTTCATGCCCGGTATCTCTATGTCGAGAAAAATCAGCTGATAACTATCCCCTCGCTTTAGCGAAGCAAACAAATCGCTCGCTCGAAAAAAAACCTCAACCTCCATCTTGATATTATTCTTTTTGCTGTATTCAAGAACTATGTCTTCGATTCGGGTACAGATTTGTTTTTTGTCATCACATATCGCCACATTGAACATTCAGATGGTACCTTTCGCCAACTTTATTACCGATATAATTATATCGCTGCCGGCTTTGGTTGTCAATCATTTTGACCGATCGACCGATTGTCTGAATAGTCCTGATTAATAACACTTTGTTGTAAAAACAATATCCCGCCTTAAAATACCTCTCGACATTCTTCCCTTTTAGATGTATAATAGTTACTGATAATCGTCGTTTATCCCACCGGTATACGGGTCAATCGCACAGATGACACCGTAACAACATCTTTGAGGACTTACACCTGTCTGTGTCTACGATGAATTACAGAAATGCAAACATCTTGAAAGGAACACCAACTATGAAATATTGTAAACGTTGCACTATGCCGGATACTCGACCGGGAATAGCTTTTGATGAAAACGGAGTTTGCTCTGCCTGCACACACTATGACAACCGCAAAAGCATCGACTGGGACAAACGTTTCGAGGAGTTCAAGGCGCTTTGCGACAAATACCGTGGCTGTAACGGTCCCGGTGGCTACGATTGTGCTGTCGCCGTTTCCGGTGGAAAAGATAGTCACTTTCAGGTTTATATGCTAAAAGAGGTAATGGGCATGAACCCCATTCTCTTCACAGTAGAAGACAACTTTCCGATGACCGATGCCGGCGTGCATAACATAAAGAACATCAGCGAAGCTTTCGGGTGCACCATCATAAGCTGCAAACCAAACATCAAGGCACAAAAAATATTAATGCGTAAATTTTTTGAGAAATACGGGAAACCGACTTGGTATCTTGATCGCTTGATCTACACCTTCCCACTCCACATGGCACTAAAATTCAACACGCCTTTGCTGTGTTATGGTGAAAATGTAAGCTACGAGTATGGCGGCAACGCTGACAAAGAAACCTATTCTGCCAAGGAGCAGATCAACAATGGTGTCGCAGTCGGAATCGATTCAGCCGAGCTTATCGGTGACGGAGTAACCGAAAACGATCTCAGCCTCACCGCAGCGCCCAGTGAGCAAGATCTTGCAAAGCTTGATCCTTTCTATCTTTCCTATTTCATGCCGTGGGATAGTTTCAAAAACTATAACTTTGCCAAAAGCAGAGGATTCCACGACCTCACACACGAGTGGGACCGACAACACCATGTCGAAACATTCGACCAAATTGACAGTCGCGCCTATCTCATTCACTCCTGGATGAAATACCCGAAATTCGGCCATGCCGCCGCCACCGACTACACCGCACGCAGTATCCGATACGGTCTCATGACAAGAGAGGATGCGGTAAAACTCATCCATGAGCGTGATGGAAATGTCGATCCTCTTTGTATTCGTGATTTTTGCAACTTTTGTGGTTACAGCGAAGCAGAATTTCATGCCATCGTAGATAAATTTTATAATACAGAACTATTCTATAAAGATTCAAGAATGAAATGGGTTTTAAAAGAACCAATCCGGTAAGACAAACTTCAAAAATCTTTTATGACAGAGCATATGAAGGTCATGACTGGCTTTCCTTTCATTTGCACAATAACAACAAACTGTAGGCTGCCACAAATGATGATTTTCATTTGTGACAGCCCATAATTTTAACTATCATATTTTATAGCAAACGCATCTGTGACTAAAAAACAAATTTCTTATAACAAAAGGCTATCGAATCACTGCTCGGCTAAAATCTTAAGCACTTCTGCGGTATTCTTCTTCCCAAAAGTCACGCTTGCATCGTTCACAATCATGCAAGGTACACTCATAATATTATGTTTCGCCTTAAGGTCTTCATAGTGTGCCAGGTCATAAATATCCAGCGTAACGTTGCTGTTTTCAAGTGCGATACGCTCTGCCACCATCACAAGTTCGGGGCAGTTGGAGCAGGATAGTGTGACCGCAATATCAAGATGAATTTTCTTATCGATTGCTTTTATTTCAGCAATTTGATCCGGAGCTATTTTTTGTCCCGGACCCGCCGCATTGTAAAGACCAATAACAAATGAATTAAACTCATGTCCTCCCGGTACACCATGAAATGCAACACCAAGCGAATTTCCATCGCTATCACATATCTGTATGCTCGGCAAGACTTTACTCTCAAGGCTTTGATCGTTTTGGCAGATAACGCGATCGCTGACGCTCGACAGTTCCTCCATAAAACCTTGAACTTCTCGTGAAATGTCGCTGTCGTCCAGTCGGTACTTCAAAATAACGTCGCTCTCAAAGCGTGCAAATACCGGTGCAAGTTCCTCTTTTATCTGAGCCGATATAAATGAACCGTCGCTCTCGCTCTCGCCACTTTTTTCTACCACAGCTTGAGATTTTTGCGGTGTCTTGTATTCCCGTGCCGGAATGCTGAGCTTTTCATATTGCGACGCCACATATTTTTCAAGTGATGTCGCCGCCGTTGCTCCATCCGATACCGCCGTAACTACCTGCCTTAAATTTTTGATGCAGATATCGCCCGCGGCATACACACCGTCTGTGCTTGTCTTTTGATTCTCGTCCGTCACGATATATTTGCGCTCATTCAGCTCAACCAAATTTTCGAAATTTTTGCTCGCCGGTGAATATCCCGCAAAGACAAAAACTCCGATGCCGCCATCTTCCGAAAATTCTACGTGCTCACCTTTTCTGTCGATTACTATTCCCTGCACAAAATTCTCGCCATAGACCTTTTGCACCGATGAATTAAAGTAAATTTCTATCTTCTCGTGAACCTTAACCTCTTCCACGACACTTCCGGTGCAGGTAAAATCGTCGCCTTTTATTATCATTTTGATACTTTTGGCAAACCGTGTTAAGAAAAGTGATTCTTCACAGGCCGCAAAACCGCTACCTACCACATAAATATCTTTTCCTGTGAAAAATTCTCCGTCACAGGTGGCACAGTATGCTACGCCTCGACCTTTAAACCCCTCTTCTCCTTCGAACCCGACTACCCTCGGTGAAGCACCACTCGCAACGATTACTCCCAAGGTAGAAAAACTTCCTCTGTCTGTTTTCACGGTGAAAACCTCACCGTCACGATTTACACCTTCTACCTCGGCAAGCAAAAACTCGGCACCAAAGCCCTGTGCTTGACGTTGCATTTCTTTAGTAAGAGCCTCGCCGCTTGTGTGATATACTCCCGGGTAATTCACTACCTCAGAAGTAATGGTAATCTGTCCGCCAAACTTTGCCTTTTCAAGGACAAGCGTTTTATATTTCGCACGCGCCATATAAATTGCAGAGGAGAGCCCCGCGGGGCCTCCTCCGACAATAATGGCATCATAAAAGTCAGCAGGTATATTTGACATCATAATGCACGTTCCTTTCTATGTGGTTTGCGCCGTAACTCGCACAACCTTGAATCGCCTTACCGCCTTTATCTATTAAAGCATTCCCACAAGATCAAGACTGGGTTTCAATGTTTTTTCGCCCGGCTTCCACTTTGCTGGGCAAACTTCGTCGCCATGTTCTGCAACAAACTGTAGCGCCTGTACTCTACGAAGAAGCTCGTCTGCATTTCTTCCGACATTTCCAGCCAACACTTCATATGCCACGATTTTACCTTCGGGATTGACAACAAATGTGCCGCGTTCTGCAAGTCCTGCCTCTTCGATCATGACATCAAAATCACGTGCAAGTGCAGCAGTGGGATCGGCAAGCATCGGGTATTGGATCTTCTTGATGGTATCTGAAGCATCATGCCATGCTTTGTGCACAAAGTGAGTATCGCATGAAACAGCATAGATTTCACAATTAATTGCCTTGAATGCATCATATTTATCTGCAAGATCAGCAAGCTCTGTCGGGCAAACAAAAGTAAAGTCTGCCGGATAGAAGAAAAACACGTTCCATTTTCCGAGAATATCTTTCTTGCTCACCTCTTTGAATCCGTTCTCAAAGTAACTTTGAACAGTAAAATCTAAAATTTCTTTTCCAATCATTGACATAATAAAAATCCTTTCTTCTTTTAAATTGTTTTCTTATTCCCCTGTACGCTCTTAAACACAAGCTTATCGGGTTTTGATTTAAATCTTGACTTAATGATAACAGTTATCATTAGTTTTGTCAATAGCAAATTGAAAAATATTTCATTTGTAATAATGACACAGAAGATTTGTGTTTGTTGATGTAAATTTATCTTAGTTAAGTACAGTGCAATCGGCCGTATTATTTATAGAGTATTCGGGTGTCAATATGGAAAACAAGATAAAAAAAATCACCTCTGCCCCTTGGTGGAAGCGTCAGGTCATCTATCAAATATATCCAATGAGCTACTGTGACACCAATGGTGACGGTATAGGCGACCTTGCCGGTATCATCGAAAAGCTCGACTATATAAAGTCGCTTGGGGTTGGCGGGATATGGCTCTCACCTGTCTACCCATCGCCTAACCGAGATAACGGCTATGATATCAGTGATTATCAAAACGTCCACAAAAATTACGGTACAATAGACGACATGGACCTATTGATTGCTGAGTGTAAACATCGAGATATCAAGGTTATTATGGATCTCGTGATAAACCACACTTCAAACGAACACGACTGGTTTCAAAAAAGCCGACAGCGCATCGAGCCATACACCGACTTTTACATATGGCATCCCGGTGTCGACGGTAAAAAGCCTTCCAACTGGGGAAGCTTTTTCGGCGAGGACTGTTGGGAATTTGATTCCGTACGGAAAGAATACTATCTCCACCTTTTTGCCAAAGAACAACCGGATCTCAACTACCGCAACGAAAGGGTTGTCGAGGCAGTAAAAGAAGCGATGATATTTTGGTTAGAGCGTGGTGTTGACGGCTTTCGTTGCGACGTCATAAACATCCTTCACAAAGACTCGCTTAAAAACGGAAAATGGAAACCGGCACTGACCGGAAGTGAATATTATATATCGACAAAAGGAACTCACGATATACTAAAACGCTTGAATAGCGAAGTTTTCTCAAAATATGAATGCTATACGGTCGGTGAGACTGTTTTGGTTGACACTAAAATGGCGGGAGAACTCTGCAACCCCGACCGCCATGAGCTTGATACCATATTTTCGTTTGAACACATGGATACCGATTGTTATAGGGTAAAATGGTTTTTGCGTCGTTTCTCTGCAAAGAGATTTTTCAAAACGCTCACCCACTGGCAAAACAACCTTGACTGGAACACTCTGTATTTTGAAAACCACGACCAACCGAGGAGCGTTTCCCGTTTTGGAAACGATAAAGAATACCATTCCCAAAGTGCAAAATCTCTCGCATTGCTCTTGATGACCCTTCGCGGAACCGCCTTTCTTTTTGAGGGACAAGAGATCGGCATGACAAACTTTGATTTTCAAGACATGGAACCACTGCGGGATATTGAATCAAAAAATATCTGGAAGCTTACCGAACGATTGCATTTCCCAAAAAGCTATCGTTGGAAAATGATCAAAACCAAAAGCCGTGATAATGCCAGAACTCCGATGCAGTGGAACGGTGAAAAAAATGCCGGTTTTTCAAGTGGAACTCCTTGGATTGATGTCAACAGTAATCATAAACAGTTCAACGTCGAACGGCAACAGGGCGACGAGCATTCAATCCTATCTTTCTATAAAAAGTTAATTGCATTTCGCAATGATAGCCCCGTGCTTATCGAGGGAGCATTTCAAGAATTGTACAATAATGGCGGTGTCTATATTTTCAAACGGACACTCGGCGAGGTTACCCTACTTGTTATGGTCAACCTCACCGCGAAGAGCAAAAAAATTCCCGCAAAGTTCGTCTTTGGTAAGGTTATCTTGTCGAGCTATGAAATGCCACATCTGGATTCAACTCTGAAGCCGTATGAATCGGTGTTACTTGATGTATAGTGCAACGATTACCCTCTGCTCCTCTGGGTCAATCTATTTACCGTCCTTTGAATTGGGACAAACCGCAAAAAACTTGTCGCAGATGAAAAAGCCATGTCTTCGCCGCTTTTTTCCGCCTTGAACACCCAATGCAGTTGCACTTTATAACTGAGTACTGCGAGTATGAGGTCAACTATCGGTTTCATAATCGGTTGCAGTGCACCAAAGTATATGTTCATGACATTCACAAGGGTGGTGGATAATGCCAGTTGAGCGGTCCACAGGGCATAGTATTTGAAATACGCCTTTCGCGTGGTCGTGTCCTTGCTTGCAAACGTTTTTCGGTTCAACTTGAAGTCAACCACCGACGAGATCACCCTTGCCGTGAATGCCGAAAGTGTCGTTGCAATCGTTGCAGTCAGAAAAGAGTCGGTAAGATAAAACAGCAGGGTAAAAAATGAGATATCTACCATTGCCGAGATCAGCGAGTTGCCGATGTATCGAAAAAGACCTTTTAACATGTGAAAGAAAACTCTCGAACCGTCTCGAACGGTGTGAAAATGGCTAGCACTGTTGTTGTCAAAATAGATTGTCTCGATTGTGACAGTATCGATTTCAAGACCTATGTTTTTACTATATATCAGCATATTGAGCTCGTATTCATATCGCTCACCGGGAAGTGCAACCAACCAATCAAAATATTTTTTCGAAATCGCTCGAAGGCCGGTCTGAGTATCGCCGAGTTTTATTCCATAGAGAAGTCCCAGTGCCTTGGACGAAAATGCATTGCCCATCAAACTGCGTTTCGGTGTTTCCTCACCAAACTCCCTTACACCGAGAACGAGGTCGTTCGGCTTTTCCCGAAGCCGCTCTGCCAACCTTACTACATCTTTGACGCTGTGCTGTCCGTCCGAGTCGGCAGTTATCACGGCATCGATGTCGGGTCGATGCTGCGACAAATATTTCACGGCATTCTTTATCGCCACACCCTTGCCAAAATTCTCCTCATGATGTAGCACACTGCACCCGCTTTTATCTGCTATCTCATCAAATATGTCCTGATATTCAACTGCACTTCCATCATTCACCACCAAAACCTCTGCTCTACTTTGTGTCAGCAATCTATCCACATAATCGATAAGTTGGCCACTCGGCTCAAGTGTCGGTATCACAACAATTATCTTCATCTTAATCCTACCTCCATTTCTCTTCCTCTTTGTACAGTATGGGACTATTTTATCAGATAAAACAAATAAAGCTACCCTTTCTGCCGATCTTTAAGATAGCAAAAAGGATAGCTAAAGATTTATGAAAGATTTACGAAAGAAATGTCAATTTTTCGGTAAAATCGCCTATTTTTTATTGGAGCGCATACGCATCGAATGATCCAGTATCTGCTTTCTAATTCGCAGGCTTTTGGGAGTTACTTCCAGTAGCTCATCGCTCTTCAAAAACTCGAGACATTCTTCAAGGCTCATGTTCTTGGGTGGTGTCAAACGAAGCGAATCGTCAGAACCGGACGCGCGAATGTTGGTCATCTGCTTTCTTTTGCAGACATTGACCGTCATGTCCTCTGCCTTCGGGCTGACGCCAACCACCATTCCGGCATAGACAGGAACGCCCGGGCCGATAAACAGAGTGCCGCGCTCTTCGGCATTGTATAGTCCGTATGTCACCGATTCGCCTGTCTCATGCGCTATCAGCGAACCGCGTGAACTGGTGTTCAGATCACCACGGTATTCATCATAACCGTCAAACAGCGTGTTCAATATGCCTTCACCTTTCGTGTCGGTCAAAAACTCACTGCGATAGCCGAAAAGTCCCCTTGCCGGTATGCGAAATTCCAGCCTTGTCCTGCTTCCGACCGGCATCATCTGCAAAAGTTCACCCTTTCGTGCCGGAAGCTTTTCCATCACACTGCCCACACAGTCCTGCGGAAGGTCGATAACGACATATTCAAACGGCTCAAGTCGCTTGCCATCCTCGTCTCGAAAAAGCACTCGTGGTGGTGATACCGAGAACTCAAACCCTTCACGGCGCATGGTCTCGATTAGAATTGACAGATGCATTTCACCTCTGCCGAGCACCTGAAAACTATCAGCACGATCGCCATCAAATACGCGTAGCGCAACATCACGAAGAAGTTCTTTTTGTAGTCGATCTTTCAACTGACGTGAGGTTACAAACTTGCCTTCACGACCCGCATAAGGCGAGTTGTTGACAGCAAACGTCATCTCAACTGTCGGCTCATTTATCTTCAAAAACGGAAGCGGATCGACACCGTCACCCGACGTAATGGTGTTTCCGATATTAACATCTTCAATGCCGGACATGGCAATAATATCACCTGCCGATGCCTCGTTACATTGCTGACGTGCCACACCCTCATAGGTGAAAAGTGCACTGACCTTTCCTTTTATCGAAAGAGCTTTGTCATGATAGTCACAAAGCTCGATTTTATCGCCGGTGCGCACCGTGCCACTCTCAATTTTTCCAACCGCAATCCTGCCGACATACTCATTGTATTCAATGCTGGAGACAATCATAGAAAAAGGTGCCTCTTTGTCGCCCTTTGGCGGTGTGGTATATTCCAGTATGCTGTCAAGTAGCGGCACAAGGTCGGTGCCCTCCACATCAGGGGAATAGCTCGCCGTGCCGTTTCGTCCACTACAAAACACTGTTGGGCTGTCCAGCTGACGGTCGGTAGCACCGAGATCCATCAACAACAGCAGTATCTCGTCCACCACCTCTTTTATTCGTGCATCGGGTCTATCGATCTTGTTCACAACGATGATTACCGACAGATCCTGCGACAAAGCTTTTTGCAGAACAAATCTAGTCTGCGGCATCGGTCCCTCGGCGGCATCAACCAAAAGCAGAACACCGCTCACCATCTTGAGCACACGTTCAACCTCGCCGCCAAAATCGGCATGTCCCGGTGTATCAATCAAATTTATTTTGACGTCTTTATAAATTGCTCCGGCATTTTTTGCAAGGATGGTAATTCCACGCTCTCTTTCGAGGTCTCCACTATCCATCACACGTTCCGCCACCTGCTCGTTCTCTCGGAACACTCCCGCCGTGCGGAGCATACCGTCTACCAAGGTGGTTTTACCATGGTCAACGTGTGCAATGATTGCAATATTTCTAAGGTCTTCTCTTATCACTCAATTTCCTTTCATCTTAGTCAAACGGGTATACCAGTCCGACTTCTTTCCTGAATTCGTCTATTATCTGCATTGCCGCGGTACTTTCTTTTCTTCCGAACACATCACTGTCGGTAGCACCACGACGCAATAGATTACAAAAATGGTCGATCTCATAAGAAAAATCGGCCGCCTGCGTCTCAAAGGTTTCTTCCCCGCTTGCTGTCTTCACTGTATAACTTTCCGGCCTTATGGCATCAGATATCACAATCTCACCCTTTTCCAGTTTTATATGTATTCGGCCATCAAACACTTCCATAATGCTGCAACGCAGTCGTGCGTTAAAGGTGTCGTAACAAAGGGTAAAGGAGCTCATTCCATCTACACCGAGCTTTGTGCGAACCATCTTGCAGTCAATGAGTTTCGGAGTTTGATCGACAAAAGATTGTACTCCGTTTAGTGCGTACACGCCGATATCAAATATCGCGCCTCCCGCAAGTTGCGGTGCGTTGAGACGGCTTTCATCGCCAAACACTTCAGCATCAAATCCGATAGAAAGCTCTAAGTCGGTGATACTTCCGAGTTCGCCACTGTCTATCAGCGTTTTCACCGATCTGTAAACCGGCAAAAACCTTGACCACATGCCCTCCATCAACAAAACATTTGCCTTTTTAGCCTCGTCAAACATGGTGTTGAGTTTACCCATATCGGTGGTCATGATTTTTTCGCTGAGCACATGTTTGTTATGTTTAAATGCAAGCAGTGAATGCTCAAGATGAAGCGAATGTGGGGTCGCTATATATACAGCATCGACATTCTCTGCGGCACACAGCTGTTCGTAGTCACCGTATGCAGTAGCCTCAGGGCAATAGTTTTTTGCAAATTCTTCGGCCCTATCCTTGTCTCGTGCAGCAACCGCTACTACCGAGCAATTTTGGACACGTTCTATCGACTTGATAAATTTAGGTGCAATTCTGCCACAACCAATAATTCCGAAGCTTATATTTTTCAAAGCTACTGCCTCCTTTATGATTATTCAATATATTATAACACTAAAACGCACTTTTCACAAGTATAAATATTAGCACGTATATTATGCTCAGTATTCTCCACAATAACGACAAATGACTTGTCGCAATTTTGTTTAAAAGGTATAATTTTGTATAAATCTATTTATTTTCTATCTCATTTATGTTAGCATTATATATATACGAATGATAGCGAGAGATTTATGAGTTTTTTTGATGTAATAATGCTTTTGGGTGGACTGGCGCTTTTCCTTTTCGGTATGCAAACTATGGCAAACGGGCTTGAAAAGCTTGCCGGAAACAAACTTGAATCTATCTTGAAAAAATTAACCCGCACCCCGGCACTCGCTGTGCTTTTCGGTGCACTATTGACTGCTGCTGTCCAGAGTTCATCCGCAAGCACCGTTATGGTTGTCGGACTTGTTAACAGTGGCATGATGCAACTGTCGCAAGCCGTAGGCGTTATCATGGGTGCAAACATCGGCACCACCGTCACAGCGCAAATCCTTGCACTTAGTGACATCGGTTCTGACAACTTCTTTCTACGACTTCTCAAACCCTCCACCATTGCACCGGTCTTTGCATTTATCGGTGCATTTCTCTTTATGTTTTCTGAACGCCCTCGCCGCCGTGATGTTGGTCAAGCACTTGTTGGATTTGGCGTCCTTTTCACCGGTATGTTCACCATGGAAGATGCTGTACGTCCCTTGCGCGAATCGGAACTGTTTGCACAGCTTTTCTCCACACTTGAAAATCCTGTTCTCGGTGTTTTAGCCGGTGCGCTCGTCACTGCTGCAATCCAAAGTAGTTCTGCCTCAGTCGGTATACTCCAAGCCCTTTCCACCACCGGAATCATCAGCTGGTCTACCGCAATCCCCATCATCCTCGGTCAAAACATCGGTACCTGTATCACCCCAATGATGGCATCAATCGGCGCAAATCGTGCTGCAAAACAAAGTGCTTTTTGCCATCTTTATTTTAATATTATCGGAACCACGTTGTTTTTAGTAGTTATATACGGGACAAAATTTGTACTCGGTGGTCTTCCGTTCTGGGACGATGTAATATATCGTGCTGACATTGCAAATTTCCATACCGCTTTTAATATTATTGTAACGCTTCTGCTTTTACCGTTTACTAAACTTCTGGCAAAGCTCGCCACTCGCACCGTAAAGAGCGCTCCGGAACCGGTAGCAGATGCTGCAATTCCGATTCTCGACGAGCGTCTTCTCACAACTCCCGCAGTGGCCATACAGAAAGCGCAAGACTCGGTTGAACTGATGGCAACACTGGCACAAAAAAACTTCAACGATTCAATCCAACTGGTAAAATCATACAACTCTGACCAAAAGAAATCGGTTGCCGATGTGGAAAAAACTATCGATAAGTTAGAGGTCAATGTCACAAACTTCCTTATCAAGGCATCACACCGTGAGTTGTCACTCAAAGAAAGTAACCAAATCTCGATGCTCATCAGCACCATCTCGGACTATGAACGTATCGGCGATCATGCTGTGAACATTGCCGAATGGGGTAAAAAAATTGGCAAACAAGGATTTTCTGCCGACGCAACACAAGAATTGGAAGTACTCCGAGAGGCTGTCGATGAAAACATTAATCTTTCGGTAACTGCATTCTCCGCCCACGATGTTCAGACTGCACTTTTGGTCGATCCTCTCGAAGAGACGGTAGACCACATGTGCGAAAAGCTACGTGCTCGTCACATCAAGCGGTTGAAAAACGGAAAATGCTCTGTTGAGGGTGGGCTTGTATTTGCCGAAATCCTCTCTGATATCGAGCGCATCTCTGACCACTGTAGCAATGTTGCAAACAGGGTGCTTTATCTTGAAAGTGATGACGAAAACTTCGACTATCATGACATGAAGAAACGCATGAAGAAAAGTCGTATAGATGAAGAAACGGCAAACACACTTCTCCGGTTTGAAGAACGATACCTTACACGGATTTAACGTATGTTTCGAAAGTTGAGTATGTTTAAGGACAGTGGAATTGTTTTACTTGCGGCGGGCAAGGGTCTAAGATTCGGCGGCAACAAGTTGCTGGAAGAAGTCGGTGGAAAGCCACTGTGCTACTATGCCATGAATTCGATAAAACAGTCCGGACTACCCGCCCTTGTCGTCTATGAAGACGAAGGGGTCGCAAAGGTGGCCCATGAGCTTGGCTTGCGCACCATACCTACACCAAGACACAGTCCCGGTCAAGGTGCCAGCATTCGTGTCGGCGCTTTGAAATACTGGTATCGTCGATCCATCATGATAATGGTCGCCGATCAACCGATGATCAATCCTAAGACGCTAATCGATCTAAACGAGCGTTTTAAGAACAGCTCAAAAGACAAAATTTTAACCTGCCACATTAGCGGCAGGCGATGTCCTCCGATACTTTTCGGAAGTAAATTTTATAAAGAACTGTTTACACTGAACGGAGACATCGGTGGACGCGATATCCTGTTCCGTTACCCCGACTGCATCGACCTCTATGAGCTGTCCGATGAACTCGAAGCTCTTGATATTGACACAAAAGATCAACTCAAAGAGTGGACAGATCAAATGGTGTTTCCTGATACACAAAATAATTAAGCCAATTTGAATACAGTAAGTTCGCATGCGACCTCCAGCTGAAAAGCGGAGGTTGTTTTATGTCATCATTAGGAAAATATGAATACGGAACACTACAATCCTTACCTGCTTCGATATCACGTAGATATTCATTCTTTAGCGTCTCTCTGTCGTATTCAGGATGACCTGTAACATAAAACCGACGTCGTTCGGTGTCCTCGGCAATGTACATGCCCGCCTCGGGTGATACCGATAAAATATCAACACCTTCAGTTTCCTTTATGTCCTGTAAATCGATGGTGGTATACCGCGAATGCGGTGCCCAAAAACAGTCGTCAAATCCTCTCATGAGCGGGTGATGACTGTCGGTGGATACATGTGGATATATTCCGGATAATTTCTTTTCAAGCGGCTTTTTGTCGATGCCAAAACGGCGATATAGTCCCGCCTGCGCCGCCCAACAAATGTGCATTACCGAATACACGTTGTGTAGCGACCAGTCCATGATTTCGCACATTTCTGTCCAATAGTCCACCGCCTCAAAGGGCAGGTGTTCCACCGGTGCTCCTGTAATAATCATGCCGTCAAAACGTTGATCTTTGACCTGATCAAAGTGACGATAAAACTTTGCGAGGTGTGTGCTCGGTGTGTTTTTCGGTGTGTAACTCTTCAGTCCAAGTAACTCCACCTCCACCTGTATTGCGGTATTTGAGAGCAAACGAATTAACTGAACTTCTGTTTCTATCTTCTTAGGCATGAGGTTCAATATTAATATTCTAAGTGGTCTTATTTCTTGCTGCTCTGCCCGCGATTCGGTCAGCGCAAATATATTTTCATTTGCCAGCGTCGAAAATGCCGGCAATTCATTCGGTATACGTATCGGCATACTTTACCCCTCGTGTGTTTGAATTCACTCAAACAACTATACTTATTCTACTCGTTTTCAATGACTCTCGTCGGTAGTTATCGTACTTCGTAAATATCGTAAACTATTCCTCTTCCGATGATGCAGTCACTTCATCCGACTCGGCATCGACGTCGGACGTTTCTTCGACAGGTTCAGCGTCTTCTGATGCAGATTCTTCGCTCACGTCTTCGCTTTCTCCGTCACTCGTTGACGAATCTTCCGAATTACTGTTACCCTGATTGAGCAAATCATCCGGTATCGTCAACACCTCTTCCGGAGTGAGTTCTATCCCAAACTCAGTTTTCAGCGTATTGAGCATTTCGACTGCTTTCAGGTATTGTGGGTCGTCACCAAATGTTAGATTGTACGAATTCAGTTTCTGCTCCGCCGTCAGCAACACTTCAAAGTCAAGTGGAACGCCTGCATCATCATAACTACCACTTATTATCGGAATGATCTGTGCAACCGTCAGCTGGATTGCGCTTCCGTCCGAAAGTTGAAAAATGTCTGATACACTGCTAAGTCCATTTGTGCTTTCCCCTACGATGCGCGCACCCACAAAATCTCGAAGGGTGATTGCCAGTAGTTCCGGTGCCCCGACCGTCTCTTGGTCGACTATTACTACGACCGGCATCTCAAGCGCCGATTCGTTGCTGACATACACAAGCTCACTCGTGTTGTCGCTGTATTCAAGTGTTGCGATGTCTCCCGCCGGCAAGAAAATGTCTGCAACCCTAGCTACCGAGCTCATCTGGGTTTGATTCACATCCCTAAGATCTAGCACAAGGCCGGTTGAGCCGCTCTGAAGCAGACTGCTTATCGCAAAATCAAGCTCGCTTGCAAGCGTGTCATTAAATTCAAGAACTTTGATGTACCCTGTTCCTTGTGAATTTGCACTGTATTCAACGGTAGGCCGAACATATGAACGGCGATGGAGCGTAGTAGTCTTGTCTTCGGTAGAACCTGCCGGTTGCCAAACCACCTCGACTTCACTGCCCTGTGCACCACGCATCAAAGCATCCACGGTCGCACCTGAAAGGCCTCTGACATCGGTTCCGCCAATCATCTTGATTATACTGCCGATATCCATTGCCGCCTCGGCCGCAGGAGATTCCGGCACAACTCTGATAACTCGCATGTATCCTGTAGCGTCGGTGACGACGTCAACGCCGATTCCGATAATCTCACCGGCCTGCAAGGCAAGATATTCTGTGTACTGTCCGGCGGTATAATAGCGCGCCGAACTGTCAGAAATCCCAGCCATAAATCCCGCCGACAACGTGTCCATCAGTATCTGTTCGTTAATCTCAGAATAGTTATTATTACGCACTACTCTATCAACTTCGCTGAGCTTCGCAAACATGTTTTCACGTTCTGTCACCGCCTCAACGGTCGAGTTGAATATATTCATTGCCACCAGCATAGTTACCGAAACAGTAGCTGTCATGGCGAGTAATGCTATTGTTATAGCAAATCCTATCGGTATTTTTTTCGTCATATTAAAAAGTAGTTCCTTTGATTTATCTAGCTGCCTTTACCCTTTAAGCATCGGCAGTGGGTCGATTGTTGCATTATTGATTCGGATCTCAAAATGCAGGTGAGGACCGGTCGAGTTTCCGGTCGAGCCGACCGTTGCGATCTGTTGTCCCTTGACCACAACAGCACCGTTTGCAACAGTAAGACTGTTGCAGTGGCCGTAAAGTGTGAGTTGTCCGCCGCCATGGTCTACCATGAGATAGTTGCCGTAACCGGTGTTGTTCCAGACAGCTTTGACAACAACGCCGTCATTTGCCGCCACAATCGGGTGACCGAGAACGGTGGGCAGAGAACCTTTCGCAATATCGATACCGGTATGCCAGTCAGATTTTCCGTAAAGAGTACGCCAGCCGTAATAACTTGAGATGTGATAAGAGCTCGGGACCGGCCATCCGTATTCACCGCCAACATATTCACCGGTACTGTTTGCGGTCGCCTCACGGAACGCCTCTTCATAACTCTCACGCGCGGCAACATATTGCTCATAAAGAATGTCTTCCTGCACTTGTGCCGCCGCTTTATCCGCCTCAATCTGATCTATGGTGTCGTTTGCCACCTGCCAGATCGCCGCATAGTTCGCCTGTGCCTCCGCGAGTTGACGCTCCTGCTCTTCAAGATCAAGCAGCTGTGCGGCGAGCGCCTCTTCCTGGAGAGTCAGTGCCTTATAAGCCGCGTCCATTTCATCAAGCAACAGGTTGTCTGCCACCGCGACGCGCTGAACCGCATCTGCGGCCGTCAAAAATTCAGAAAAACTATTTGCGGAAAAAATAGTTGACATGATACCGGAATCACGGGTGATATACATCGCACGAAGTCGGTCTTTCAACAGTTCTTCCGAATCTGCGATTTCCTGTTTCTGAATGTCAATTTCCTGTTGTTTTTTTGCTATTTCATCTTTTTTGTCTGTTATCTGCGCCAGCAAGATTGTGGTCTGCTGTTCAATAATGGCAAGCTGCTCGGTGGCGTTGGCTTGCACAGACTCCTGGTTTGCCTGATCCGTCTCCAGCTGATCCATCTGTGCCTCAAGCGCCTCGAGCTGAGAGGCAAGAGCGTCCATCTCTTCTTTCTTGTCTTCAAGCTCACTTGCCGAGATATCGACGGTCAAAAGCGGCAACAGCATCACCGCAAACACAGCAAAGCAAATCAGCACCGCAATGATCTTTGTCTTGTTTTTTCTATATAATGTCATGAGAATTAAACCTTAAGATATTTATTTATGGAAATCTGGCTACCGATTACGCCGACAACGACACCACCGGCCAAAAATCCGACAAGCATTCCGAGTGCTAGGTCTGTATAGGGCACGATGCTCGGTATCAACAAAGACAAAAACGAGAGCGAAGTGCTACCCATGTTGTCTAGCAAAAGAAGGTATGCTCCCGAAATCACGCCAAAAGCAAGGGCGGAGGCAATCACGCCGATTACGACACCTTCGATGATAAACGGAAAACGAATAAATGTATTTGTTGCACCGACAAACTTCATGATATTCAGCTCTTTACGACGTGCAAAAACGGTCAAACGAATAGTATTTACTATAATCACAAGCGAAACCATCGCAAGAACACCGATAAGCCCCCACCCTGCGATGGTGACTGTTCTATCCACACTGACTATGACATTGGCAATGTCGGTTGGGGAAGAAATGTGATCTATTCCTGCAATGCCGTAGATCTTTTCGGTGGTCTCTTCCAATGTTTCAAGGTCATACACCTTCACGCGATAGGATGCCGGGAATGGGTTTTCTTCCTCATCACGATAGCGTTCGAGATACTTGCCCTCTTCACCGAGGTAAAGAATTTGATCTTCAAGCGCTTGCAATTTTGAGATGTAAATTGTCTCATCCGAGTTGATATTTGCGATTGTGGCAAGAGACTGACCAAACGAAGAAATTTGTTCTTCGGTCAACCCTTCTTGCAAGTAAATGACAATCTCGTTTTGCTCCGACATTGATTTGACAAAACTATTTAGATTTGCGGAGATAATAACAGCCACGCCGGTGATGATCAGACAAGAAGTCAGCACCACGATAGATGCAAAACTCATAAATCTGTTGCCTTTGCCCGGCACAACACCCTGGCGTGCCAGATATAAAAATGATGAAATTGTCATTACAGAACCCCTCCCTTGTAGTAATCGGCAGGGTCAAGGGGATTATTTTCAAACTCCGACGCAAAATCGGTCGGCAACATGCTATCGCTAAGAATTGAACCTTTTTCGATATGTATAACCCTCTTAGAGAACATCTTGACCAACTCATGCTCATGGGTAACAACCACAACGGTAGTACCCACCATGTTTATGGCCTGCAACAACTCGAGTATTTCTACCGAGAGTGCAGGGTCGATGTTTCCGGTCGGCTCGTCCGCAATAATAAGCGGCGGTGAATGTACCAGCGCCCGCGCAAGTGCGACACGCTGCTGCTCACCGCCCGAAAGCTGCGAAGGATAGCTTTTCGCCTTACCGGTCAAACCGACAAGATCCAAAACATACGGAACACGCTTTTTTATCAGTGCGTTCGGAATGTTTGTCACACGCATGGCAAAAGCTACGTTATCATAGGCATTGAGTGTCGGGATCAAGCGGAAGTCCTGAAACACAACGCCCATACTGCGGCGCAGGAACGGAATGTCCTTCTGCTTTATCTTTGAAACGTCAAAGCCATTTATTTCAATTTTACCCTCGGTCGCCTTTTCCTCCGCCAGCATCAACTTCAAAAACGTACTCTTACCGGCGCCGGAATGTCCGAGAACAAAGACAAATTCGCCCTTGTTTATATCTATATTTACATTGCGCAACGCCTCAATATTTCCATTGTAAACCTTGCGCACATTCTTAAAATGTATCATATGCAGTCCCTTTGGTGTGGTTTATTGTTCCTGTGTCACCGAAAGATACTTTTTGACCATCAATGCAACATTAAACAATATGGCATCATCAAACTCACGTAGGTCAAGACCAGTCAACTTCTTGATCTTTTCAAGGCGATATACCAAAGTGTTTCGGTGCACAAACAGGCCTCGGCTTGTTTCACTGACATTGAGGTTGTTTTCAAAAAATCTCTGGATGGTGAACAGTGTTTCGCTATCAAGGCTGTCAACATTTCCTACATGGAATACTTCACGCAGAAACATCTCACATAATGTTGTCGGCAGTTGGTAGATCAGTCGTGCTATTCCGAGATGGGAATAGTTGATGATGTTGCGCTCTTTTTCAAAAATACGTCCGATCTCAAGTGCCATTCTCGCCTCTTTGAAGCTGGTGGCAAGTTCTTTGATGCCGGTGATGGGCAGACCAATGCCCACCGAGGCTTTGATATAGTGTACACCTGACAAGGTGTCGATGATAGAACCGGCCAGCTTATCGATGTCGCCTGAATCTATATTGCGCTTGGTCTCTTTGACAAGCACAGTGTCCTGTTCCGAAATTGTGAAAACAAAGTCTTTTTGTTTTTCCGGAAACAGAGTGCTGATGGCATCATATGCAAAGCCATCGTTGTTGCCGTGTGTTCTGATCAGCAGAACAACGCGCGGCACCTCACCGGTGAAATGAAGTTCTCTTGCCTTGGCATAGATGTCACCGGGCAGGATATTGTCGGTTACAACGTTTTTAATAAAGCTGGTCTTGTCGTACCGATCATTATGATAAAGGCTTATGTTTTCAAGCGAAATCGCAATGAGGTTTGCAAACTGTGTCGCAAGTTGATCATCACCATCGACATATACTGCATAGCCTGTCGAATTTTGAAGTTCGAAGGTAACGAAAGTCTTTTCATCCTGCACCGAGTGTTTGGCGTCAGGATAATTAAACTCGCTCCCGAGATCCTCCAATACTGTAGCCGCTACTACGACACCGACCTCGTCGATTACACCAATCTCGCGATCGATATCTTCTCCCATCCTCGTGATTACGTCTTGAAATAGTTTGTTAGCCATAAAGTGCTCCATTCCTTTCCGAAAACTCAAACAAATTTTCAACTCGGTATGATCAATCAAATTAATGATTTTGTATATAATGCTTAATTTTTTTCTCACTAATATATATTTTACACAAAAAAAAGCAAAATTGCAATAGGCAAAATAAAAAAAATAGAAAAATTCGCAATTAATTTCAATTTTTTTGTGTTTTTTTACCAGTTGTTTTACGGTCATGTTTTTTTATCTGAGGTGCAAACATCAATAGTGATGTGAAAATGCATGTCAAAACAAGTAGCGCAAACAGCGACGAAGGACTCAAGCGCAGTAGTGTCACAAGATTGTTTTTGTTCAAGGTAATTTCCTCAAACTCTGTCGTTATGGACGGAAACACTCCGATGTCGAGCCGTATTTTCTTGGTATCGAGTGGGAATTCAAAAACGTAATAATCCCCCTCCACCCTTGCGTACAGCAATTTTTCCGGTGAAAACCCCTTTTCGAGATTGTTCTGATAAAAGGCCACAAACTCGCCCGGATCATATGAAAAAGTGCAATCGACATAGAGGTTGAAAACATTTCCCTCAAGGTGCAGCTGTGAATCCTCTGTCGTGGTGATAACGGTATAATCGTCTACCGTCTCTATTCCAACATGAGAAAAATCATGAACCGTCAACGGTCGTTCGGTCATAAAGATAGCGGAATAGGCACCGATGGCAAGGTGGTAAAGCAGGACAACAGCAACAGCAAACCCCGCTCCGAACAGGAGCGGATATTTTATCACGGTTTGTATTGCCACATTCTTTTTCATGCTTACATTTCCTCTTTACATGTTTTGCAGATTCTTATCATTTTCATATTGCGACCTCTTCAAACATTTCAATTTCTGAATTGAAGTAATAGAGGGTGTTGGCAATTGGTTTCTCTACAAACAGCTCGCCGTAAGACTCTACAAATTCAGTCTGGGGATGTGAAACATATATGTAGTCAAAATTTTGATGATATATAGCCAAAAATTCATCGATGGTCGCTACTATAAAATACTCGCTCGTCTCATCTGTTATATGCTCCGCATCGGAAAACCCCATGGAGTAGTCCAGCCAATTAAAATACCTGTTGTAGTTCACAATGTTTGGAAAGAAGAACTTCTGGTTTGTTAGATAATGATAATCGTTGAAACGGTTGGATATCAAAAGAGTGTTGCCGTCTAGGCTGCCATACCGTTCGATCGCTGCCTTTTCCACCTTTGCATCGGCATATGCATTCTCCGGCGACGATATGAAAGTATAGTCGGTTCCTATATACAAAAGGTTTGCACACAGCAAAATCACTAACGCCACCACCGAAATGGATACGCCCTTACGAAATCTTGGCGTGACAACAATAAGACAAGCGATGAAATTGAAATAGAGATATATAAAGAAATAGGGCATCAAATACCGAGGATACTCTACCATATCATCGGAAAATCCGGTGATAAAAAAGCTGAGCGCCAGCGCATATAGTACCATTCCCGCTAAAAAACCGATATTTGCAAGCAAGAGTGCCGGTCGGTGTGATTTTTTTGCAAAAACTATCGAAACGACGCCGAGCAAAACCATTATCACGAGCATGATATAATCATTGACAAATCCTATCATGCTGCTTGCCCTAAACTGATTGAGCATCTCACGCAGTATGTTTCGCATATTCTCGGTTACTGTGGGCGATGATTCGTGTTCCTCTTCTGAGCCGGAACCTTCCTCTATAGGCAGGTTATAGTATTCAAGGTCCTGTCTTTCTACTATTTCATCCGTTATGGTCAATTGCAATGAATTTTCCGCATATATGGTATTGACATGACGATCCCATGCAAAATAAATCGACGGCACCAGCGCAATACAAAGCGCAAAACCAACCAGGTTGGTGACAAACTTTTTCTCTCTCGAAAGAAAAGAAAAGACGAATACAACACAGATGATCAGCACCGCAAAGATGACTCCTACATCCTTTATTAGAATCATCGGGATCAACCCTGTTGCAAAAAAGTAGCTTTTTGTATTCCCAAAATAGATCGCCAACACACCGATTGCTATAATGGCAATGTTAAAGTCCGCCATTGCAGTGCCGTATCCATAGGACAACGAGTCATAATCGGCAGACGGCAGATGGTATGTCTGTAAAAACACGCTGAGCAAAAACAGCAAAAATATTACCGGAGTCAAAAAATGTTGTTTCGTTTTCTCCTCTATCAGTTCGGTGACAGCGCCGAAAACCGATATAGCCAAAAAAGCATAGGCAAAATACACCGAGTGGTCATAAAAATCAAACGCAAAAAACTGCATAAGATAGGACAGCACCGATGTTATGGGTGGTATACCGTTTAGATGGGTGAGGATATAAGGAGTGTAGGTATAGAGTGCATCTAATTCCTTGGTCACCATTGCCGCAGTGCCCCAGAACGAATATTCATCCCAGTAATAGAACATCGGTTGCTGCAGATGGTATATTAAAAAGAAAATGAGCGTTGCAAAGTTTACCAGCTTTACGGTAGTCGAGAGGTAGGAACTCCACTCTTTGCTCTTTATTACGGTAAAAACAAACAGGACGGTTGCGATGACAAAGTATGCAACTGTAGCAATAAAAAGCCCTTGCTGTGCGAGCATTGCCGATAAGCTCAACAACGCAAGGCCAAAAAAGAGCGAGCAGAGCAAGGCGGCGGCCGGCCTCACCTTGAACTTATCGTGAAAAAATACCGCAAGAAAGTTGATTCCGAGGACTGATAAGATCATTCGGTCGATGTTCCTTTCAAAAAACATTTCTGCACGAATATCAATAATTTCGTACAGATTATATAGTTGTTCTACTTGGAAAACACTAAAGATTGCCGGGAGGGTGTGAGCGTTTTTAAGTTGAATGACTATATTGTCAGTTATAGCATTAAAACCGCTTTATGTCAAGTATAAACCCCCTCAAAACAGGCTGTTTGAAACCTGTGTCAAGGGGATTTCGATATTGTCAAAATTTATTTCGATGCCAACGTTTTACGATATTTTTCACTTTCCCATCCGGCAATAAACCGCTTTGACTCTTCGTCCATGAACGACACTTCAAAGCCGAAACTTTCGATAGTCTGGATTATGAATAGCACGGCGGTCAATGTCTCGGCAACAGTCAGCGCTTTCTTTGCGTCCATGTTCAACAGCACCTCCCCTGTCTTGGTGTCTGCGACACATCGACCGGCAGACAAATCGGCACTATTCATCGCAAAGCTATCCTGCAAAAATACCATCTGATCGGGATAGAGCGGAGTTCCAAGAAAATCATACTCAGTGTACACAGTATTTTTCAACGACTGCTTCAAATAATCACATTCGGCAAGAAAAATACCTGCCGACAATTCACGCACCTCAACGTCAGGAAAACTGTTTGTTCTGAGCCCAAACAATCTGGCAAGACGTCGATTCGCATCGGCATGAATAGCGGTGCAACGCTCCGAATCATCATCGTGTACGATTATGCCGTGATTTTTCATGATGATTACTGACGGCATAACCCCGTCGATCTCTTTTTGTTTTTCACATGCTTCTTTTATTGTAAATGTCAGCATGGCACCCGGATTTACATAGGGTACCACCGTCCAGCCATAGTCGGCACCTTCAAATGCATCGGCCGACAACTCATCACATTCGGTATTGCAGGCAACAAGGTTTGCATAAACACTGTGTGTATGGAGCACGAAGCCGGACAAAACCGAATGAAAACCGGCCTCCACCGAAGGGCGAAGATCTGCAAGACCTTCTACCGCAACCTTGGCTGATTTTGCACAGTCAGAACCTGCCGCCTCAACGTCCGCAAGGCTTTTGGGATCGGTTTTACCATAAAACTCACGTAACATCTCATAATCCAAGACTGCATAACCATTGTCAATCTCGATGTCGGAAAGTGTGAAGCCGGATGCCTTGATTGCCATTTTTCCGTCTGCTAACTTTACCGATGTGTTTCCGCCGCCGCCTTGGACAAAATCGGCACGAGCGCCCGCTCCTTTTGACATTGCGGAGTATTTTTCCAGCAATTCCCTGTTCTTTTCAAAAAACATTTTATCGTTCCTCTGTTATCTTTATTTAACTAATATTCTATCCTCGCTTTGAGAGAATGTCAACCTCATGTTTTTTTGTCATAGACAGCCATTGCTCTCCAACCGGAACACCCGACTTCATGCAATAAAAATCCCAAACCGCACCAAAAGGAAGTGTCTTGCGTTCTTCTTGCAGTGCAAGCCGTGAGGTTAAATCACCGGAATATTCGGCGGTTCTGATCTCTTTTATCGGTGCAAGATATGCATTCAAGATCGCCTTTCGAGCGTTTCTCATGCCGATCGCCCAACAGGCTATACGATTGATAGAGGCATCAAAATAGTCAAGACCGAGGAGCACACGATTCTCATAGCCGTTGTGTACAATCTCATCCATTATGCGTTGCAGTTCATCGTCCAGTGTAATAACATGATCCGAGTCCCAGCGCACTCCTCGTGACACATGCAAAAGAACGTTATCTAAAAACTGAAGGCAGGACGAGAGCTTTGCCGAGATAACCTCGGTCGGATGAAAATGTCCTGCATCCAAGGTGTAGCCGACATTATTTTTCACGGCATAACCGTACGAAAATTCGTGGCTCGCGACGGTATAGCTCTCGACACCAACTCCAAACAACTTGCTTTCGATGGAACAAGGTGCGAGTTTCATGTCGATGTCGGGTGCAAATATAGCATCTAACGACTGCGCCATCAACTCACGATGTTTTGCTGTATCGGCAGGGCTATCTTTGTAACCGTCCGGCATCCAAAAATTGATCGCACAGGGCATACCAATCTGTTTTGCCGCCTCAAGAGCTATTTCACGGGAGCGTATTCCGTGCTCTATCCAAAACTTGCGAATATCGGCATCAAAGCTCGAGAGTGAAAAATCTCCATCCATCTTCGGATGCGAGAAATATGTGGGATTGAAATCCATTCCCATCCCTTCACTCTTGACAAAGTCGACCCAGTTTTGAAAGTCCGCGATGGTATATGCATCTCTGTCCACCGATGCGGAGCTCTTCTCGGCATAGCAGGCATGTAGGTTAAGTTTAGTACTTCCCGGAATCAGCGACTTTGCAAAAGATATATCATCACGCAGTTGTTGCGGAGTTGTTGCACGTCCGGGATAATTTCCGGTCGTTGCGATACCGCCCGTAAGTTCTCCGACACCGTCAAATCCGATGACATCGTCTCCCTGCCAGCAGTGCATCGAGATGGCAAGTTGATCTGCTTTATCCATGGCTGCATCAATATCCACACCCACTTCGGCATACATTTCCTTTGCGTACTCATATCCTTTTTGAATTCTTTTTTCGTCCATTTTTATAACCATTCCTTTCTAATCAAGATGAAACATGTTGTTGAGTGTCACCGACACCGGACTGTTATCATCGTTTGTTCTCATAATATCCGCCATATAAGCCCACCATTTTTTACATATTTCGGTAAACGCGGTTTTCTCCCAAAGCTCCTCACTTTCCAGTTCTATATAACCAAAAAGCACGCTCGTCTCTTCGTCAAGAAATATTGAATAGTTAGTTCCTCCGTGCTCGGCAATCATTTGAACCATTTCCGGCCAAAGCTCGTCATGGCGTTTTTTATACTCCTGCTCGCTGCCCGGGTTCAAAAACATTTTGAAAGCTTTTCTAACCATATGTCTTCTCCTCTTCCTTCGTTTTCTTGTTTTATTGCTTTACTGTAGTCTAATTATATGCTATAATAATAAACAATTACTTGTCGGTTATTGCTCAAAAATAACAATTTCTTGCTATCACTATTTCACCGAGGTATCTACACATGAAACAACTGCTTGAATACAACCCGGATATTACCAACCCACCATCGAGATGGCAGATCGTCTCGGCGCACCCGACGGCAAAATCTAAATTGCTATATATTCAAGAAGCGGGCGAGTTTTTTGCCGGTGACAGCTATTATACCACTCGCCAAGGCGTATCTTCTTTTCTGCTGAAGTTGACGGTATCTGGCAGAGGCATCTTGCAGTATGCCGACAAAGAATACACCGTCGGACAAAATGAACTGTTTTTGATTGATTGCAAGCCATACCAACACTATGAGACCGATTCTGAAATTGGTAATTGGCGAATGCTTTGGGTACATTTCAAGGGTGCCACAGCAGCCGCATACTATGATATATTCAAGCAACTTAACGATAACAACCCGACACTTCGTTTGAAAAGTTCAGACGACATGAAAGGGATTTTGGAACGCCTACTGGTCATAAACACTGATGAGAACAACAGCCTTGAGGCCGATGTGGAGACCTCAAGGCTGCTTACCGAACTTTTGACTCTTTGTATTGCCCACGCCGGAACGCGCCGTGAACGTGAACCGGTACCTGCGTTCGTCGATTTTTTGCGAGAACATATTAATGAATTTTATGCAGAACCACTGACACTCGATACCCTTGCCTTGCGATGCTCTGTGAGCAAATATCATATGCAACGACTTTTTAAAAGGCACATGGGTCAAACACCTGCAGAGTATCTGAGAGGAGTGCGCATTGCAAAGGCTAAGGAGTTGTTGCGAACTTCCTCTGTTTCGGTAGACGAAATCGCCTATCTCGTTGGCATTGAAAATGTCAGCCACTTTATTAACACATTCAAAAAGCAAGTCGGCACAACACCAAACCGGTTTCGTAAAAGCTGGATGAACTATGGCGGGTAGTACATAATTCACATCTTTTTTCACGACGAAACATACAATTACTCAAGATTCAGTTTCCTACTCATAATATTTTTGCTAAACAGAAAATACCCAACACCAATAGCAACATATATTATTAAAGCTAACCAGATTATCGGTGCAAGATAATGGTCGATTGCATATTGCTCAATGTTAGCGCTCTCTACATTCTGCATGGCAATTGCCATAACAATAGTAACTATCACAAGCATAATCAAGCTAATAATTTGAGTGACGGTGTATGATAAAAAGTAGGCAATCACCGATACTATGATTCTGTTCCTTTGTGTTTGCCCGACACACAGACAAAAATAGAACCAAGTGATCGTATATGGTATGGTGATTATCATAATAAGTACAAAGCTGATTTTTGCAGTCAGCGGCAAGGAATTCATAAGTAACGCATACACTTCAAAGCTGTTAAACCTCATGTCTGACATAAACAACATCACAACATGGAGTGACAGACTCATCAATATTATCACCGCGGTCATAGATGCTACGGCGGCGATAAACCGACTGAGATACAGCTGGGTTGGCGTCGCGGGAAGTGTGAAGGTGAGATAGCCGCTTGAACTAAAAAGACTCTTATAGAATCGATAGTTCGCCAGTATTGCCGATGCTATATATGATCCAATCAACACCACAACATATACTATAAATGTCATCACTATAATTCCGAAAAGCACATTTTCAACAATCGGCGCTAATTCGCTTGGAATGGCGCTGCTAACAGAAAAGCCTGTGCTCGGCATGAAATCGACAAAAGGCGACAACAAAAGCAGTATTGCTGTGGTCAGTACTATCGCCAAAAACATCGGCGCATGGGTAGACAAAGCCCATTTAAACTCATATTTCAGTAATTTTTTCAACATAGCTGTAACCGCTCCTTTAAAACATATCTACAAAATATCTATTTGAGAGAACATCTCGCGAAATAGCGTGTCAATACTCTTGCCTTCACGTGCCCTCATCTCGTCTGCATTGCCGGATAAAATTATCTGACCTTTGTCCATGAATACTATATCGCTCAGTATCGTCTCTACATCTCCGATAAGGTGAGTGCAAAGTAAAATGGCCGCATTTTCATTGTAGTTTCCGATTATAGTATTCAAAATATAGTCACGAGTAGCTGGATCAACGCCGGCAATCGGCTCATCCAGCAAATAAAGCTCCGCCTCGCGGCTCATGACAAGTATTAGCGCTACCTTTTCACGATTTCCTTTTGATAACGTCTTCAGCTTTGCATTGTGACTAATGTCCAGCGATGACAACATGGTGAGCGCACGTTCACGACGAAAATTTTCATAAAAATCTTCATAATAGTTGATAAGGCTGTCGATCGTCTCGTGCTGTGGCAAAAAATCTTTATCCGGCAGATAGGATACTATCTTCTTTGACTCAACACCCGGAGAATTACCGAGTATCTCGACCACTCCGTCACTCGGCGCAAGCAATCCGTTGAGCAATTTGATCAACGTAGTTTTCCCACTTCCGTTCGGACCGAGCAACCCGACTATCTGCCCTCTATACACCATGAGATCAAGACCGTCAAGCGCTTTTTTCGAACCGTAGGTCTTGTGTAAATTTTTACATGTCAGTAGTTTTTCCATCATTATCTCCGTTTCTCTTTTTTAGTCGAACCGCCAGAGTCTGCATCACCGTATCTTCGTCAAATCCCATCGCCATAACCTTTTGCAAAAAATCATCCACTGCCCTATCGAGCGAGCTTGTCGAAAGATTGCATATCACCTCTTTGTCGCGAGTAATATAACTCCCATCGCCACGGCGTGTCTTGATTAGCCCCACCCTTTCCAGTTCGTTATAGGCTCGCTGTACAGTATTCGGATTCACCCCGACGAGAAGTGCATATTCCCTGACCGGTGGCATCTTGTCACCTTCTGCACGTTTGCCGCTCACTATATCCTCGGTCAATATCTCAACTATTTGCAGGAATATAGGTCGATCGGTCGAAAATTCTCTTGTCAAATCATTCCCTCCTTGGATTGTATTATTGATTTAATACAATAATACAATAACACAATTCATTTGTCAAGCGTCTGTGTGCAAATTTTACTTTTAATTACAGATATGATATAATATATATAATGCAAGAAGCTTGATAGTTGAACGATCAGCTTCTTCGCCAAATCTTTTGAAAGGAGCCGAGATATGTCTAATAAAAACACTCTGTCCACCGTACTGCTATTTGTCGCGGCAATAATCTGGGGAGCCGGATTTATCGCTTCAAAATTCGCACTTGAGGTTGGCATGTCGGCAGAACTTATGCTCTTTTCAAGATTTTTTGTAGCAGCAATTGCCCTCGGAATAATATTTTTTCGTCGTATTCGCGAAAAAATGCGTCGCGAACAAATTCTTCCGGGCATCTTTCTTGGAATCATCCTTTTCCTCGGGTTCTATTTTCAAGGCCTTGGATTAGAACTCACCACCCCTGCCAACAATGCGTTTTTGACCTCAACCAATGTGATCATGGTGCCGTTTATTGCGTGGATCATCTTTAAAAAACGGCCGGGAGGTTTAAAGTTCGTCACCTCCGCCATCTGTCTTATCGGAATATTCATTCTCTCGGCAAACTTTGAAGTCGGATTTTCCATGTCGTTGGGTGATATTCTTACATTAATATGCGCCTTCTTTTTTGCTTGTCAGATTGTATTCACCGGCAAGCTTGCACGCAACATTGACGCAACTGTGCTGGTTTTCATCCAGATACTGACATCGACGGTGTTATCTTTTATCATGTTTTTAATCAACGACGGTAACATAGCGCCGGTGCTTACGGTACAGGGCATCCTTCCGATAATCTTCCTCGGTCTTTTCAGCACCCTTGTCTGCTATTTGTTGCAGACTTTTGGCCAACAACATATCGACCCTTCAAAAGCGGCCATGATTCTAAGTACCGAAGGCCTTTTTGGAAGCATAATGTCGGTAATGCTCGGCTATGATTCTCTTAAACTCACAATGGTCATCGGTGGCGGTGTTATTCTTCTTTCTGTGCTGTTGTCGGAAGCCTCCTTCAAAAAGAAAGAACAACCACAAAAGTGATAACAGCAATCACTCAAACAAGCGCTCTCCCGTCCCTGCAACCATCATCAAAAGCAACTGTTCATCAGCTTCACTCAGGCAACAATAGAAAAATAAAGATACAAAACGAAGTCCTGATTTTTCCGACAAAACAAGAGCCACATTGCCGCGAAAGCACAGTTATGCTTTCTATATACTAATATGTCAAAATGTGTTTTTGAAAAGCAGTTTTTTGACGCTTCGAGACGACATTAAAAAATGTCGTCTTTCTTTATTATTTCACATTTTTTATGTTGACATTGTAACATTTCGTGGTATAATTATGTTATCAATATAACAAAAACTATCATAACATAACAGAAGCGAGGTGGTATACGGTTTGAACGAAAGGCAAGAACGCATCCTAAATCTATGTAACACTAACACTTTTATTTATCTTAGCGAACTGTCAAATTTATTCCCAAACACCTCACAAATGACGCTCCGCCGCGACATCGAATCGCTTGCCGCAAACGGGCTTGTGGTAAAGATACGTGGTGGTGCACGTCGTGTCAACGGTCTTTATCAAGAAGATGCATTTGCCAAGCGTGTGGCGGAAAATCACGACCTAAAAACACTGATCGCTGCCGCCGCAACAGAATATGTCAAACAGGGGGGATTAATTTTTCTTGACAGCGGTTCCACCACCGACAACCTTGCACGAATGATTCATGACATGCCGCTCAGCATATACACCACCGGCACCAACATCGCTAGTATTCTCTGCCAAAAACAACAACTCAACGTATATCTTACCGGCGGAAAACTCAGTGGAAAAAACCTTTCGCTATCCGGAAGCGAGGCAATGGCATCGCTTGAACATGTCAACTTTGATACCGTATTTATGGTTGCATCCGGATATGCACCCGGCAGTGAATTCAGCTGTGGAAATCCGGAAGAAGCGGCGCTCAAACGATATATCATTTCTAAGGCGGCGCGGGTAGTAATGCTTATCGACGAGACTAAGGTATCAAAATCATTGCATCACACCTTTTGCACACCCTGCGAAGTCGACGTTATTGTCACTACAAAGCCGTTTCCAACCGAATATAAAAAACACATAAAATCGCAAAACAAAAACATTGTGTTTAATATAAAAACAAAATGAACCAATCATTTTAAGAAAGGACTAGATAACCATGAAATCAAAAGCAATCAGACTTTACGGCAAAAACGACGTTCGACTGGAGGAGTTCACACTTCCCGAAATCACCGACGGTGAAATCCTTGCAAAGGTCATAACCGATACACTCTGCATGTCTTCTTATAAGGCGGCGGTGCAAGGTTCTGACCATAAACGTGTACCAAACAACATCGACACCAACCCTGTCATTCTTGGTCATGAGTTTTGTGGTGAAATCGTCAAGGTCGGCGCAAAACATGCAAACGATTTTAAAGAAGGACAACGTTTTGCCATACAACCTGCTCTGAACTACAAAGGTTCGCTTGATGCACCCGGCTACTCTTTCGAGTATATCGGTGGCGGCGCTACATACATTATCATACCTGAAGTAGTAATGGAACAAAAATGTCTTCTTCCCTACGACGGCGAAGCGTTCTTCCTTGGCTCTCTCGCAGAACCGGTCTCCTGCGTGGTTGGTTCTTTCAACGCTAACTATCACACCGAAAACGGAAAATACGAACACGCTATGGGCATCAGAGAGGGCGGCAACCTCTGCATCATCGCAGGTTGCGGTCCGATGGGCATTTGTGCTATCCAACATGCACTTGCCGCCAAAAAACGTCCCGGTAGAGTCGTCGTGACCGACATCGATGCCAATCGCATCGAGCGTGCAAACCAATACCTCTCGGTCGAATATGCAAAAGCGCAAGGCGTAGAACTAATCTATCAAAACACCTCCGACTGTGATGCCGAGGCTGTATTGATGGGACACACCGACAACAAAGGTTATGACGATGTTTTTGTCATGGCACCAATTCCTGCACTCATTGAACAAGGTGATGCAATACTCGCCCGTGACGGCTGTCTCAACTTCTTTGCCGGCCCAAGTGACACCGGTTTCAAGGCACCGATAAACTTCTATAACGTACATTACAACGCAAGCCATCTTGCGGCTGCATCGGGTGGAAACAACGACGATCTCATCGAAGTTCTCGGCTATCTGTCAGAGCGCAAAATCAACCCATCATTCATGATCACCCATGTTGGCGGATTGGATAGCGCAATCGAAACCACGCTGAATCTGCCGAAGATCCCGGGCGGCAAAAAACTTATCTACACCCATGTCAGCATGCCGCTGACCGCTATCGATGATTTTGAAAAGTTGGGCGAAAACGATCCCTTCTTTGCGAAACTTGCTGAACTCTGTCCCGACAAGGTATGGACGGTAGCGGCGGAAAACTACATTATCGAAAACGGAAAAGCGATATAATTTCAGAAAACTACATGCATTAAAATTTCGCCCACTGCGGCGAAACCGGATAAATATATCAAGAAAGGAATGGTCATAAATATGGCAAAGGCAATAGTAATGCCGAAACCGGGCATAACGGTAGAAGAGTGTATTCTTTCAAAATGGCACAAAGTTGTTGGAGACAGTGTGAAGAAGGGGGATCTGCTTTTCTCATACGAGACAGATAAAGCATCGTTTGACGAACCTTCTGAAGAAGAGGGTGAACTGCTTGCAGTTTTCTACAGTGAGGGCGATGACGTCCCTGCACTTGGAAACATCTGTGTAATCGGTCAAAAAGGCGAGGACATTTCCGAATTTGAACCAAAAGGCGATGCCAAGCAGTCTGCACCTGCCGAATCATCCACAGCGCCTGCCGCCACCGCACCGGCAGCAGCACCTGCAGCGGCACCGGCAGTTGCACCGAAAACTGCTCCCGCAATGTCGATACCAAGCGTTGCCACCTCAACAAGCGGTGCTATCTCTCCAAGAGCCAAGGCACTTGCCGACAAAAACGGTATAGGTTCAGGCGATGCAATCGGCACCGGTCCTGCCGGTCGTGTAATCGAGCGTGATGTAATGCGTGTCATGGCAAACGGTGCAGAAAAAGCAATTTCCTCCGCACCGATGGTAACATTCGAAGATATTCCACATAGCAATGTTCGCAAGGTTATTGCCAAGGCGATGCACGCCTCCATTGCAGGAATGGCACAGCTCACATTAAACAGCTCGTTCGATGCAACCGAAATACTTCGACTTCGTGCCTCGTTCAAGAATAGCAAAAACCCGAAGCTTGAAGGCATTACGCTAAACGATCTCGTGCTTTTTGCTACTGCCAAGGTTCTTCTTCGCCACAAAAACATGAATGCCAACTATTATGACGATCTTCTTCGTTGTTTCAACACCGTCAACCTCGGCGTTGCGGTCGACACCGAAAAAGGTTTGCTTGTTCCGAAGATTATGGCGGCAGAAACCCTGACACTATCCGAGCTTTCAGCCGAGATGAAGACAGTTGCAAAAGCGGCTCAGACCGGAAGCATAAGCCCGGATCTATTGTCGGGCGGAACCTTCACGGTGACCAACCTCGGAAATCTTGGCATCGAAAGTTTCACTCCTGTTATCAACCCACCGGAAGTCGGAATACTCGGAGTCTGCAACATGACCGAGCGTGTCAAGACAGTTAGCGGAAAAATAACGACCTATCCTGCCATGGGTCTGTCATTGACATTCGACCACCGTGCATTGGACGGTGCCCCTGCGGCGAAGTTCCTCAAAGACCTCTGCGATAGTCTTTCAAACTTCAGCCTACTGCTTATTGATTAAATAAAACATCATATTCCGATCTAAAGTATCGCTCAAGCAAGATTCGATACTTTGCGTCACAAAACGACAATTTATACTCAATGTATAAAAATTGACAGCGTATTTTAAAGAAGGAACAAAAGTAATGAAAGATTTAATTGTTATAGGAGGCGGACCCGGTGGTTACTGCGCCGCCGAACGCGCCGGAGCCGAAGGGCTCTCGGTCATGCTCTTTGAAAAGCGTTCTCTTGGCGGCGTCTGCCTCAACGAAGGTTGTATCCCATCAAAAGCTCTTTTGCACAGCGCCAAAGTATTTGACTATGCCAACCACTGTGCTGATTACGGTGTAACGGTCACCGGTGCTTCCATCGACCAAAAAAAGGTCATAGCGCGCAAAGACAAGATTGTCAAAAAGCTGGTTGCCGGTGTAGGCATGAAGATGAAAAAGCACGGCGTCGAGGTTATTTCGGGTGACGCCGCAATCAAAGGACGCATCGAGGGCGGATTTGCGGTGGTGTGTGACGGCGCCGAATACACAGCAAAACAGCTGATAATTGCAACAGGTAGCAGTCCTATGCTCCCCCCTATCGACGGACTTAAAGACGCTGTTTCTTCCGGTTTTGCACTGACAAACCGTGAGATTCTCTCACTCACCGAGATACCAAAATCACTCTGCGTTATCGGCGGCGGTGTTATCGGCCTTGAGATGGCATCCTACTACAACTCGGTTGGCAGTAAGGTAACCGTCGTCGAGATGCTACCGACCATCGGCGGCCCTATCGATTCCGACATAGCAGAAAATCTGCTTGCAAACTACACCAAAAAAGGAATCGACTTCAAGCTTGGTTGCAAGGTCACCGCCATAAAATCAGATGGCATTGTATTTGAACAGCAGGGTGAGAGCGTTTCTCTTTCTGCCGAAAAAGTGCTTCTTTCTATTGGACGCAGACCCAACACCTCTGACATTGGTCTTGAAAAACTTGACATTTTCACCGAGCGCGGCGCTATTGTAACCTCCGACACACTGCTATCCAACGTCGAGGGTGTTTATGCCATCGGTGATGTGAACGGCAAGGTCATGCTCGCACATACCGCCTACCGCGAGGCAGAAGTTGCGGTAAATAATATTGTCGGCAAAAAAGATGCCATGGAATACAACACAATTCCATCCGTCATATACACAAACCCCGAAGTAGCGGCAGTGGGCGAGACAGAAGCATCGGCAAAACAAAAAGGTTACGATGCCGTTTGCGTGAAACTCCCGATGGCATACAGCGGCAGATATCTTGCAGAAAACGAGCGTGGCGATGGGTTCATCAAGTTAGTATACGACAAAAGTCGTGAAATCATCCTCGGTGTTTCGATGGTCGGAAACGCAAGCTCGGAAAGTATCTACGGTGCCGCATTGATGATCGGCAATCGACTTCCGATCGACGGCATCAAAAAGCTGGTTTTCCCACATCCCACCGTCTGTGAAATCATTCGCGAAGCGCTGTTTGAGATTGAATAAAACAAAGAGAAAGGACAATATAAAATGCCAAAGTGTTTAGTGGTTGACCCAAAAGAGGTCAGAGCAAGTTCCAAAATTACATTTACCGACATTCCGGTGAATGCTTACAACAAAACCATCAAAGAAGAGAGCGAAAATTTTACTAAAGAAGAGTTTTTGCGCATCCTTTCCGACATGGCGAGCATTCGTGAATTCGAAAACATGCTCAATGAAATTAAGGTCAAAGGACAATACAACGATTGCCCGTTCACCTATGCCGGCCCGGCTCATCTCTCGGCAGGTCAAGAGGCGGCGGCGGTCGGTCAAGCCTTTGTTCTCGGTGTTGAGGACTATACCCTCGGTTCTCACCGCAGTCATGGCGAGATCATCGCTAAAGGTCTTTCCTCCATCGAACAGCTAACCGACGAACAGTTGACCGAGGTCATGGAAAATTTCTTTGGTGGTCGCAACCTTAAAATAGTTGAAGAGCATTTCAAGCTCGCAACCATAAAAGACAAGGCGAAATATTTCTATATTTATGGTGCAATGGCCGAAGTTTTCGCACGGGACACCGGTTTCAACAGAGGGCTCGGCGGTTCGATGCATGCATTTTTCACCCCGTTCGGCATCTTCCCGAACAACGCAATTGTCGGCGGAAGCGGCCCAACCTCTACCGGAGTTGCGCTGTACCAACGTGTAAACAAAAAAGACGGCATCGTGGTCTGCAACATCGGTGATGCATCGATGGGTTGTGGTCCTGTTATGGAAAGTCTCAACTTTGCCGCAATGGATCAGTATCGCACCCTTTGGGACGATGGTACCAAGGGCGGTCTTCCTCTTATTTTCTGTTTCAATAACAATGCGTACGGCATGGGTGGACAAACCCGTGGTGAGACCATGGCATATGACTTCCTTGCTCGTATGGGCGCCGGAATCGCAAAAAATCAAATGCACGCCGAGCGTGTCGATGGATACAATCCGCTTGCAGTCATCGACGCATTCCGCCGCAAAAAAGACATCATCAAATCGGGTGACGGCCCTGTCTTGTTAGACGTTGTCACCTATCGTATTTCCGGTCACTCCACCTCTGATGCCTCTGCATACCGCAGTGCCGAAGAGATTGAGATGTGGCGTGATGCCGACAGCATCGAGTGGTTCAAAAAAGAGCTGATCGCTGCCGGAATCTGCACCGAGGCAGAGTGTGTCGAGGCGATTGAAACGGCACAAAAACGCAACAAGGACGTGTTTGCCATTGCCAAAGATGTCGAGATATCTCCCTACATGAATCTTGACGGCGAAAAGAACATCATTGCAGAGCTGATGTACAAAAATGAGTCCAAGACAAAGATGGACGATCGTGCTCCCGATGTTCTGACCACCAAAGAAGAGAACACCCGCTATGCCGGACTTGCAAACAAGGCAAGATTTGCGTTTGACGAAAACGGCAAGGCGATCAGCAAAAACCGTATCTACGCTCTGCGTGATGCACTGTTTGAATCCATTTTCGATAAATTTTATGAAGATCCGACACTGGTACTCTACGGTGAAGATGTCCGTGACTGGGGCGGAGCATTCGCCGTCACAAGAAACATGATGGACAGCATCCCCCACCACCGTCTTTTCAACTCTCCCATCAGTGAGGCGGCAATCGCAGGTTCTGCCGTCGGTTACGGAATGGCAGGCGGTCGTGTCATTGCCGAACTTATGTACTGTGACTTTTTGGGTCGCGCCGGCGACGAAGTGTTCAATCAGCTTGCTAAATGGCAATCAATGTCGGCAGGTCTGCTCAACATGCCGGTTGTGCTCCGTGTATCGGTCGGTAGCAAATACGGTGCACAGCACTCACAGGACTGGTCGGCACTCACAGCGCACATGCCGGGTCTCAAGGTGGTGTATCCGGTAACCCCATATGACGCAAAAGGACTGATGAACACCGCACTTTCCGGTCTTGATCCGGTTGTGTTCTTTGAAAGCCAGAAATACTATGACATCGGTGAGCAGTTCCATGAGGGCGGCGTGCCGGAAGAATATTATGAGATTCCGCTCGGCGAGCCGGACATCAAACGTGCCGGTACCGATCTTACCATTCTCACAGTCGGCGCAACACTTTACTCCGCACTGGATGCCGCTAAACTGTTTGAAGAGCGTGGTATTTCGGTCGAGGTCATCGATGCACGAAGCATCGTACCGTTCAACTATGAAAAGGTTGTAGAGTCGGTCAAAAAGACCGGTCGCATCATCCTTGCCAGCGATGCCTGCACAAGGGGCAACATCCTCAACGACTTTGCAAGCAACATCACACAGCTCTGCTTTGATCATCTTGATGCTCCTCCCTTTGTTCTCGGCGCAGAAAACTGGATCACTCCGGCATTCGAGTTTGAACACATGTTCTTCCCTCAGCCTCAGTGGTTCCTTGATGCATTCCACAGCAGAATCATGCCGATCGACGGATATACCCCATCTAAAGACTACACCGACGTAGAAATGATGCGCAAAGCAAAATTCGGAGTATAAATTCAAGGGAAAGGAAAAAACCGTTATGATAGACATATCCTCCGCCGTCAAAAAAGCGGCAGAAAACGTAAAAAAACGTCCGGCTACAACCGGTCGTCTCGGCGGCAAGCTTTCAATAGTAACCGGCAGTGCTCAAGGCTTCGGCCTTGGCATTGCCGAGTGCATGATCGCCGAAGGTGCCTATGTCGCTATCGCAGATCTTAACTATGACATGGCAAAAGAGGTCGCCGATCGTCTTGGAGAGCGCGCATTTGCTGTCAAGGTCAATGTTGCCGACGAACAGAGTGTTGCCGACATGGTCTCGGCGGTAGTAGATGAATTTGGTGGTATCGACATTTTTGTCAGCAATGCAGGCGTTTTGGTTGCAGGCGGCATCGATGAACTGGAATATGATCGCTTTGAATTTGTTACCCGTGTAAATTACAGCGCATATTTTCTCACCGTCAAATATGTCGGTGCTGTCATGAAGGCACAGTTTGAGGCCGACAACAGCCACATGAGCGACATCATACAGATCAACTCGAAATCAGGACTTGCGGGTAGCAAGAAGAATTTTGCCTATGCCGGCTCTAAATTCGGTGGTATAGGATTAACCCAAAGCTTTGCACTGGAACTTGCGCCGTACGGAATCAAGGTCAACTCCATCTGCCCCGGCAACTATCTTGATGGGCCGCTTTGGTGTGATCCGGAAAAAGGACTTTTTGTGCAATACCTCAACGCCGGAAAGGTTCCGGGAGCTACCACCATCGACGAGGTTCGTCGCTACTATGAAAAACAAGTTCCGCTCGGCAGAGGCTGTTTCCCTATCGATGTTGCCAAGGCACTTTTTTATCTTGTTGAACAAGATTATGAGACAGGACAGGCACTGCCCGTCAGCGGCGGACAGATCATGCTCAACTAGCTACATGCATTTTATTCGGTCGGCAACACCTTTACTCATATGTTCCGTGGCACTGTGCACCGATAATAAATTTTATTTGACCAATCTCTATTGTTTTTTATACTAAACTTCTATACCACTTAACAGAAAGGTGATATCCCATGCAAGACTTACACGGCGCAACCGCCGAACAGCGTATCGAGGCGCTGAGACAGGTGCTCGCAAACACTCCCGCACCACAAAAGCGTCCGGAATACTGCAACAACCATGTGCACACCATCTACTCTTTTTCACCCTATTCACCTACCGAAGCGGTCTATACGGCATGGCTCGCAGGTCTTGATACTGTCGGTATCATGGATCATGACAGTGTCGCCGGTGCCATCGAGTTCAAAAAGGCCGGCAAAGTCGCCGAAATGGGTGTCACGGTCGGTGCCGAGTGTCGAGTTTCGATAGCAAACAGCGCACTTGCAGGTCGCTTCATCAACAATCCGGACCAAAAAGACGTCATTTATATGGCACTGCATGGCATACCGGAAAAGTCGCTTGGGGCGGTTGAGCGGTTCTTCGCGCCGATTAATGAAGCAAGAGGTCGACGCAATCGTGCCATGACAGAAAAAATAAATACGCTCACCGAACCACATGGCATTGTCCTTGACTATGATAACGATGTCGTTGCCATTTCCATGTCGGCAACGGGTGGAAGTGTAACGGAGCGTCATCTGCTTTATGCACTTGCCTCAAAAGCTTATGAAAAATTCGGCGCAAATGGTTGTGCCGACTTTGCAAAGGCGATTGGCTGTACACTAACCGATGCGCAGGCAGAGGTCATTGCAAGTGATCCCGACGATCTGCTATATCGCCTACTCGGTGTGTTCAAGGCAAGCCTTGTCAGCAAAATCTACATTGATGCAACCGATGAACTTCCACACATCACAGATCTTGTAAAGCTCTGTGACGAACACGGAATCATACTGGCTTATCCATATCTTGGAGATATTGAGCAAAGCGTTACCGGCGACAAGAAAGCACAAAAATTCGAAGACGAATTTTTAGATTTGCTGTTTGACGAACTGAAAAAGTTTGGAGTAAGGGCGGTGACATATATGCCGGCTCGAAACACTTCACAGCAACTCGAGCGTGTACAGCAACTCTGTCGCAAAAACAACATGTTTGAAATTTCAGGCGAAGACATCAATATGCCCAGTCAGAGTTTTATCTGTGAAAAGCTTACAAGTCCGCAGTTCACCCATCTTGTCGACTCAACCTATGCGCTTATAGGCCATGAAAAAGCGGCGGAGCAAGAGGGCTCACTCGGAATGGCGGAGTGTGACTTTGCAAACTTGGACGAAGTGGTCAAACAGTTCAAAGGAATCGCACTTGCCGAAATCTAAATACGAAAGGGGTAACGACAATGAGCAACACATATTATCTTGCAGTCGATATCGGCGCATCAAGCGGCCGTCACATTCTTGGTTGGGTCGAAGATGGAGTGCTTAAGACACAGGAGGTGCATCGCTTCAAAAATTCTTATTCTACCCGCAACAATCACAGTTGCTGGAATCACGAAGACCTTTTTGACAACATAGTTGAAGGAATGAAAAAGTGCAAAGACCTCGAAAAAATACCGACCTCGATTGCAGTAGACACCTGGGGCGTTGACTATGTCCTTCTGGATGAAAACGACCAAATGCTCGGCGACACTATCGCCTATCGCGACAAGCGCACCGAGCATATCGAAGAGCGCGTCTTTGAGCATGTGTCAGAGCGCACGCTGTATGAGCGCACCGGAATACAAAAAGCAAGATACAATACGCTTTATCAGTTAACTGCATTAAAAGACACTGATCCGGAGCAGCTTGCAAAGGCAAAGACCATGCTCTTGACACCGGACTATTTTCACTATCGTCTAAGCGGTGTCAAAAGCTGTGAATATACTATTGCAAGCACCACCAACATGTTGAATGCCGAGAGTTGCGATTGGGATTATGATATTATCGATAGCTTTGGTTTTCCAAAAGAGATGTTCCTTCCCATCACCATGCCCGGAACGGTCATAGGTAGCCTGCTACCAATCATCCGCGAAAGAATCGGATATGACTGCAAAGTTATCACCACCATGGGGCATGATACCGCCTCTGCAGTCGCAGCGGTTCCCACCATGAAAAACACCGTATATCTCAGCAGCGGAACCTGGTCTCTTATGGGAATTGAACTTGAAAAACCTAACTGCGGTGAAATGGCGCAGAGTTGCAACTTCACTAACGAGGGTGGCTATGACCGTCGATATCGTTTCATAAAGAATATCATGGGACTTTGGATGATTCAAAACGTCAAGAAAGAGTATAACGACGAGTATAGTTTCGATGAACTCTGCAACATGGCACAGCAGTCAAATCTCTCTACCATTGTAGACTGTAACGATGATATATTCACCGCCCCGGATTCTATGATTGGCGCAATCAAAGAGTACTGCAAGACACATGGACTTCAAGTACCGGAAACTCCGGGTGAAATCGCCGCTGTTGTTTACAACTCGCTCGCAGTATACTATGACAAAACCATAAAAAACATCGAAGAGATCACCGGCACTCATTACGGCTATATCAACATCGTAGGCGGTGGTTCTAAGGACGAATATCTGAATCGTTTGACCGCTAAAATCACAAAGCATAAAGTTGTGGCAGGTCCGACCGAGGCAACCGCTATCGGAAACCTACTCGGGCAAATGTTGGGGCACGGCGCCTTGAAAGACCTTGCCGATGCAAGAGCGCTTGTAAAAAACTCCTTCCCGTTTACTTCATACTAATACTCTTTGCGACATCGCCTCACCTATAACCAACATCGCAAAACTTCTCAACAGAAAAGAGCTGTGAACAAGTTGTTCGCAGCTCTTTTTTTGTTTAAAAAATCCCCGAATTCGGTGGCAACATGGTCTTTGAAAAGTCTTTTAGGAAAAATATCGAATGATATATATCGTATCTATACTGGCTCAGGTGCTCGCTTATCTCTTTATAAACCGATTTGTCTTCAAATATGATCTTGGTAAGATATGGACAATATCTTGTATCGATCTGGGATAGCAAATCCTCTTCCATATGCTCCAGTGTCTTTTCCCGCGCATAGCTACGTCCAACACTGTCGGTTGCGGCATCGATAGAGTCGGCAATCGTAATCGCATCGATTACAATCTTGACAGGCGACGCAAAATTATCAAAATCCTGTGGATACCCGAACTTGCCATCGAAGCTCTTGTGATGACCGAGTGCCACATCGGCAAGGTGCGAAAAAAGTTCCGGAGAGTTTGAAAACTCCATGTTTGTGGCGTTATTCACCGTTTCATAAAGCAGTGTGTCCACATCAAGGTTCGGAGAAGACTTGATGAAATTTTTCGCCGCCGAAGAGTGTTGCTTAATCATCTCAAACTCTTTGTCATTGAGCTTGCGAACATAAAACGAAACCATATGAGAGTAGACAATTTTCCCTATATCGTGTACAAGCCCTGAAAACCAGGTGAACAAAAGGATGTCCCCTGCCTTATCCGAAACGTCTTCAACCGTATCGACTCCCGGCATACCTATCAGTTTTTCAGGATTATGCTTTATAACGTATTCAATCATGGTAAACGCGATTCTCGCCACCATTACAGAGTGGACATAGGTAGGGGCATGGCGAAATACCGTAAGCGACAAAAGCATCTTCAAATAGGCATAGTCGTCGAAAATTTCGTGGCTTCCGAGTGCAAAATTCGTCAGCATATTTGCAACATATGATCGAGACAGGTCGTCCGGTATATTCATGGTGTACTGAAAGACGTCTTGCTCAATTTCGTCCAGCAACCTAAACCTGTCTTCTGTTGAATAGCAGGTCTGTGGAAGCTTTTGTAGATAGTGCAAGAACAGAGCCGACACATGAAGCTTTTTGTACAGATCGTCATAGGTATATTCATCATCCGCCTGTTTATATACCGAATAGAAAAACTGCAGCAGTTCATTTGCACTCATTTTATAGTTATAATATTTTGCAGTGTTATAATAATAAAGGTGCTTTATCTGAGAGGTTGTATAGTCGTTTGACTGAATCTTTTTATTTGCTATGAGTGAGTCGTAAAGATACTGTGCCGATTCGAGCAGACGATCCACCATTGTATAACTGACTTTCATTGACTTGTTGGAACGCAGTGCAGTGATAGTCGTGGAGCAAAGATTTTCGTGGAGATTTTGATAAAACGCGTCCCACGGGAAATCGGGATCCACCTTCTTGGCGGTGTTCTCCCAAAAGTCTAGTGCCCGATCATATCTTCGAAATACCTCTTCGAGATTGAGATCGGCAACGCTGATATATGAGTTGCCATATGCACGAGCAATTAGATTCCTCGTCTCTTTGTCAAAGCTTGCATACCGGTCGGAAAATGCAATTATCTGCTCATAGCACTCCGACATTTCCGATTTGAACAATGCTCTTTCAAGATAAAAAAGTGCAAGCGCCTTATAAAACGTGTTGTTGATATACATGGCATCGTCGCCGATATGCTGTGAATATTTTACGAGCGCTTCACGAATTTCAAACGAAAGTCCGGTATCGATACTCTCTTTATACCCGGACAATGTTTGCGCCAGCTCTTGAAGTTGCTTTGCATTTTCCGACTCAAGGCTCTCAGGGTTCTTCAAATAAGGGGAAATATGCTCGTCGATCAAGACATTTGTCTCATTAATGACCTGACGAATCTTAGCACCCCTTTGCACCAAAACCGATTTAATGTTTTCACGGGTAATATCACTCTTGTCGGAAAATTGTTTCGACGCAAGTTCCGTGAAAACTCTCTCGTTTTCAATTATTTTTTCAAAAAATTCGTTCATTTATAGTATTATTCTCTCATAACGCTTAAAACGCATTTTTACAAATATATTGTACCACAAAATGCTCTAATTGGCAAACTATTTATGTCACATTACTATGATTTATCCATTTCTTCAGTGTGGAAATTATTGGTTTGATATTTTCAGTTTCGAGCGGTGATTTCAATCCAATCTTTTTGATAAGATCAACAAAAGTAAGGCTACTGCCATACCCAACTAGTTCCATATAAAGTTTCATTACATTCTCTTGACTTTCCAGAAAAAGCGCAAAAAACTGAAGCGCCATTATCTGTGCCAAAGCATAATCGATATAATAAAACGGCGACTTGAATATGTGTGTCTGCTTTTTCCAAGCCGCTCCCGTGTTGTAAAACGGAATTTCCTCATGTGACATGTTCGGTCGAAAACGACCCTCAATCTCTAACCATAGCTCATCACGTTGTTTCGGTGTCAGATCGGGATTCAAATAAACTCGTTCTTGGAATTCATCGACCTGACAGGCGTAGGGAATAAAAAGAACCGAATTTTCGGCATGCTGAAGTTTATATCTTTCGGCATCCTCTTGAAAAAACAGATCATACCACGGTGTCGTCAAAAATTCCATCGTCATGGAATGAGTTTCTGATATATCCATAGAATAAAGTGAAAACTGACGCTTGTCACTCTTCGATGAAATATATTTTGCAAACGCATGACCGGCTTCATGTGTAAAAACCCCAACATCTGCCGAAGTTCCATTGAAGTTTGCAAAAATGAATGGATAGTCATATTTTTTCAGATAAGAACAAAAGCCACCGGGTGACTTCCCTATCTTTGAGCGAAGGTCATACAGCTCGTTTTCTATCATCAATTCGGCAAACTCAGCCAATTCCGGTGACATTGCGGCATACATTTTTTTGCCTGCCTCGACCATCTCATCTTCCGAGATTTTTGGACAGGGCGAACCCTCTCTAAAGGCAATCATTTCGTCGTATATTTTTAGATCGCAAAACCCGAGACGCTCTTCTCTTTGTGCATAAATTTCTTTTGCAAGCGGCAATACATCTTTGACCACTTCTTGTTTGAACACCGCTACATCACTGCGATTATAACAATTGCGTCTCATCCTTGCATAACCGAGTTCTATGAAATTCTCAAAACCCAATTTTCTCGCCTGTGCAGTGCGATTTTTTACAAGATCATCAAAGATCCTGTCCAGTTCATCTTTAACACTATTATAACATTCACCCTCTGCTATAAACGCTTTTTTTCGAACATCGCGCCGAGGACTTTCTTTATACGGCGCAAGCATCGACAGCGGCATGGTTTTTCCATCAAACTCTACCGAAAGTTTTGACATTATATTTAGATACTCAAAGATCAATCTGCTCTCTTCACGCTTGTCGTCCATTATCTCGCTCGAGAACGATTTTGCAGACAATTCAATATTCAGCATTGTTACATAGCCGATCTTCTCGCCCAGTTCTTTTTTGAACCGACTCGAAAGCACCAGTTCATTTAGCTTATTGTATTTAGATCCGATTGTCGGATTGTTGCGAGAAAAAACCTTATGCTCCTCTGCATAAAATTCGTCATTCGTATCAATGAAATTTCTGATTCGTGTGATTGCATGTTGTGTATCATAGTCATCCGTAAGTTCATCGATTTTGCAATATAACTCAAACTGCTCGTCGACGCTTTTTGCAGCCGAAAACTCCTCCAGCAAACTATCAAACTCGTCGTACAGCGCATCAAAATCTGGTCTTTTATACTCAATTTCAGAAAACTTCATCGTATACCTCACTATAATCCAAACAGATAAGCGACCCCAATATAAACAAGCGAAATAAATAAAACGAGTGGGGCAAATGTAACAAGTGCCGCTATCAACATGGCGACAAAATCACCTTTTTCAAGTTCCGGCATCTCTGAACGATCGCTTTCTTCGGCCTTTCTTTTGCTAAAATATCTAAACAGTCTCATCTTCACCTCCGTTTAACGGAAAGTGACAGGCTACATAATGACGCGGCTCAATTTCTTTCAGCGTTGGCACGTCCTGTCTGCAAACATCCTTTGCCACCCTGCATCTCGGATGGAACTTGCATCCCGTCGGTGGATCGATTGGACTTGGCACATCCCCCTCCAAAAGCTCATCGTTGCCGATTGCGCAATCTCCATTCAGCGTTGGTATCGCCCGAAGCAAGGCTTTTGTATAAGGGTGAAACGGTTTTTTGAACAAGTATTCACTGGCGCACAACTCGACAATATTACCGAGATACATTACGCCTATACGATCCGAAATATAACGCACGACACTCAGATCATGTGAAATGAAAAGATAGGTGAGGTTTTCCCGTTCCTTTAGGTCAAGTAACAGGTTAATAATCTGTGACTGAATAGACACATCAAGTGTCGAAACGCATTCATCACACACAATAAACTTTGGTGCCAAGGCAACGGCTCGGGCGATTCCGATACGCTGACGCTGCCCGCCGGAAAACTGGTGTGGGTATCTATGAATCATATGTCGCTGCAGGCCACATCGCTCCATCACCGAAAGTGTGTATTGCTCAAGCTCCTGACTGCCTTTGCGATATAGCCCATGTTCCGAAACCGCCTCCGAGATCAACTGTCCGGCAGTCATTCTTGGATTGAGTGATGAATATGGATCTTGGAAAACTATCTGGAGTTCTCTGCGAAGGCGCCGCAACTCATGCCTTGAGAATGTAGAAAGACTCACTCCGTTATAAAGCACATCTCCGAGCGTCTGTTTGTATAGTTGTAATATCACCCTGCCAAGCGTAGTCTTTCCACATCCCGACTCGCCGACAAGCCCGAGTGTTTCATTTTCATATATATCAAACGTTACGCCATCGACCGCCTTGACAAACTTCTTTTCTCCGACAAGATCTAGGCTTTTTTTTAGCGGAAAGTGCATCTTCACGTTATCAAGAGAAAGCAAAACCTTTTTATTTTCCATAATTATGACCATTCCTTACTTAGTGTTTTGTCCGGTTGCGTCACATGGTGGCGAAGTTCAAACGCATTCCGTTTGAAAGGCACAAAGACTCATTCTAACTAAAGCTGGGTTGAAAACTCGTTTTCAGCCTTACACTTCGTTCTATCCGGATAAAAGCACCTGACACTGTGTTTTCCGTCGACACACATTAGCTCCGGCTCCTCTTTTTTACACCGATCAACCGCATATTTGCAACGAGGAGAGAACTTGCATCCGCTCGGCAGTTGCAGTGGATGCGGAACCGTACCGGGGATTGCCTCAAGACGATTTTCTTTATAGGATGCTCCGGTCGGCAAACTTTCTAGAAGAGCTCTTGTATAGGGATGTGCAAACCGCGACTCGACATCAAATACCGAGTTTGACGGTGCAAATTCCACAACCTGACCACAGTACATCACAGCGACATCGTCTGCCATCTGTCTAACAACTGCAAGATCATGGGTGATGAACATAACAGCGGTATTATTGCTGGTTTTCAGTTCATTTATTAGACGTAGTATCTGTGCCTGTATCGTCACGTCCAGTGCAGTGGTCGGTTCATCGGCTATCAACAATTTTGGACGGCAGGCAAGCGCAATGGCAATCATCACACGCTGTCTCATGCCACCCGAAAGCTCATGTGGGTATCGCCGCACCATCCCTTCGGCGTTCGGTATTTGTACCGACTTGAGCATTTCAACAGCGACAGCCCGCGCCTCATTTTTATTCATCCCACGATGCAATATCAGCGACTCTGAAATCTGACGTTCCACCGTAAAAACCGGATTCAGGCTGGTCATCGGCTCTTGAAAGATCATGGAAATCGTGTTCCCTCTTATCCTTCTCAATTCTCTGTCGTCCAGACTTGCGATATCTTCACCGTCAAACAAAATCTCACCTTTATGTATGCGCTGATTTTTTTCAAATAACCTTAACACGCTCATTGCAGTCTGACTTTTACCCGACCCCGATTCACCTATCACGCCCAAAGTTTTGCCGACGTCTACCGACAACGACACCCCGTCAACCGCTTTGATATACCCACTCCTCGTATCAAAGTAGGTATGCAGATCTTTTATCTCTAACAAACTCATGCTACCTCCTATCCTCAAAGCGTGGGTCGAGAGCCTCGCGCAGGGCATCACCTACGAGATTTGCGCTAAGCGCAGTAACTATTACAAACGATGCCGGAATCAGCCAGCGCCACCAATAGAACTCGATCACCGAGATATCCTGTGCCGATGTCAGCATATTACCCCACGACGGCGTAGGTTCCGCAACACCGAAACCGATGAATGAGAGTGCCGCTTCAGATAGTAGCGACGAGGCATAACTCAGTGTGATGCTAACAATAACAAGGTTAAAAACATTTGGAAGAATATGCCGCCACACAATGACTCGATTTTTTATGCCGAGTGCCCGTGCCGCCAAAACAAAATCCTTTTCACGTTCCAGCAATAACTGCGCGCGAATAAGACGGGCGAGCGACATCCAGCCGAGAAGACCCAAAATAACCATTATCATATACATCTTTTGCGAATCATCCAGAATAGACCCAACGGCATACGAAAGGGTAACCGCAATCGGAAAAAACGGTATTGCAGAAAAAATGTCGGTCACTCTCATAAGAAGATGATCAATCCATCCCCCGAAATATCCGGAGGTCAATCCCACCAACAAAGCTATTATTGTTGAAATAATAACCGCAATGGCTCCAACCGTCAGCGATATTCGTCCTCCGTGAACAATGCGAGCAAAAATATCACGACCGTAATCATCGGTACCAAACAGATAGCCATCGTTCCCCCATGCCACTATTTCGTTGTCGCTACCAATGGCATAAAACTGAAAATAGTCGGAATAGATTTCTGTTATCTCAGACATTGCATTCGGTTGCTGCAATTGCGACAAACTGTCGTTGCCCCAAACTATTACCTCGCCGTCTGTAGTAAGCAGTGCGAAATTATTATAGCCGGAGACAAGCTGCGCCGGTTCTCCGCCACCCTGTGGCAATACATCAAGAGAGTCCTGTGAAGCGCCCCAGCTGTACAGATTCCCCCGCTCGTCCAGTGCAATAACATTTCTGTTTGTTGCCGCAATGTCTGTTACCACAACACTGCCGTCTGTCAACTCGGTCGGCAGTTCAAGCGCAAACTCGGTTCCTTTGTCGCCGATCACCATGACTGTTCCATCGTCAAGCAAAAGTGCAATATTGCTGTCGGCGGCGGCAATTTTGACAATCCGTCCACGTGCATCGCTTGGGACAGCCAGTGAAATTTCTGCCTGTGAGCTTCCCCATAAATACAGATTTTGGTTATTGCCAAGCAATGCCGTATACCGTGACATCGCCTCCATCTGCACTACCGAAACATCACCACTTGAAAACAGACTTTTTATATCACTCGGCACATCGGTTTGACCGTTACTGTTGAAACCCCAAGAATGCAAATTACCGTCTTCATCGAGTACCACAACATGGTTGCCGCCGCAGACGACATCGACTATAACACCTTGTTCCACCTCGCTTGGCACATCAAAAATGTGAGTCGATACATTTCTTTGCTCTTTGTTGGGTTCTACTCCCCACAAATAAAATTCTCCATTGTCGGTAACTGCGGCGCTGAACGATATTCCGGAAGATATTTTTTCGACATTTTCATCGGCGAGTTCCGCCGGGAAGTCAAGATATCCTACGCCCGGCCTAATATTCGCAAGTGCGAGTTCGGTGTATCCTTCGTCCAACTGCACAAACATCGACCCGATAAAGCAGAGTGAAAAGATAGCCACCAAAGCAACGACCCCAAACATTCCAAGCCGATTGCGCAGCATTCTTTTCATCATGGTCTGAAAAGGAGTGTTAATCGATTCCTTTTCAAACACTCGAAACTTTTCATCTCTCGGTCGAAACAAGGATCTGACCGTGTATTTTTCTTTTGGTTTCTTCGACATCTTCTCCCCCATCAATTCAGCTTGATGCGAGGGTCTACAATCGCATATATTATGTCTGCAACCAGCACCGAAACAAGGCTAATTACAGCATAGAACAGATTCAATGTAGTAATCAGCTGATTGTCGCGGTTAGTGACCGCAGAAATCATCAGTGAACCGATTCCGTTGTATTGAAACACGCTCTCGATGATCGCCGAGCCTGCAAACAACGAAAACAAGGTGCCGACTATTATGTACGACACCGGAATCAACGCATTTCGAAATGCGTGGGAATATATTACCACCTTTTCGCCGAGACCTTTGGCTCTGGCGGTTCTTATGTAATCATGGCTGAGCGCCTCGATCATTGCGTTGCGAACATATTTTATAGCTCCCGCAAGGCTCACGACCGTTAATGTAATCGTAGGCAACGCAAGCGTTTGCAGCCACTCACTCAAAAGTCGAGTCCCGCTGAGCACCGATGAGTTTGGCATACCTCCCATCGGAAACCAACCGAGATTAATTGCAAAAAAGAATATCAACAGGATCGCGATGAAAAACGACGGGGTGGAATAGGCAATCAACGAAAACATTTGCCATGCATTATCGAACAAAGAATTCCGCTTGGTTGCACACCTTATGCCTACCGGAATAGCGATCAAAAGGTACAAAAAATTAACGCCCAAATTGAGTATCAAAGTATTTTTAAGCGGCACACCGACGACATCGGCCACCGGACGATTATAGTCACTTGAATATCCGAAATCTCCCGCAAGAACTCCGCCTATCCAAGCAAAGTACTGCGTTACGATATCTTTGTCCAGTCCTAACTTTTTATACATAGCATCATACGATGCCGCCCTCATCTCGGGGGTGAGATCGGTTGGAAGCATGAGGTCTACCGGATCGCCCGGCATTATTTTTACTATTGCAAAAATCAATACCGACACAAAGAAAACTACCGGCACCAGTATTAAAATCCTTTTTAATATATACCGTATCACTTCCCACCCAAATTTATGACCGTATTATTTTTCGCTTTTGGATATTTGACATATGATATTCTCATATCCTGCAAAGGTATTGGTTTCGAAGTTATCTACATAGATATGTGAGATATCAAAATACTCATTGGAATAGAGCGGAATCTGCGGAAGCAGTTCGTTCCAACGCAGCTGATAATTCACCCATGCATCAAGATATTCTTCACGCTCGCTCGGATCGGCACTGCGCATCGCTACGATATACTCATCGAGCTCTGCATCACTCAACTGAGCACGGTTTGATCCTGATTCAAGCGAATCGGAATGCCAGTCATAATAACGATCAAATATCGGCGAAAAGTTAGTTGCAAGGTTGAATGTGTCATAGATGCGATCTTCACCAAGTTGATATGCGTTGTAATAGTTAGCGAGCACCGCGTTCCAATCGCCCGTCTCGAGATTAAACTCCATTCCGGCGAGCGGAGCATTTGCCGCATACTGTATTTCGATTATATCGGTAAGCACGTTGGACTGACCTAAATGATTGATAACAAGCTTTTCGCCATCGGCATTGTGTCTCATATAACTTCCATCTGCACTTGCCTTTTCACGATCAAATGCAGTAGTACCGTCCGACTCATATACCCACTCAGTCTCGTCAAGGTAATCATTGGCAACATCAATATTGAACGAAATCGGTAGCATTTCCTCCTGCAGATCGGCGCCGCGCTCACGATACATCCATTGACCAATACCGTATTCAGCATCGACGGTACTTCCGTATCCGCCGAGCACATATTCAACAACGGCACTTCGATCGATGAGAGAAGCTAGCGCCCACCGCACATTTATATCAGAAGTCACTCCGGTATCACACAACATGGCAAGATAACCGAATCCTGCACGCAGATATGTCTGGAAATTTGCAGTATCGGATGACTTCACCGCCTCGATTTTTTCGTGTTCTACAACTCCTTCAACAATATCTACCTGTCCGTCGATAACCCATTGTACATCCGACTCGATAGGAATCGCCTTTTGTATTACATATTGAAATTCCGGCTTGTCGCCGTACATATCGCCCTTAAAGTTTTCATTAATTTCCAATGTCACCGTCTGATTTTCAAACGAAACAAAGCTATATGGGCCACAGGTCACGCTCGGAGCATATCTCTCAACCGATGCAATATTTGAGCAACTGGACAAAAGGTCACCCTCAGAAAACTCAAGCGACGATCCGTCCGCTGTCGATACTATCTCGGCAGACGGCAGATAGGTATCGGAGTGTATCGGCCTGACCGAGAGGTTAAATTCTTCCCAGTAGTAAGGGAGCAACTCGGCGGATAAGGTTATTGAAAAATTAAGCTCATCAATCAGCTGTACCCCTTTAAATACTTGTGTCTCACCGCTGAAATATTCGCTATATCCGAGCAATCCGTCATAGTCGGTAGACTTTGCACCCACCTCAACCCATTCGGGCGAAGACAGGAAAAGTACCGATGCAACGTAATCTTTTGCGGTGATGGAATCCCCGTTATTCCAAAGAAGATCATCATACAATGTATAGGTATAAACTTTGTTGCCAGCCGAGTCTTCCGAAACTGCAACATTTTCAACTACCGTTGAGTTAAGCATAATTTCGCCTTCGGCAGTCGTGCCATAAGTATTCATATGGCCATTGACAAGGGTAACAATCGACAGATCGTATGCATTGCTGCCAAACCCGCTAATAAAATCGCCAACCATCTCCTGTGTTCCCACCGTCAGGGTGTTGAACGGGATCTCTGAAAGTGGTGCAACGATAGGCTCATCCGATGCGGAGCAAGAGGAAACCATGACCGCAAACATTGAAATAGCCAACAATAATCCGACTAACTTTCTCATTCTGCAAAATCCTTTCATGCTTTTCATACTATTTTTATCTACCAAACTACCTTTGCAGTATACTTACGAAACACCTTTGCGCTTATAATAATTTTACCATAATATACAGATTTTGTAAATACCGAAACGATATATATTCGTGTTTTAAAGCAAAAATAATCCCTAAGAGGGCACTTAATTTCTCCGCCGTCCTGCCGTATGTAATTATTAATGGATAATATTACGATACAAGACAAAAGAATGATTAACAATATATAATTACGACTACGAAAGGACATGTTATGATAGTTTCAAACGCACACAACACACCATACTCAACCATTTCAAAAAGCGCAATCGAAAAAAAGACCGACGAAGAGTCGTCCTCGGTCAACCTTGCAAACAAGACCGACACCTTTGAGGCACAACCTAAAGTCAGCGAAAGCGTAACTTATCAACCTCCAAAAAAGTTGACATCAGATCAGATCGAAGAATTACAAAGGCAACGTGAAGAAAGCAACAGTCGCTTTTTAGCTGAAATGGTAAAAAACACTGCACTCAAGCAGTCGGGACAAACGATAGTGGAGCACAACGGCATCGAGATGACAAGTGATTCCTCTAATCTTCTGACCGAGATTTTCGGAAGTCTTGATGCGGCATATCCTCCAGCCGCAACGACTCCGGAAGGTGCACTTGCAAACATTTCAGAGGGCGGAGCATATTCGGTCGAGTCGGTTTCGGAACGAATTCTACTGATGGCAACAACCCTCGCAGGAGATGACCCTAACATGCTCATTGCCATGCGAGATGCCGTCAAAGAAGGATTCGAGGCGGCAGGACTCAACCTCGATACCGGAGAGGGCATGCCCGACATCACGATGGATACATACAATCATGTAATGAATGAATTTGACAAACTGATTAATGGCGAGGACAGTGCCGAATAGATAGCTAACAAAGCAAAAAATGTCGCAAATCTCACACGGTTTGCGACATTTTTATATCCACGCCTTCCGAGTGGCGTGTTTCGATAGATTCAATCCAAGACCTCTAAGCCAAAAATCTAACATTTTGGTTGGTTTGAAATAAACTATCAACAAAATAATGAACGAGAAAATATGCGACAGAGCAATGCAAACACTACACCTCTGCTCCTTCGTCTACAATCTGTTTCGTGCGTTGCTCTTTTGGTGAAATACCGAATTCAGCCTTGTAAAGACGATAGAAACTGCTTGTTTCAAATCCGCATTTTTCTATTATGCTCGTTATCTTCAAGTTCGTTCCGAGCACCATTTTTTGTGCCTGATCCAAGCGAACTTTATTAATGTATTCGCCAACACCGATGCTATAGTTCATATTGAAAAGTGTGTTGAGGTATCCTGCAGAAATATCGAATTTTTCACCAAGGAATTTTGTGCAAAGGCGTCTATCCATGTAGTTTGCATCCACGAATTCCTTAACCGTATCCACAACAAGGTTAACCTTGATATTAGGTGTGTTGGGCAGCTGTTCTATAATTGAAGAAACAGCATTTTTTAAGGCTCGCATGAGCACCTTGCTATTATGCGCCTTCAAGACAGCATTTTGTAGGCCTTCAAAGTCAACAACGACCTTTGAAATACGGTTTTGGTTTATATTTTTGATAAATATCTGCATATTGAACAACAACTTTTGCAAACAGGTCATGTATCCGTCGACAGACCCTTTCCCGATATTTGCCGCCAACTTTTCGAGCGCCATGTATGCCGCTCCCTCGTCCGTTTGTTTTATTGAAATCATTAACTCACCGTCAATATCTTCCGGATATACAACCTGTTTTTTGTCTTGCTCTTGAAGCGTATCGGTCGAAAGAACATGTCCTGCTCCATACAAAAGCGAATAACGAGACATCCTTTTCAACGACTGATAATTCTTATAAAGCTCTGGCATTGCCGATTGAGCATTTGAAATTATCACGCCGACAGACAACTGCAACACTTCCGCCACCTTGTCTATCACCACCTTATAGCTGTTTTGCACATCTTTAAATGAATTGCCCTGTGAAATACTCATAACGATGGCAATTTCATATTCTGACATTGAAACTGCCATGGCAGAGCCAAGCTCATTCAAATACTCCTCGGTAATGTTTATTATAGCATATCTTAAAATATTGCGCTCACTATTTTCGTTATCCTCAAACACAGGGTACGAATCAATGAATAAAAGCGCCACACTTAACAAATTACTGTCGCTAAGTTCCGATGCTATTTCATTTTTGTACTGCTTTGTGGTTCGTGTTGAACTACCGAGCAATATAGAGCGCAAAGCATCTCTTTTTTGCGCCTCCTCCAGTCTCCATTGTCGATCTTCTAATTTTGAAAGCTGATCGCTTTGTTTGTCAAATATCTTATCTAGCATTCTGGCTTCGTCCAATTTTTCGAGACTTTTCGGATCAAGGCCATTGTTCAGCGCCTTTTCTTTCACTCTCATTATGGTCTTATTGATGGGGCGATAGATAAGATTTGAGAAAAACATTGTGATCGGATAGCTGACGATGAGTGCTATTATCACGATAAACAATATCTGATTGTTGATTGTATTGGCAAACGCATATAATTGCTCTTCCGGCTGAACATTAACCAAAATCCAATCGCTTGCGCCGACCTGCTCGATAGTGATAATCGAGTCCTGATCATCAAAGTTGTAATAAAATCCTCCCCCACTATTTTGCAGGCACAACTGTAAGAACTCATTCTCCAGTGTTTCACCGGTACTTTGCTGATTCACGGTATCGGTAATAATAACTCCATCGTTCTGCGCCAATATAAACCGCCCATAGGTATCATCATCATTGCCTGATAAATGATTTGTGAATTTTGATATTGGCACATCCATCACATATGCCATTTCAATTATTCCGGTGGTAACATTTCGGTCGGCTACCACAAAAGAAACAAACTTTTTACTGTCCGACATACGCAGCATAGTTTCGGTAGTCCATGAACTTTGATCGCTCTGAAGGAAGTACATCATCTCTATATTATAGTCAGAATCAATTGCGGTAGAGCTGTACCCTTCATCGATATACCCGTTATAAAGCAGAGCCGATTCCGCAACATCGGAGGAGGCAAGTGACGCTTGAAGATCACGAATTATACTGAATAGGCTCAATCCGTCAAACGGTTCATCCGCCGTAAGTAAGCTCTTAGTCAAGCTACTGTTAAAATAAGACATGGAATATCCCTGGCTTACTTCATATATGTACAAGATATTTTGAGCGATTTTTTCAACATAGTTACTGTTATTCTTCTCTGCAAACGACAACCCCTCTTTTGAGACAACATATGAAAGGCTTCCTCCGACAAGTACCAATGTCAGAAAAATTGTCGTGGTGGTATATATTAACATATTTACATACATTTTCGTTTTGTTCTTCACGTCAAAGTCCTCGTTCCTCACATAAGTGCAATCAAAGTACTATCATTTTAACTTAATGACTATATTTTTGTCAAGAAATATGTGTTTTTTGCATAATTAGAGACTTTTTCTTGAATTTGAGAATGAATTTGAGATAATTTTTCAAGAATAACAATAGACAAGTAGTAGGTAACCGATGTAGTATGATTGCATAAGAGGCGGCAAAAAAAATGCCTTTTGTAAAAACCGTAATCTATAATTTTGGAGGAATTTTATGAAAAAAATCACCGCATTAACTCTGAGCTTGCTCATGATGTTGGGATTAGTTGCATCCTGTGCATCTCCCGAGACTAGTTCCGAGGCACCTGCTGATGCATCAACATCAGACGCTCCCGCCGACGATACATCGACAGAGGAAACCGTAGACCTTATCTGGTACACCCGCTTTGATGATCAAGCAGACACCGCAATGGTAAACGAAGCTCTCAACGCAATGACACTGGAAAAGATCAATGCAAATGTTGAGATGATCAATATCCCCGCCGGCGTCTACAACGACAAGATGCAGGTTATACTGGGCGGACAAGAAGTTTGTGACGTAGTCTTCACCGGTTCTTCCTTTGCCGACTACTGGGGCAATGCCGCAAGAGGCGCCTTCGCTCCGCTGAATGAGCTTCTTGCCAACGAAGGTAAAGAAACTTACGACGCTATCCCCGAGGCACTCTGGGAAGGTGTTAAGCTTAACGGCGAAATCTACGGCGTCATCAACTACCAGATCGTAGGACGTCAAGCAGGTATATATATACCTCAAAAGTATGTCGATGAGTTTGGCTTTGACATCACTACAGTCAATAATTTTGAAGCGCTTGAGCCAATTTTGGCAGATCTAAAGGCTACTTATCCCGATGTTACACCTACAGTCGTTAATGTTAATGATTTCAATTCCTACTTCGGATACGATGAGATCGGTGCTCTCGGAAGTGTCGGTGCTGTCGCAATCGGCGACGAATCCTTGACTGTCATCAACCAATATGCAACAGACGGTTTTAGCGATTTTGTTACATTAATGCACGAGTGGTACAAGGCTGGATACATTGCTCCTGACGCCGCTACCATAACTAACACCAACGATCTTGCCAAAGCCGGCAAACTCGGTACTGCATTCAACAACATTAAACCGGGTGGTGAAGAAGAGTTCGAAGTGCTCTGGGGCGTAGATATGGCAGAGCATACATTTGTTGAGGCTCATGTTTCCCCGACCGGTGTTTCTGCAACTCTCAACAGCATTCCGATCACTTCAGAGAATCCCGGAAAAGCTATGGAATTCATCAACCTCCTCAACACCGATGTAGAACTTTACAACCTTGTTTGCTTCGGTCTTGAAGGAACTCACTACGAAATGGTCGGCGAAAGCCGCATCGAGCTGGTAGAAAACAGTGGCTACCAACCGAATAAAGCATGGTCAATGGGCAACCAGTTCAACGCATATGTCTACGGCTCACAGGCCGATGATGTTTGGGAAGAGACAATGGCTCTGAACGAAGGTGCATCCGTCAGCAATCTACTTGGCTTCGTCTTTGACATGGATCCTGTACAAAATCAAGTAGCACAGTGCCAGACAGTCGTTGACCAATACAGAATGGCAATCATGACCGGTTCAGTTGATCCGGTAGAGTACCTACCGACATTCCTTGATGAGCTTGAGGCAGCAGGCGCTGCTGAAATCATGGCAGAACAACAAAGCCAAATCGACGCTTGGGTTGCAAGCAAATAAACTACTTCAAATGATGTTAGGGCGTAAGCACACGCTTGCGCCCTCATCTTTTTTCAACAAAACGAATGGGTGAATCTGTATGAATAAAAAACCAAAAAACAGCCTTTCGAACACCAGAAAAGGAGCAAGGCAGAAAAATTTGACCCTTACACTTTTTGCACTTCCTGCAATTATCCTTTTATTGTTGTTCAACTATCTTCCGATGTTCGGAATAGTGATTTCATTTAAAGATTTCAGATATGATCAAGGTTTCTTCGGAAGCGAGTGGGTTGGACTGGACAATTTCAAGTTCTTTTTCAGCACCGACGATGCAATGATCATAACCCGAAATACATTGCTGTATAACGCAGTATTTATCGTTACAGTTTTGTTTGGCGCCGTAGCCTTTGCAATACTGCTCAACGAGATCACCAGTCGCAAGGCGGTAAAGGTATATCAGACTGTAATGTTTTTCCCCTACTTTCTGTCCTATGCCGTCGTGACCTATGTCGTGTTTGCCTTCCTGAACATGCAATATGGCGTATTGAACAGCTTTCTTGAAAATGATATCTTTTGGTATAACGAGGCGAAGTATTGGGTCTATATTCTGCCGATCACAAACTTTTGGAAAAACGTAGGATACAACACCATAATAATCTATGCGGCACTTATTGCTATCGACACTAGCTACTATGAGGCGGCAGCGGTAGACGGAGCAAAGCGTTTTCAAACCATATTTAGGATTACGCTCCCACTCCTTTCTCCGACCGTCATCATGCTCGGACTTATCATGCTCGGAAGAATTTTCTATTCCGACTTCGGTTTGTTCTACATGGTACCGCAAAACGCAGGCATGCTCTACCCTGCAACCGATGTTATTGATACATATGTCTATCGCTCCATGCGAGTCATCGGTGACATTGGAATAAGTAGTGCTGTCAACGCCTATCAAAGTATCATGGGTTTGATACTGGTCTTGACCGCCAACCGAATTACTAAAAAGTACAGTGAGGAAAGTGCCCTGTTCTAACCTCGGCTACATAAGCAAATTGAACAGAGTTCACCTCATACCGATAAGGAGTTTTTATGGTAGAAAATACATCTTCAAAAAAGATGACCCAGATTGTCAGCAATGCAATCATGATTATCTTTTCAATAGCCTGTATCTATCCTACATTGCTAATCATAGCAATTTCGGTCACCGATTCAACATCGATTTATGAATATGGATACAGTATCTTTCCACGCGAATTCAGCCTACTCGCATATGAATTCATCTTCCGCAACCCGCGAAGCATATTGACCGGTTATGCTGTCACCGCCTTCACTGCCTTTGTCGGCGGAGCATTCAGTCTCATCATTACCGCCATGATTGCCTATCCACTCTCGCGCAATGACTATAAGTATAAGACACCGCTTAACTTTTACGTGTTCTTCACTATGCTCTTCAACGGTGGTATGGTTCCGACCTACATGGTTATCAACAACCTCCTCGGGCTAAAAGACAATATCTTCGTTCTGATACTCCCCTACGCAGCAATGGCTTGGAACATTCTTCTGCTCCGCTCTTTCTTCCGTTCGGTACCAAACGATATTATCGAAGCTTCGCGCATCGACGGTGCCGGAGAGGTTCGAACTTTCGTGCAGATAGTGTTGCCACTTACAAAGCCGGGGCTTGCAGCGGTCGGATTTCTCATCGTGCTTCGCTATTGGAACGACTGGTGGCTCAGCTTACTCTACATCAACGACACCAACTCTCAAAGTCTACAATATAAACTTTACACCATGCTCAAGGGAATCGAGGAGCTTGCAAAAGAAGCTCAGGTAACCGGTTCAATGGACGTCATCAACTTCCCATCCGAATCGGCACGAATGGCGATGGCATTTCTTTCAATCGCGCCAATACTTTTCCTTTTCCCGTTCTTCCAAAAGTATCTGGTAAAAGGAATTACGGTCGGCGCAGTCAAGGGATAACGATATAACAAGAGGTTAAAAAGGATATGAACAAAGAAAATTTGAGCAAGTGGCAAAAAACTGCCGAAATATTGAAGCAAAGCTTTGATGAAAAAGAATGTCTGTTCTATGAACAACTGCGTGGCGCAAACTACCATTCAGCACGTGGCGAGGGTAGAGCATATCGCACCGTCCGAAATGCAGAATATGTCGTCATGCTACTTGCCGAAGGAGGCGACGCCAACATTAAAACTGCTGAGACCATAATAAGAAAATTGCTTGATCACCAAGACACCAACCCTAATAATTCCACCTTTGGCGTCTGGCCATACTATTTTGAGGAACCGATCGAGAGTATGATCAATCCTGATTGGAATTGGGCATGTTTCATCGGCAGAATACTTATTGTAATTCAAAATGAATTCTCTGATCTATTAGATGAACAGATGCAAAGCGACATAAAATTGGCGGTGCAAAATGCCTGTCGCTGTGTTCTGAGCCGCAATCTCGGCGTAGACTATACCAACATTGTTCTCATGTCAGCATTTGTACTCATTGCAGGCGGCGAACTGATCGGCGACGACGAAGTGTACGAAAAAGGTGTCGATCTTCTGGAGCGCGAACTTGATTTTGTACGCAAAAACGGCGGATATATTGAATATAACAGTCCAACGTACGGAATGATCGACATTGAAGAGAGCGGCAGGATTCTTTACTACTGCAAAGATGTTCGTGTTCAAGCCGTAGCTCGAGCGTTACACGATGAAGCTTGGAAAGTATATCTGGAACACTATCACCTGCCTACCGGTCAACTCGCAGGGCCACACTCTCGCTGTTATAGCGATCTTCAGGCTTTGCACAACCCTTTAACTCTCACCAATACAAGTGTTTATGACCTGTTTGCCAAAAAACAAGGTGCGATACCATCGCTTCTTCAGATCGGTACCGGAACCGATATTTTCCTTGATGAACAAGATATCGAGTACAATATCCTTTGGCCTTTTATGACACTCGAGTGCCCTAAAGAATACCTTGATCTCTTAGACAAAGAGGTGATAGAGGAAGATTACTACCGCGAACATGACCCCCTTACATCGGACGAATTGCGAGTGCATATTGAAAAAGGCTTGAAAACACTCAGTTCCTATACCTATCGCACCAATGATTATTGTCTCGGTACCTTCAACCGCCATGACCTCTGGAATCAGCGCAGGCCACTTGTTGCCTCGCTGAAAACAGATGTAGGCTTTTCGGTATTCCGTGTTCGGTGTATGCACGACGAGATGGATTTCGCTTCCGGACTTTGCACAAACGTCCAACATAAAAACGTTGTGGCCGGCGGGTTGTCTCTTGTAAAAGATCATGGCGACTATCACTTTATTCTCACACAGATGGACGACTGTTCTATTACAACCGACAAATTTTTCTTTGAGTTTTCACTCGTCGGAGATATAAAAAACTCTTCCATAACTAAAAACTCTGACAGCGAATACAGGTTCAAAACCGGAAAAAATAATATTGATCTGCAAATTCTTGCAAACAACTTTAACGAAACAGAAATGGAATCCGAGCTGATTGAAACAGACGAGCTGTTAGCACTGCGTTTCTATATGGTTAATTCAAGCAATACTGTGCTGAAATTAGATGAAATAGAAAAGGCGTATTTGCTTTATAAGGTATCGATCAACGAACCTAGCGACACATCAAATGTAGATATAATCTCAGATAATGACAGCAGTCGTCTTCAGTTGACTTTTGATAACACTGTCAAGACCACACAACCGATTGTCCACCGCCCCACCACATTCATCGACCCTCCTTGCAACGAGGAAAAAGGATATCGCAAAGGTGGATTCTATTACAAATAAAGGTGTGCACATGAAAAATGTTGTTTTCATTCTGTCTGATCAACACAATGCGAAGTTACTCGGAGCAAAAAACCACCCTACCCAAACGGTTTTGGAGAGCTTTATAATGTCGTAGACGACCCATACGAGATGAATAACTTATACTTTAACGAACAGTACTCAAATGTCGTCGCCGATATGAAAGGTCATCTGACCGAACTCCTCATCACATCATCCCGTGTCCGTACAGTAGAGAGAACGCGGCTCAAAAATACCAAACAGCGAAAATTCCGCTATCAAAAAGGCAGCAATTCCAACGGCAAGTTCAGCATCTTGAAATTGCAAAAAGATGAGCGATTGACACTTCCCGCCACCGAAATGTATCTATTATAATAAATTGTATCAAAACCATTGTAATTATTATTGACTGGGTGTATTGTTATACTGTGTAAAGATGACGCTTTTAACAAGAGGTTAATCATTATGATTTCAAAACAGCTGCAAGAGCTCCTCGAATATCTTGAAAATTTAATCGAGCCGGAGCATGTCGATCGTGTGATAGAGCTTCAGATTCAGGCTCTGCGACACAAACCCATTCCCCATCCCATTATTCGAACTATCTTTCCTGTTACCGACTTCACACCTTTTCCGATGGATCAAATCCATGAGGATGTCGGCAAGATGATGTATAACGAGCTATTGACCTGCCTTCAACCGACACTATCCAAAGATTACTCCGTGCCGATGATTCGTGCCAACTATGGCGTTGGAACACTGCCGTCGCTGTTTGGACTCAAATCAAGAATTGTAGGTGGAAATATGCCGTGGGTTGACCACGCTTCAATGCACGGAGTGCAGGAAATCATCTCGAACGGTGTACCGAACCTTGACAGTGGTTTTGGAAAGAAGATTTCACTGACACATGAATACTATCAAGAGGCGCTATCAAAATATCCAAAATGTCAAGCCGCCATAAAAATATATCACCCCGACTTTCAAGGGCCGTTTGACGTAGCACATCTGATATTCGGATCCGATATATACACCGCATTTTATGACGATGAAGAGTTAGTACAAGACCTATTACGAGTAGTGAGCGACACCTACATTGCCATGATGAAGCGAGTCAAAACCGAGATCGATGATGATTTTGATGATTTTTGCTTTCATTGGTTTCATGTTTATGGCGGAAACATTGTCTTGCGAGACGACTCATCTGTCAATCTTTCTGCCGACATGTATAATGAACATATCCGCCCTCATAACCAAAGAATCATCGACGAGTTCGGTAGCGGTTCAATCCACTTTTGCGGACGTGCCGATCAATGGGTATTTGACGTAATGAACATCAATAATCTTTGTGGCCTCAATTTTGGTTATATGGAAAACGTCGAGTTCGGACAAAAATACCTTGATTTTGTAACTCCTGCCATGCTGTCAAAAAATATCCCTAACTGCGCCTATACTCTTTCACAAAAGCACTATGCCGAACTCGATTTTAAAAAATATAATACCGGCATCACCTTTAACGTCGAGGTGTCGTCACCTCAACAGGCAAAATCATTGTTGGCAAAAATGCACACATATTAATGTGCATTTATCCTGAAATAAAACAAGTTATGTTTTCACTCCATAAGCTTTGTGATTTTCAGGCAAGACACGCTCAAATCTCATCATAAACTTATGGCAAAACAGAACAACCCATCGGAAAGGAATGGACAGTAAAATGGACAAACAGTATTTAGAAAGTGTAATCGAAAAGGTAAACCATCGAATGCTCAACATGAAAAAGGGAGACATTGAAGAAAGTTGTCCCATCGGTATTGTCGACATGGCGACCTGGGAATGGCCGCAAGGCGTCGGACTTTATTGTGAGTTTTTGCATTATAAGGCAACCAAAGACCCAAAGAGCCTTGAATATATGATAAACTGGTTTGAAGCTAACATCGAAAAGGGTATTCCGCCCCGCAACGTGAATACTACAGCACCGATGCTAACCATGGCATGCCTTTACGAAGAAACAAAAGACGAAAAATGGCTGACCATGTGCAAAGAATGGGCAGAATGGATTATGACCGAAATGCCGCATACCGAAGAAGGCGGAATACAGCATATCGTCTCGGGTGAAACAAATGAGCAACAACTTTGGGACGACACCTTGTTTATGACCGTGCTTTTCCTTGGCAAGATGGGTGTGATTCTAGATAATGATCGCTACAAAGAAGAGGCGAAGTATCAGTTTTTACTTCATGCAAAATATCTCTGTGACACCAAGACAGGACTCTGGTATCATGGGTGGACATTTCTCGGACGACACAACTTTGCAAACGCACTTTGGGCACGCGGCAACTGTTGGATCACCGCTTGCATTCCAATGTTCATCGAGATGATGGAGCTAAAAGGACCCACCAAAAGATACTTAACCGGACTTTTGGAAGAGCAGGTACGAACGCTCGCTAGGTTGCAGGCACCAAGCGGTTTGTGGCACACCCTTTTGGACGATGAAAACTCATACGAAGAATCGAGTGCCAGTGCAGGCTTTGCCTATGGAATCCTAAAAGGTATCGGTATGGGACTGTTGCCCGAGTGTTATAAAGAAACTGCGGACAAGGCAATCAAGGGAGTTCTTGACTGCATAGAACCGGACGGTACCGTGACAAAAGTTTCATACGGCACCGGAATGGGTAGCGATCTACAGCACTACCGCGACATTCCACTTTGGCCGATGGCTTACGGGCAATCATTGACTCTTCTGATGTTGAATGAATTGATCGGTTGATTTCCAGTGTGGTGCCCAATCAAATTTCGTGAAATCGGGCTGGGCGTTTTTGGCTCATTAGCGCTCACGCTACAAGCGAATCTTGTCAACAACACCAAAATAATCAGTAAAACACTCTATCGTTAAAACCTCACGCCTATCGTACTAGATAGCCTACCGCGTGCAATTTGACAATTATAATTAAACCTCAATAAAATTCAAAAGGTGACCGACAGAATAAAATCCTGTAGTCACCTTTTGTAGTGTTTGTATGTTGCATGTCTGCTTTTTTGGTAGCTGAGTTATCAGTGTGCGACCTTAACTGCATAGTCAATAATATCTTGTGCATCCTCTACAGTTTCAATTCCGTTCAAAACTAAATGCAGCCCTTTATGGGAAAGATTGTCCAACAAATATTTTGTTTCACTCGGATCAGGTATTAGAATCAGTCCTTTGCCGGCCTTTTGAATCTTTTGGAAAGCTTCAACAAAATGACTTGTCGGAGGTTGCCCTGCCACCGCCGTCCATTGTATATTTTCGATATTTTTTACCGAAAGTATATAATCAAGATGGCGCAGTTGCTCTTGACCATCAAGATGATATGATGCTTTACCCAGATAGCGTGCCGTCTCATCGAGTTCCGGCAAGACAAACTCTTCGAAAAACACTGCCGATATCATGACCGAAAAATCGCACTGGATTTGAGCATGTGTCCCTTCACTCCATGTATTCATCCAACCATGTGACGAACCTCCGCCGTTATTTTCTTTGATAGTCTTGAAGAATTCGGTCTGAGTCTCTTTCCACACGTCAGTCACTTTCTTTATGGCTTCTTTCACAAAATCCGGATCGGTGATGAGATCCATGAGAAGATTGTCTGTTCCCCTGATCTCTGCAAGTGCATCAACGTTTCCGCAGTTGTCATTCATTCCGACCATAAACTGACCCATGCTTTTTTTGCTGAGTTCTGCCATGAAGTGTCGCTGAAAGTCATAATGCTTGTTATTATACTTTATCAGCTTTGCATCCGGTTCATCAAGAATCGGCTCAAACCATATGGTGTCTCTCTTGTAATTTGGCTCGCATCCAAAATAGGCGCAGTGCCCCGCAGTGCCGAAATTAGTATAAAACACCGGGAATGCTTCCGCCATATAGATGCTGTTCTTTGTCGCCTCCAAACAGCGATGATACACATAGTCACAGTCGGTATAACTTTGCTCCGTTGATGCCACTTGCCCACTGTACGGACTCTTGTAATCAGATTGATGGTTATTCAGTGTTATGGAAAGGTTGCATCGTTCCAAATAGTCCTTGTTCCAAAACGCCTCAAAATGTTTTTTTGTCTTTTCGAAATTGTATTGCTCAAACATGTTTTCCTCCGGTATGGGGTGATCGCACCATGTACGCTATAATAACACCTATTCGAGTATCACTCAGGACAAAATACAGTCCACCGACAGTGTAACATATTTGACCGCAAAACACAATCATAAAATCAGAAAGCAGCAAGCAAAGTTTAATAACTTTGCTTGCTGCTTTCTGATCAACTATTGCATCTTTTTGAAACTTATTCACAGTCGGCGCATGTCTGTTTTCCAGCTTCTTTCAAAAGCGAAAGATAATAGCGATAATTTTCGAGCGGTGTTCCGGGTGGTGTCTGGTGGTCCATCGCGGGCCAATAGCCACCCGATCGGATGGTCGGCAGAATACGTTCCACCTCTTTCTTTATGCTTTCTTTTGAATCAAGCATCGCCATCTTATCAAAGCCGCCAATCATTAAAAAATCGGGATGGGCCTCTCTTATCTTTGCAATGTCCACATGTGACTGTCTTTCAAGTGGCAACGCTCCATCTACTCCGCATGATATCATCCACGGTATCACGCTCATGATATCGCCGTCTGAATCGACAATGACACGGGTGTTATGCTTTTTAATTTCCGGGATAAGCCTTTTGTAGTACGGTGCAATGAATTCTTCATACATTTCTTTTGAAACCATTGGACCGTGATTATAACTCATGTCCTCGGCAATGGTCATAAAGTCTGGTTTTACGTATTCAGCTATCTGGTCGACCATCTTGATCTGCCAACTGAGCAGGTCTTCACAAATGATATGATATAGTTCCGGCTCGTCATAGAACGAGAACAAATGTGCTTCAATACCAAAAAGAACTCTCGGCCACCAAAAAAAGCCATCAAGCGTATACCAGATCAACAAATTGCCTTTTTCGTGTTCTTCGGCAAGCTCCATCAATCTTGGTACAATGCGATCTACCGCATCATTCGGCAAAATAAACGGCTTAATCGCCTCATAGTCTTCCATTGTCTTAATTATTCCGGAACCATGGCTCGTGTCCTTTGGGCAGTCGGGTGACTTATGAGAAAGCCAGAATTGTTCCTGACGAACAAGACCAAAATGCTGTTGCATCTGCTCATTGCTAAGTCCACGTTCCAGTCCTTGTTCACACCAAATATCTACTGTTTTGTCCCACCACATTGCCCACTCTAAAAGCGGCAACTCAGATGGGATCTTTTTGCCCATTACGGCGTTAAATTGTTCACGTGCAGTCATAACAAAGGTAAATCCTTCCGATTATCAATATTCACCGTACTTAAATGCCGCCTTATACATAGCCAGCACATTGCCCGGTGGTGTGTTATCCTGTATATAATGGGTAGGGGCAAGGCAAAAGTTATTATATTGTCGTAACGATTCGATAGTCTCTCGAACATTCAGGTCAACCTGTTCACAGTTCAGTTGTGCAAGCTTTGCAGTTGAAATACAACCGTGAAAAGCTAGACGAGAAGCATATTTTTCTGCCAAATACTCCACCGACATATTTGTTGCCTCCGGTTGCAGTGTATCGACGGCGGATATTCCCATCTCAATAAAATCCTCAAACGCCCAAGATGAACTGCCACAACTGTGAATCATCACCGGTATGCCATAGCTCTTTGCAAGGTCAACCAGCGGTTGATGATAGGGCCGAATCTTCTCGCGAAACATTTCAAGGCTGATAAGTGGAGTATGTTGAGTTCCAAGATCCTCGCCGGTCCATATCATGGTTATGTCGCCGGCGCATCTATCAAGAATTCTCTCAAAAATCCCGAGCTCTGATTTCATTCTTCGCTCGATCAGTTTCATTGTTCCCTCATTGTCGAGAGCCAAATCCATGTAGACATTTTCCATGCTGCGAACAGAGCCGATTGTATTCATTATATCGGAAATGCCTTGGTGCCCGACCACAATCGCTTTTTCTTTATTCGCCCGACAACTCTCTTCAAAAGTGTCGTAGTCAAAATCATCAGGATTTGCAACCGGCCATGCGGCTATTGCCTCTTCATCCTTGTCTGCTAGCGGAAAGTCACAAAAATCCCAATAGCTTCCGCTCTCGTTTTCCACAAAGCGAGTGATTGCGCCGACAAGTGGATTAACCTTACGCTCAGGTATTTGCTCAAAAAGCTCCGGCCCGTTATATTTGGGGTTTATCTCTTTAAAATCACATCCGAGCGCCTGAGCTACAACCTGTCGATCGTCGCTCACTTTAAGCAGTTTTGCCACCTTAGTGTTCACCTGCGGGTTCGCAAAATAGTTTACCGGCACACGATCAGGTCGCTCATGACAGAGGGTCTTTGCGACCCTCTGTCTCGAGCTCATGGTTGAATTTTTTATCGTGATCATAAGCGGATACTCCATTCTCTTGCTATTGCATTAGCATTGCTATTTCAGGCCGGTAGTGGAGATGCCTTCGACAAAGTATTTTTGTGCACAGGCAAATATGATAAGACAGGGCAGAATCGACAGGATCGATATACCAAACAGCGAGCCCCAGTTGATCAGTGCCGAGTCGTCGTTAAACATACGCAGTGCAAGTGAAACGGTAAACATAGGCGGAGAGTCGATGTAAATCAGCTGGTTCAAGAAATCATCCCAGCTCCAGATAAACGCAAATATCGCAATGGAGAACAGTGGGGGTTTACAGTTTGGAAGTATTATACTGGTAAAAATCCTTGTATGGCCACAGCCATCGATAAAGGCAGACTCTGACAACTCATTCGGGACACTGCGCATAAACTGCACCATCAGGTAGATAAAGAAAGCGCCACTCACCTGTGCAAAGAACGCCGGAATGATAAGAGGATTATACGAGTTGCTCCAACCTAGCTGAGTGTAAAGAATATAGCGAGGTATGAGCAAAACCTGTGATGGCAACATCAGTGTGCCGAGCAAAATTGCAAAAAGCAACTTTTTGAACGGGAAGTTAAGACGCGCAAAAGGATACGCAGCGAGCGTACAGCTTATTAAACAGCCAATAACGATCATGATGGATATAAAGAAAGAGTTTAAGAAGAAGGTGGTGAAACTCTCACGCGGAAAAGCAAACCATCCATCGACATAGTTCCCAAAATGCCATTCTGTAGGCAAAAGTTGAGTGGAGGTGAACACCTCTTCATTCGCCTTGAAACTGCTAAAAAACATCCATAACATAGGATACGCCATCACATATCCCAGTGAGAGCAGTATTGCATGTTTTAATATGCCAAAGGCAATTTTTTTGTTGCGCGTTGCCTTTTTGTGCGCAATAAGATTATTTTTCGTTTTCATAGAACACCCAATACTTTGATGTGAAGAAAATAATTCCGGCAACTACTGCTATTAGTGCAAGCAGTACCCAAGAGGCGGCGGCGGCATAACCGAACCGAACCGAACCAAAGCCCATTTCATATATGTAGTGAACGGTAAACAAAGTCTTGTCCATCGGTCCGCCCTTGGTGATGATATAGCCCTGTGTGAACACCTGAAAGGCGCCAATCAATTGCAATATCAGGTTAAACTGAATTGTAGGCGACAGCATAGGCAGGGTAATAAAGAAGAAAGATCTGACACGCCCTGCACCATCGATGCTCGCTGCTTCATATAGCTCGTTCGGTATGTTTTTCAGGCCACCGATAAAGATGACCATCGACGATCCAAACTGCCAAACGGCAAGCAAAACCAGAATCCACATTGCATAGTCGGGATGTCCAAGCCACTCACGGGGTGTTACGCCCAGCGGCTCTAATAATTGATTTATCACTCCGTCAAATCCGAAGAGTTGGCGCCACATCATAGCTACGGCGATACTACCACCGATAACAGACGGAATGTAATATACAGTACGATAGAAAGTTTTGCCATTCTTTAAAAGTATGGCGATAAAAAGTGCAAACGCTAATTTCAGCGGCACCGAAACCAATGCGTACATTGTGGTGTTTTGAAGCGATTTTATGAACCGTGTGTCGTTGGTAAACAATTCAATAAAGTTGTCAAGACCGACAAAGGTCGAGGTTGTGATATTTGCATCGGTAAAAGAAAGAGCAAGGGAGTTGACGAAAGGATATGCGGTAAAAATCAACAATCCTAACAGCCAAGGAAGCAAAAACATAAATGCAACCTTTGACTCATTTCGATTGTATGAGATTTTCGAAGAACGTTTTTTCATTTGGAACCCACTTCATTGTTATGTTGTTTTCGATTTATTCACTTTGATCAAGTGAATTATAGTCATAAAAATTTACAAGTCGATACAAGATTGCCGCGCAGATATTTTGCCTATCAAGACGTGGGATCATTGGTGCAAGCAAATACAAACGCAATTTATATCGACAAGATGTATTGGTTCATTAGGCTGTACGACTATAAACAAGTGTCAACCATGAGTTTCACCCTACGGGCAATTGTTGCCTGCCCATAGGGTGAACTATAATAATCAGGTTGGATTAGCTGCCAAGAATCTTGTTAGCTTCTTCCATGAATTTTGCTGCGCCTTCTTCAACGCTCAGATCGCCAAAAGCGATTTCCTGTCCGATGCGCTCTACGAGGTCACCATTTCCACCGAAGATTTCGGAGATACGGTCAGGACCGGGATAGAACATTTTCATTTCGTTGCTTGCATAGTAGTCGGTAGCTGCAAAAATCTTAGTGTCGATCTCGTTGAGTGTGTCGGTTGCTACCAGCGCATCACGCTGTGTTGCACCAGAGAAAACTCCACGTGTTGTTGTGAGGATAAGTGCTGCATCTTCCGATCCGATGAACCAGTCAACAAATGCTGCTGCCTCTTCCGGAGCAGGAGAGTTATTGAACACAGAAAGTGTAATACTTGCACGTGAGGTTGCGCCACTCTCGCCGTTTTCGCCGGTAGGAACGGTGATCATGTCAAGCTCGTCCTCTGTCTCGTTCTGGAACTGACCGAATGTCGAAGACCAAACCGGTGCGAATGCAACGATGCCACGGCCAACAAGGTTCTGATCAAAAGATGTGGAGGAAATGTCGGCAGGAGCTGCAGCGCCACTCTCTCTCATCTCTTTCCAGTAGGAGTAGTAGGATACCATGTCCTCTTCGGTGACAGTCATCGTGGTGTTGTCATAGGGGTAAGGAGCAGGATGTGCAAGTGCTGTGTAGCCGTAGACCAAAAGTTGCTCGTAAGCTGTGCTCAGGTCGGTAACGCCATAGTACTCGCCGTTTGATTTTTCATAGATTTCAAGGCAGATATCAGCGAAATCATCCCAAGTATAAGCGCCGGTCGGAAGTTCGATTCCGAGTTCTTCAATAATACGAGTATTGTAAACGAAGGTAGGTGCATTAAGTCCAAGAGGTACAGATACCAACATACCGTCGAAAGAGCAAGACTCGACAACCATCTCGTTGTGATCGCTAACATCGACTAAACCTGTAAGGTCGAGCAGCGCATCACTTGCCATCTGCTGCGGGATCCACTCTGAAACACTGCTGAAAACGTCGGGAGCATTTCCTGCTGCTATCTGAGCAACGAGTTTATCTTGGTAGCCGGAGTAGCCGGAGTATTCCGGAACGATTGTAACATGTGCATTGTCTGCTACATATTTGTCTATTGCTGCAAGTGTTGCTTCATGACGATCTTCCGATCCCCACCATGAAAAACGAAGTTCAACTGCTTCCGGTGCGGCATCAGTTTCTTCGGTTTCGGTTGTTGCCTCAGAAGTTTCTTGAGATTCCGATGCCGGTGTTTCTGACTCGGCAGGTGCTTGTGTACAAGATGCCAACATCGCTACGCTGAGCGCGAGCACCAAACACAAATGTAAAATTCTCTTCATTACTTTCCTCCATTTGTCTGTTATTCGTATCGGCTTTATGCAGATACTATCTACTATTTTACAGATTTCGCGCTTTTATACAATATAACAATTCAACAAAAACAATAAAAAACCACGACCATTTATTTTAATCCTCTTTTTACATAACCGCCTAAACTGCAACACAAACCGCATTCAGCGGGCAAAACGCATACAATCACAATAAACAACAGTAAAAAAATACTATTGAATGATGGATGCAAATTTGATATTATATTTATATTCAAATAGTTGTACGAAAGGTTATCTCTTGATAAAAAGATTGTCAAAACTGAAAATCTCGGCACTTTTTTCGCTCAGCATATTAATTTTCAGCAGTGTCTTTATGTTTTTTCAGATTCTGGTGGTATTCAGCTACAATTCGTTATTTTTGGAGGACAAGCTGACCCAAAGCAGCAAGCACCTTGCGCATCAGATTGGACTTCGCATCGACGATGTAATTCTGTCGATTGAAGAGGTAGCGATCAATATCCGTCTAAGCCAACAGGTGGTCGACCTTTATCAGATCGATAACTCAAGCAGTTTTGATCAACTTTCGCTGTTATATGACTCAAACAAGGTTTTTTCTGCTATTGCACACTCTGACGAAAACATTCTCGGCATATATCTTTTGACCGACAAGCTCGACCTTTATAGTGAACAGCCCGCCAACGGAATCTATGATATCACTCGATTGTATGACACACCTATCTATGAAGCACTTTCCAACGAGCGTAGCGGCTTCATTTCAACCCAGAACGATTACTTTTCTCAAAACGTATTCGAAAGCAATCCTCGAAATACCTTTTACTATTTCCGCACCATCACCGATTCACCGAGCGAGGGGCACACTGCGGTACTCATATTGATCGACGAGGCAAATTTCAACGAATCATATCTCACACCGCAAGCAGACGGGGGAGAAATCTTTTTGTTCAGCGAAAATGGAGATATCATATCTCCCTACGATGACTCACAAGAGTCGCTACAATCAAAACAGACAATGTTTGACGAAATTGCTACAAGCACAGGCGATGGAAACGAGTCACTGCGACTTAACTATGATAATAAGCCTTATGTCGGCACAGCATACACTCTGAAAAACAACTGGGAGTTAATGTATCTCTACCCTTACAGCGAAATCACCGACGGTGTCGGGGCAATGCGCAACATGAGTTTTATTACCAGCCTGAGTTTTTTCCTGTTTGCCCTTTTGATTGCAGTTGTCTTTACTGCCGCATTCCGGCAACCGATCAAACAGTTGTTGCAAAACATCAACAAACTGGGCGCAGATAATCTCGATGTGGAATTTGATGTTACACTAAAAAACGAAATCGGCGACATCAATCGACAACTCAGCAAGATCATGCAACGTCTAAAAACAAATGTGACCGAGATCAAGGATAATCAGGCTAAATTGATCGAAAGCGAATGCAAGGCATTGCAGTCACAGATAAACCCTCATTTCCTTTACAACACACTCGACGCTATCAACTGGATGGCTATCAGGTACAAGGCAGACGATATCAGCAACATGTCGATGCATCTCGGAACTTTTTTCCGTCATACCCACAACAAAGACAAGACGACAACCAGCGTTGAAAAGGAGCTGGAACATCTACAGGCCTATGTGAACATCCAAACCTATCGCTATGACAACCGATTCACCTTTTCAGCTGAGCTCGCTCCCGATATATTGAAATGCACCATAGTCAACATCGTTTTGCAGCCTCTTGTTGAAAATTCATTGTTACACGGGGCAGAGCTGACAAACGGAGCCTGCAACATAAGCATCGTCGGTTTTTCTGAGGAAAACGATGTGATTATCGATGTAATTGACGACGGATGCGGTTTCGACACCGAAAAGATGAACGAACATCTTGCAAACGACGTTTCTATGACAACGGGATATGGAATTTTGAACGTCCACCAACGCCTAAAACTACATTTTGGCGAAAACTACGGACTGACCTATATAAAAGTCGAAAAAGGCACCCATGCAAGAATCCGTATTCCTAACGACACGAAATAGCCATATGAAAAGGAGCAAAGATGCGAAACATACTTCTTGTCGACGATGAGTCGTTTGTTGTTGACGGAATCGAAAGTGTCATAACATGGAAAGAACTGGCTATCGACAATGTTTACAAGGCCTCGAACGGCGCAATGGCGCTGGAGCTGCTTGAGACCATTAAAATGGATATAATAGTAACCGACATGAAAATGCCTATCATGGATGGCATTGAGTTTATCTCAAAACTCCGAGAGATGAACTATGATGCTAAGGTTATCATCTTAAGCAGTTTTGACGACTTTATATATGCACAGGAGGCTATAAAATACAATGTCACAGAGTATCTTTTAAAGCCGATCACGGTGCCTATCCTCAAAAAAGCCATCGAAAAAGCCGTCATTGAATCGCTCAACGAATCGAGCAACAGCGAATATCTCCAAGCACTTGAAAAACAATTTGAACTTTACAAACCAGTGCTGTCCGACTATTTTTTCACCGCACTACTTGCAGGCGACACAAACTATCGGCTTGCCGAACTCATCGGCCTCCCGCTCCTCGGCGGCACCTTTAGGATCATGGCGGCTCAAGTATGTGCCGGTTCACCGGCAGACACAAATCTCGATGAAAACATGGGCGAAACGAAAAGACAACTCGACGTATTGAAAGCTGTTGAACTGACAAGGCAGCTGCCTTTAGACGACAACCCACATCTCGTGACCCGTACCAGCACATATAATTTCGCGGTCCTCTTTTATTATGCCGACGGCAACGATGCAGCCCTGTTATCCCATATTGAGCAACTCCACCGGTATCTGCGAGAAAACGAAATCGAAGGCTGTTCTATCGGTATAGGAAACTCATTCACAAACATTAACGACGCCACAATATCTTACACCCAGGCAAATGATGCACTGCGCAGTCATATTCTCCTTGGCGCAGGCAGCATTGTCGCCTATTCCGATATCCACGCCGGCAATGCCATCAACTACCCTTTATTGCTAAATGAAAAAGAACAATTGCGACGTTGCCTGCATTCACGCGATAAAGAATTGTTCAAAGAGCAACTGGAATCCATGAAAAAAGCTCTGCATGAAAACAATGTTCAAGACAGTGAATTTTTACGTCAACTTGCAAATGAGTGTATTATCTCCGTGACATTATATCTTTATTCCGAAAACGAATCACCGCAAACCGTCCTCCCAAACTATCCGAGTCTGATGACTGCCATTTCAAAGCTTGATACTCTTGATGACATTTTTGAAGCGGTCGAAAAGGTATATTCCCAAGCTATAGATTATCTTGACCGCAGAGGAGAGCAAAAAAATCAACACACCATCGATGTTATTCGTGAGTTTGTGCGAGCCAATATTTCAAAAGAAATATCGCTCGAAATTCTTTCAAAACACCTCTATCTCACCCCAAATTACATCGGTGCGCTATTCAAAAATGCGACCAACATGTATTTCTCCGACTATGTTACGCAACAGCGCATGGAACATGCAAAAACATTGCTGCGCGACCCATTTTGCAAAATATACGAGGTTGCCGACGCTGTCGGATACAAAAACCCAACCTATTTCAGCAAGGTGTTTCGAGAATATACCGGACAAAACCCGACAGAGTATAAACGATAAAAATAGTCGCCGTTTTGCTATATATAATAAGCAATAACAAAAAAGGAAAAAGTCGACAACATGCGTAAATTACTGCCCATTTCAATAGTTGTATGTATATTGAGCATTTTCATGATTTACATTGATGCCATACCTTTTGGCATCTCGGCAACGCTTTTGGCCGCATCCTTTATCACGTTTGAATTCGCTCGTGCAAGAGACTTTTTTGTTCGCGGCATGAATTTTTATGGATATTGCAACTTGGCAGTCGCTGTGGTAGCTTTACTGCTTACAATAATTTTCGTTATAGCAAGTATTTTCTTAAGTGCTTAGCATCTCGTACCACATGCCTTTAGCCGTTACAAATTATTATATAAAAAATACACAAAACAAAATTATTATTGCAAAGAACCTTGTCTTTTTCGTTTTTTTTCACTATACTGATTGAAAGCAATACATCAAAACATGTACCAACCCCACAAGAATCTTAATGCGACTGTCAAGACTCTCGTGGTTTTCTTTACTACAGTCGAGAGGAGAATAACACTATGAAATCTGAATGGTCAGAAAGCTTAATCCACATTGAAAATGCACTTGTTCGAGATCTTTACCATCGTCTGGGCGACATTCAACTTGAAGGGTTTGTGACCGACAAGTCACTCAGTGTCGAATCGGCACAAAACGAGTCCCGTAAATCGTTTGATACCGATTATGTATGGGGCGAACCGGGCAAATATGCATGGATGTTCTCGACAATACAGCTTCCGTCAAGCGCTAAAAACGAGCGTATTGTCATGAATCTCAACCTCGGCGGTGAGGCCACTCTCTTTGTGGACGGTTCACCCTTTGGCACTCGACGCGCCGATTGGGTTACGCATAGCCACCACTTTTTTGTCGACCAGACGTTGACAAAGCGTGCCGAAGGCGATGAAACATTCGAGCTGTGTTTCGAGGTTTATGCCGGCCACCCAATGCCCAGAGAATCAGGCGGCAGTTGCTCCACCGGACCTGTCTTTCCGGAAGAGGAACAAGATATAATGCTCTATAAACCTGCCACGGTAGGAAAAAACAGCTACGGTTTTTTCAACGAGGAGGCTTACCAACTCTACCTTGATATTCTTATTCTTCGTGAAATTATGGAAAACGGTGACGAGAACGATTTCCGTATCGAAGCAATCGAATATGGCCTTAAAGATTTGATTGTTGCGATGGATATGGAGCAACCGTTACAACAGCGACGTCTTGAATATATAAAGATGCGCGAACTTCTTGCACCTCTGATGCAGGCAAAAAATGGTTCTTCCGCACCTAGAATTGAGGCGGTAGCAAACTCTCATCTCGACGTAGCTTGGATGTGGGACTTTGGAGAAACCAGAAGAAAGACAGCAAGAACATTTGCGGCACAGCTCCGACTGCTTGAAGAATATCCCGAGGCCATCTTTGTACAAAGCCAGCCAATACTGTACGAAATGTGCAAAGAACACTACCCCGAAGTGTTTGAGGGCATAAAACGAATGGTAAAATCGGGTCAATGGATCGCAGACGGTGCAATGTGGGTAGAGCCGGACACAAACCTCTCTTCCGGCGAATCACTTATCCGCCAATTTTTATACGGAAAAAGATATTTCAAAGACGAGTTTGGTGTGGACAGCAGGCTCTGTTGGTTGCCCGACACGTTCGGATATACTGCCGCCCTTCCGCAAATCCTCAAAGGCTGTGGCGTCGACTATCTAACAACACAAAAAATATACTGGACATATAACGACTCTGAAAAGTTCCCATATCACGGGTTCGCATGGCAAGGAATGGACTCGACTCGTATTAATTCCTATGTCCACATGCGATACGAAACACCGATCAACCCTACCTCTGTTATGACACACTGGAAAAACCGAATGGAGCAGGACGGTTCAGGACAACTTTTCATGCCGTTCGGATATGGCGACGGAGGCGGTGGCCCAACTCGAGACGACATGGAGCAGATACGTCGTACCACAGACCTTGAGGGAACACCCAAGGTTAGCTACACTACACCTCATGACTTCATGACGCAGTTGGATGCAAACACTCCTATCTTCAAAAGAAACATTTTTGTGGGGGAATTGTATTTCCCCTGTCACCGTGGAACATACACCACTCAATCAGACGTAAAAAAAGGCAATCGCATGGCAGAAACGGCGATGCACGACACCGAGTTATGGAGTACCGTTGCCAAAAAGACCGCCGATAATAACTATGACCAAGAGGTCATCGAAAAATGCTGGAAAAATGTTCTTTTGAACCAGTTCCACGATATTCTTCCGGGCAGTAGCATCGACAAAGTATATGAAGACGCAATGAAACTCTATGACGAGGTTTTCGAGGCAACTCACACGGTCAAAGACAACGCAATCGGCTCGATCGTGTCAGGTAATGGCGGTGCGACCTATTTCAACGGAACCTCTTTTGAGCGTGAGGGCTATGTCTATCTCCCGGACAATTTTGAAAGCGGCGCCATCTATCAAGACGGCACCCCACTGCAATGCACAAAGACAGAAAAAGGACTTTTGGCAAAAATTGCCGTTCCTGCTTGCGGACATGTTTCAGTAATTCCCGCAGAGCAGACAACTCCTGCAAAGCAAGTTTCCTTAATTGCACTTGATAACGGTGCTTATAAATTGGAAAATAGCAAACTTATCGCAGTCGTACAACGTGACGGTACCCTTAGCGAGTGCATATCAAAGTCCACCGGTCGGCAGTATATCAACGGCATCGGAAACAAACTGCGGATGTTCCGTGACATCCCGAGAAAGTTCGACTCTTGGGACATTGATGTCATGACTGAGCTCTGTGAAACCGAGCTTGATAGCTCGTCGGCAACACTCGAAGTTATTACAACAAACGATCTTGAGGTAACTCTGAAATCGGTAAAAACGGTTGGGGGTTCTCCTTTCTCGCAACTCATTACACTTCGTGCCGACGAACAAAAAATCGACTTTGACACTACCATCGACTGGAAAGAGCTACATAAACTCTTAAAGGTATCCTTTGCGACCGGAATCGAGTCAGACTCTGCCAAAAACCAAATCCAGTTTGGCTTTGTCGAACGACCGACGCACCGAACACTTGCCTGTGATTCAGACAGATTCGAAGTGTGCAATCACTATTACACCGCAATAAACGACGCAACGCACGGTGCCGCACTTTTGAACGATAGCAAATACGGTATTAGTATGCTCGGCGACGAGTTGTCACTCACTCTTCTGAAAACCGGTGCATTCCCCGACTTCAGGTCTGATAACCAAATTCATCGGTTGAGTTACAGCTTTATGTTTTGGGACACTGAATTTGAAAAATCACCCGTCGTCAAAGACTCTTATTTTTACAATCAACCACTTCTTTGCAAACAAGGCACAGCACCCGACACCTCATACTTCAGCCTGTCAGACGAACGAATTGTCATAGAAACAATCAAGATTTCAGAAGACGGTGATGATGTTATCATTCGTATGTATGAGAGTATGCAGGGTGAGCGCGACTGCGAGTTGAGAATAAAAATACCTTTCACCGGTGTCGAAGAATGTGATATGTTGGAAAATCCGACCGGCGAATTGCAAAGTCAAGACGGCAGGATCCAACTGCGTTTCAGGCCTTTCGAGATTAAGACACTGCGTATAAAATAATTTATATCCCTCGCCCTCAAACACCAACATAAGAATGGAGAACCCGATGGAAAACTTCATGCAAAAAGATCGAGAGCGACTGCGTTCGCTTGCAAGAAAGCAGCTCGAATATGCAAACAACGAACAAAATCATGTGATCGTAAAAAAATGGAATGCTCTGGCAAAAAAAGAACGCTCTGCACCGACTGTACGACTGCTGTTCTCCAACTTTGCGGACGAGGTGGTCTATAACCGTTTGGAATGCGAAGGAGATTTTGCAAGGCAGATTGAGACAAGGTTTCTTTGGGGTCTAGTCGGCAGAGAGCTTTTTGACGACGATACTCCCATATCAGATTATTACTCCCTTGCGCAAAAAGCATGGACTAAACCCTTTGGAATAGATGCAGTGCGCACTACACACAGTTCAAAGGGCTATCACATTGAGAATGTCATCGAAGATTTAGAAAAAGATTTTGAAAAGCTTAAAGGCGGTGGATTTGCTGTAAACAGGCAAGAAACCGAAAAAGAAGCCGAAATATTAAACGAACTGTTTGGCGATATTTTGCCGGTTAAAATAACGATGACCTCATTGCCCGGTTCTATGACAAACCCGCTGGTCCATCTGATGGGCATGGAAAACTATTATATGGCAATGTACGATTGCCCCGAGACTTTGCACAAAGTCATGGACATGGCGACTTGCGTTCATGAAAAATATTTTGACTATCTGGAACAGGAAGGTCTGCTTCTTCCGACAAACGGATTCTCGACACTTGCACAGGAAAGTTTCAGTTTCACCGACGAGTTACCGAGCGAAAAGGCAACAAAAACTACCGACTGCTGGGGATTTTTGGAGTCACAGGAAACTACAGCGGTCTCGCCCGAGACCTTCGGTGAATTCGTGTTCCCCTACCAAGATCGACTGGTAAAACGATTCGGGCTCCTTTCCTACGGTTGTTGTGAACGGGTCGATGCGATATATGAAGGATATCTATCCAGATGGAAAAACCTCCGAAAATTGTCCGTTTCTCCTTTTAACAACGAAGAGCAGGTCGGCGAGTATTTGCGGGGTAGTAATATTGTCTATTACAGCAAACCACGCGCCGAATTTGTCACACTAAACGGCGCCATGGACGAAGCCGCTTTGAAAGAAAACTTCAAGATGGTATGCAAAGCTGCAAGTGGTTGCTTATTCGAGGTCGCGCAACGAGAGGTTGGCACAATCTTCAAAGATTATGAACGAGGCAAAAACTATGTTCGTATTCTAAAGAACTGTATCGCCGAGCATTGGCAACCATAAATTGTATAAAAATAAAGGTTGAGCATTACTGCTCAACCTTTATTGTATATGAACCTTTTGTCAAAGCTATCGAACCGCCATTCTCGAGTTGTGACGACCGACTGTTGTTAAGATAAACCTTTTCCCCTCGATCCATAAGTATAAATTCCGCGGTAGTGTCAAACGGTACAGTGACGCTATAGATTGTGGTATTGCCTTTAATCTCCCATTCGCTCACAATTTCACCAAAGGCAGAGTTGTATGACATTTTTGCAAAATCCAACCTTTTGTCCAAGTAAGGTTTAATGACCATCTTTTTAAAACCAACCTCTATCTCACTGGGATTAACACCACACATATATCGATACATCCATTCTACAATAGAACCATAGGTGTAGTGATTCAGGCTGTTCATACCGAGCGGATTCATACTACCGTCTTCAAGCACCGAGTTCCATCGCTCCCAGATTGTGGTTGCTCCCATGTTCACCTCGTATAGCCAACTTGGGTAATCTTCGTTCAGCAACAAAGTATACGCATAGTCTGCCAAGCCGTTTTCCGCAAGCGTTAGACATATATAGGTGGTTCCGACAAAACCGGTCTTAATGTGTATATTTTCTTTGTCTAGGAGTTGTTTAAGATCACCGACCAGCCGCGCTTTGTGTTCTTGTGGAACTATTCCAAAGTGCAGTGCCAACACCATAGCAGTTTGAGTGTTGACCGCTATTCTGCCGGTTTGTGTAAAGTATTCCTTTTGCATTGCAAGTTTTATTTCCTCTGCAAGCCTGCTATATTTTTGGTAATCTTCGCTGTATCCAAGTGCTTTTGCTGCCTTTGCCGTAAGGGTTGCAGAGTAATAATAAAAACTACTGGCAACATAATATTCGTCGGTGCCACCAAAGCTGGAATCCTTTTCAGGGTTGTCAAGTGCAAGCCAGTCGGCAAAATGAAAACCAACGGTCCAAAGCCTATTTCCACCGCACATTTCATCGTCTATTTTATTTACATAGTCAATCCACATCTTCATGTTTTTATATCTGCGTGATAGCTGTGATTTATCGCCGTAAAAACAATAAATAGTCCAGGGAATTATCGTTGCGGCATCGGCCCACGCACAGGAAGCATTTGTTGAACTTAGTGCCGTCTTTCCACTGTCTACGCCCAGCCTTTTGTTGGTGATGCCTATTGCATCGGGAATAACATGTGGCACTGCCCCGTCCAACGTTTTCTGAACAAGTTCCATGTCATGAAGATATTTTTCAAAAAATGCCGGCGTATACATATTAAAACTTGCAGTGGCACAAAACGCCTGTGCATCTCCCGTCCATCCCATGCGCTCGTCTCGTTGAGGACAATCGGTAGGCACATCCACAAAGTTGCCTTTTTGCCCCCATAGTGTGTTAAGAAACAATCGGTTGATCTTCGGATTTGAGGTTGTGATCTCGCCCAACCTGTCTATATTGGAGTGGATAACCACACCCTTGAAGTTTTCCGGTTTTATTTCAGTGACGCCCTCAACCTTTACATATCGAAAACCGTAAAATGTAAAATGAGGCCTTATAGTTCTCTTTTCGCCGTTTGAGATATAGACATACCTTTGTTTCGCAGTACGTAGGTTTCCGTTATAAAAATTGCCTTGCTGCAATATTTCACCGTACTGTAACAGCACCTTGCAATCTGCCGGCTCATCGACGGTAATCTCTACCCAACCCGTCATCACCTGCCCAAAGTCCAGAACCGTTTCACCCTTTGGTGTGGTAATGATTTCTATAGGATAAAAAACCTCTTGAGTTGTCAGAGGTGGACTTTTACGTGGCTGCAGTTTGCCTTTGAAGTCCTCGTCATCCTGCTTTGAAACCGGCACTGCATTCACAAGAAAATGTTTGCAAAGGTCAACATTTTCCGTCGACCAATCTGAAACTTCTTTTCTGCCGTCAAACTCTTCGCCATCATATATATTGCTGGCGATGACAGGCGATTGTTCACATAGCCAATCTTTATCTGACACCACTTCAAGCGTTGTGCCGTTTTTAAGTTTCACGCTAAGTACACAGGCAAATTGCAGGGTATCGCCATAGAGACAATCAAGCTCTCCATCAAATCCGAATCGGCCTTTATACCACCCATTGCCAAGCATGACACCAATTACATTGTCACCTTTTTTTAGCTGCCGTGTAACATCGTATGTCTGATACTGAATCCACAGGGAGTAATCATTGTAGAATGGTGTAAGATAATCATCGCCTACCTTTTCTCCATTTAACAACGCCTCGTAAATACCGGTTGAGCTTATGCGCAGTTGCGCCGACTCTATCTCGTCTTCTATTTCGAATTTTCTTATGAACATCGGATGTTCGTCGAACGGTGCCCTAATAGTGGCACCAAAACCTTCTACAGATGCGGGCTCGAAATAACTAACCTCGCTCACCGCCATGTCGCCTGTATTGTCACAAACCGTTACTGTCCAGTAGTATCTTTTGCCGCCTTCAAAATCATAGTCCGGCACAAAATCTATACTGTTTGCATCGAAGGCTTTCCCGCTGTCATAAACCACATCAGTCATCAATGCATCATATGCTATCAGTACCCTTACATAGTCGGTGTGCTCGCCGACTGCCTGCGCAACTTTCCAAGAAAGGGTGACCGTCTCGAGAGCATATCCTACAGGATTTTCAAAATGATTAGTCTTCAAATCAAATATTTTCATGTGCGTCTCCTTTCGTCTATAAATAGACAAGTGCACAATGCACTTGTGACTATCTTGGCTCTTTATTCTTAGTTCTTCACTTCACGTGCTTTACACACGACTACTACGAACATTATATAATTACACTGATATTGATTGTTATTTGAATCTGATTATAGCACAACTCAAACGCCGAGTCTACTATAAATTGGTGCTAATAATGTAGGATCAGTTCTTTGATTCGTTTTGAGATATTCCGACCTGCAGTAAAATACTCTTCGCAATTATTCCACCGGATGACAATGGACCAAGATGTTATAGCAATATTTTTTACCTACAAACCTAAAAAGCACATTCCACACTGTAAATCCGTGAGGAATGTGCTTTTCTTTTTGCGCTAAATCAACCTACCGAAGGTTGCATGATTACTTCCACTACAACACCATCTTCTTCATTCATGTGATATGCATTGACCGTCAAAACATAGCCGATCTCATACTTCTCTAAACTGTAAAAGCCCTCATGTCCGTCCATCACCATTTCAAAGCCGAGCAAGGTCAACAACTCTACATATTCCGGCAAAGCATCATAATAATCACCTAAGTGTTTGACCCTATAGGAATATTGCATTGTACCGCTCGCTTCAAAATTGCTGGAATCAGTAGGCAACTCATTTCCCGAAACAAACCCTTGAAAATCCGGCACTTTGACAGATTCTAAATCTCTGTCTACATTAAAAAGATCGTACATAAGGATATGCATATCGCTATCGATCTTCAAACTGCCGTCTTCCTGCTTGAATTTAACATGCACATTGCCGTCCGGTTCTCCTAAAAACAATGTGTTGATCACCATTTGATTGTTCTGCATTTTCGAGTAATCTAACGAATCAAAATCAACACTGTATGCACCATATCCCATACCGCCTCTAACAATATACAATGCTCCTTCAAACTCAAAGAAATTGTAATCGAGATTTATTTGCATATCATCGACGTATCGCGACGTAAAGTAAGCACTGAAATGTTCGCTTATCTCTGCCTTGCTGTTGAAATTATATACCGGCATGTACAATGCATCTGCAGGATCGCTCAAATACCCTTCAGGTACAGCCTCGTTAAGCCCGATCAACATTGACGGCCCGTCATTTTCGTTTATAGCTTCTTCACTTTCATACACTGCTTTTTTGATCATGTCTTCGGCGTCATAATATTCCGCACTAAATTCATCGCTATATATTTCATTCAGTGCATATATGCAGTCCTGCGGCAACGCAGCAGAGGTCGCAGTAGTCGAATCGGTCGACGTGGCCGCAAACTCTGACCACTCGTCAAGCGCAACATCATATTGATACACATCCGAATCTTCTGATACTGCAAGCCATTCCTCGGTGGTGAAACGCTCGTCGGTGTTGACGCCCACCTGAAAAACTGCACAGTTTTCACCGAAAATCACCTCGTCATCGGCACGTAGCAACGCCCTTCCTTCAAGATAGGCTTCCCCTACCACATTCAGTAGCATCTGTTCATAATCAACTACTGCAGGGCCTTCAGGATCGCTCCCCTCCCCTTGTTCAGCCACGTTTTCAAGCAGCTGGTTCAATGATGAATTAACATCTTCACCGTCTGAACTTTCACTACAGGCGCAAAGCATCAACCCCATGACTAATAATATTATTACCGACATTTTATTCATCATCATTCCTCCACTATGATTGATACGACCTCATTCCTACCACATCAATTTAACCTTTTATGGACATAGCGATGCAGTTGAACATATTGATACCTCTTTTTTTGAAAACAATGCACCGCCTTTCTCGCTGCGCAAGGTTTCAAATTTTTATTAAAACGAATTCAAATCTGAATATATCACAAACTTAAAACAATATCCACGAGATAGTTAAGACCCGAAGAGCTATATAAAAACATGTCTATCTCCTCGTTTTTAAACGCCGAGCTTGCAACAGATGCCGATTGCGGAAAGCTCTCTTCGTCTACTATCAATACAATTTTGCACGTTGGAACCGCCTCTTTGATCTTTTCGATTCGCATCAACCAGTCATCTAAGGTAAGTGGTGGATAATCTCTGAGCTCGCCGAGCAAGACATCTGCATTGCTGCTTCGACAAACAGATAAGCAACTTCCGAGCTCCGGTATTACCTCGACCGCAATTTTATTCTTTTTCGCTGTTATGGCATGTGTGATACCGGATGATAGCAATTTGTTCTGGATATAAACCGCTATAGTCTTCATTGCTATACCTCCTTTTCACGGTTTGCATCTATTATTTTGCTATAATATAGCATATCTACACGATAAAAACATCGTGTATTTCCGCTATTATGTCGTTTTGCTAATCTCAGTCTTCGCCTGTAATGATGAATTTCTTTGACGCTACATCTGCAACGAGTTTAAGCAAGTTGCTATAACCTGTTTTGTTTTTAATATTGCTCAGATGGGTATCGAGGGTTCTGCTTTTAATGTTAAGTAGTTCGCAAACCTTCTCATTTGAGTGACCGTTCACCTTTGCCTGCAATATTTCAAGTTCCTTCGCCGTGAAGTCTTGAATTTTCGCCATGCCTATTGTGATGACAGGCTGAGACTCGGGGTAATACGATTTGCCGTCCATAACATTGTCCATTGCCACAAGCAGGTCTATGTCGGCATGATCTTTATACCAAAACCCCTCACAACCTGCCTTCTTTGCCTCTTCGATATGTCTTTTTTGCAAAACAAAGGTTAAGATTATTATCTTTACTTTCGGATAGTGTTTTTTTATCTCCTCTGCCGCCTTTATCCCATTCTCTTTGCCCGCGGTGTATATATCCATAAGGATTAAATCAGCTTTTTCATATTTCAATTCACAGAGCACCCGATCGGCATCAAAAAAAGATTTCGTCAGCTCATATCTGCCTTCACTTCTCATTATAGCATACTGCATTAGCGCCTGCGAACTGCTTTGATCGTCTACAATCATTACTTTGTACATCCACACCCCCTAGTAAAGGACAACCGACATCGTTACCCCGTCAGTGCAATCCATGCTCATCTCTCCACCTCTTTGCTCAATTCTTTGTCTGAGACCACTCAATCCGCCACCCTCTTTGATTGATGTCAACTTACTCTTTGTTTCATTATGTATATTGAGTCTAACGCCGCTTGTTGCCTGCAGGATTTCCACCCTTAGCTTTTGTGCATCTGCATGCCTGTAGGCATTTTTGAGCATCTCATTGATACACAATAGAACCGTCGTGTTGTCGTGTTCGTCTTGCGGCATATCACCTGTGAGAATTATTTCACAGCCGAGCTTTTCTGCCAGAAGCAAAACCTGCTCCAGCGACAAATTTTGTTTTTCATCGCTGGAAAGTTCTGTTATAACATCGTTTAAATTACCCCAATATTCCACAAGGGTTTTAGCTTCATCTATGTTTTCGGTTTCACGGAGCGTCTTTTTCGTCAATGTCAAAAGATTGCCAAAGTTATCATGAAAGTTAACTTTCATATTAACCGCTACCTGCTCTTTGGTATTTTCCTCGATTATATTTGCAAGTTTTTCGAGCCTATCTTGCTGTAGCGTTAATTTTTCATTGACTTTTCTTGTATTTGCACTTAGGTTATACAGTTCTGTTATATTCGTGGCTTTAATCTGGTAATATTCGTCACCGTTATAATCAAACAAGGTTTTTGAAAATTGCCATACCTCATCACAACCAATTTTATATGCGGGTTCTATCCCTGTTATAACACAATTATCTTCATTTTGCAAGACCATCAAATCTTCCCAGAAAGCTCTTCCGCTTTGTAATGGTTTTTTCGTAAGTTCTTTGCTCAATCGGTGCATCAAATGGTTGGAGAGCAAAAGTTCCACACTGTCCGACATAAAGACAATTCCGGTTGGCAAATTTTCTATTGCCTCTTTAACGGAAAAAACGCTTATTTTGCTTTTGTTGCTTTTATAAAGAACATACATTGAACATATGGCAAAAATGGTCGTTGTCATGTTCCATGCCACGTGCAAAAAGTACGGAATTTCATTTACGAAAACAGAAATTGGCTGCAAATCAAAACTGTAAATCGCCCTTTGATATTTGTTGAGCTCCATTATCACCGCAAGGTCTATCATGCTAATAATAAAAAAAACGCAGAGCAAGGCTACACGAAGACTCTTCTTTTCCGACACACTCACAATTACCGCTATCAACAATATTATCACACTAAACATACAAGCTGCTATTACATACCCTTTTGCGGTATCATTTAAAGATAAATAAGACATTGCCGCCACTCCTTTCTTCTCTCTATTTTGTATCGCAGCCTATTTTGGCACTGCCAGCGAGACATAATAACTGTCCGTTTCATCTGCAACACGGATTTCACCGTTTTGCAAGGTGGCAATTTCGGTCACTAAATCGTCGCAACTCAACTCGATATCTCCCGAAATCTGAACGGCAAACAACAGGCTACTTTCATCGAAATTGTATGTAACATAAACGGCATCAAAACCGTACTGTGTTTTTTCAATAATGCTTTGATACAAGTCAAAACTCGCCATAGCCATGTCAAGATTCATGTCATATTCTTTGACTATGTTCATCTCACAGGTTTTCCCATAAAGTCTGAGCAACTGAAACGATTCTAAAAAACAGAGCTTTATCTCTTGCGTCGAAATGCACTTTTCAGTCTGTTCCGTTAAAATCAAGTTTATTTTTCTTTTTATGTATGTTGAAACCATACTTGTTTCAAAAAGCAACTGTTTCAGTTCCGTCGACCGAGTTTTTGAGCTTTTTGAAATTTTCGATTGAATTTTTTCACTAAAAGGTAAAATCTCTTTTAACATAATGTCATGTAAATCGCTCAGTTTTTGCAATCGAGCAGACTCACTCTTTTGTTCATTCTCAACTGTTAAAAGATCCACTTCTTTATACAATCTATCGTTCAAAAGCTTTAGTTCTTTTATCATCCTTTGAATTTGTGACACCTCGCTGTTCCAGACTACATATCCGCCGTTGATCGGCGCTATGTGGGAAAGCATATCGTCGTCGAGCGAAGCCGTTTGTGTGTTTTTAAGCTTTTCAAAGTCGTCCTTTGCAAGAGGCAGCGCATTTTCACAAATGTAAACCACATCGCCCTTACTGTTCAATATTTGCGCTTTTATGTCTGACATCGCAAAAAATTGCTTGTGTCCCATATTGGAATGAATAAGCCCTGTTTTTATAAATGATTCAAGTAATGCGATTGCCATCGTGCACCCAAATATGGTTAGATCAAGATAATAACCTATGCCATAGCTTGGCTGCACGATGTACATTATGTTATACAAAAGTGTGACGACAATAACTATGGACGGCCATAGCGCCGCTTTTTTGGGGATTTTTGAACCGCAGAATTTTCGCAAGATTATATATGAGGACATCAAAACCATGCTGAGTATAAACAATAGCACAAGATAATACACTACACCATGGCTGTAATCCTGTCCCAACGCATGTGAAAGTGTGTCGATATCAAATGCAAGCCCATGAATATCGTTTGTAAGCACCAGCACAATGAGCAGAAGCGCCGGAATATAAAGCAGTTGCCATTTTCTATTCAATCTATACTCTTCGTTTTCGCCAACACAAAGTGATGTAAAAAAGAAAAAGAGGGCAAGCAAAATCATGGGTATGTAATACAGATACCACAATATTCTGTCTTCAAAAATCACAAATTCAAAAGCGATCCATTTGATGGCTCGAATTGTCACCCAAAAAATTATCAGTATACCTATCGACATAAGATATGTGCGCACATGACTTTGCATGATACGTTTGTAAATACTCATAATCCAATAGGAATATAAGCCTATATATATGCAAATTGATAGCAAAAACAGCTGTGCATTCACGAATTGATTGTTAAACGGAAAAAAGCGGTACACCTCGTCAAGCATAATAGCAACAAACAGCAAAGCGGCAAATAAAATAATCTCTACCACAGTTTTCTGTATCGTTTTCTTCATCATGTTGTACATTCCTTTTCTCTACCAACAAGGTGCACCTTACCAATGCTATGCGCTATCGAGTGATTGATGAAAAAGTCATCCTCTCCTATTTGAAACTTTGAATAAAGTATTCGGTTCGGAAAGGATGATTCATTCGTATGTTATTTTAGTTCTTTTGTTCGGGAGATGCAGGGGTGCTCGAAAAGTCGGCCGCACCCTCAGACCCATCGTCTGTTTATTACTATACAATATTTTGCCTTATAATGCAACAAAATATATGTTTTTTTATTTGAGTGGGCATAAACTCGTATCTTCAAAAAAATTAGCACAAGCAAAACCTCCTTATTATTAATCTATGTCAGAATGCAATAAGACAAAACTTAATCGTCTGCTATTTTTTCGATACACTAAAAAATGCAAATCAGCGTAAATACACGATGTTTTACATCTTTAATCTTGTTATACTTTTTTCATAGAACATAGATTATAGGAGAATTTATGGCAAACTGTAATAAATGTGGATACATTCTTTCACAAAACGCAAAATTCTGCGACAATTGTGGCGCACAGACAGAGACGATAACTGCACCAGTTCAAAACCAAATGCCACAGCAACAAAATGCACAAGCACCTATGAATAGTATTCCACAAAACAACACTCCGGCATATCCCTATCCCCCTCAGACAGGTGTACAAAACGGACAACCTGCACAATATCCACAGCAAACGATACAAAATCAGTCTCCCATGGGGCAACAACCACCCATGGGACAGCAACAGCCTATGGGACAGCAATCGCCAATGGGACAACAACCGCCCATGGGACAGCAACCACCTATGGGACAGCAACCACCTATGGGACAGCGACCCCCTATGGGGCAACAACCACCCATGGGACAGCAACCCCCTATGGGGCAACAACCACCCATGGGACAGCAACCCCCTATGGGGCAACAACCACCCATGGGACAACAACCACCTATGGGACAACAACCGCCCATGCAACAACCAGCACGTGGCCAATCTGGTGGAAGCGTGCTAACAATGCTGAAAAATAATAAACCGATAGTTTTTATCGGCGCAGGCGTAGCGGCTTTGGTGTTGATCATACTTGTCATTGTGCTAATCGTAAATCTATTTTCCGGTGATTCGTCCGATGATCCCAACATCGGCATTTGGACAGCGGATGAAATCACAATGATGGGCATATCGATGAGTCCGGAGGACATCTACCCTGACGGCATCAGTTTGGAACTCAAATCAAACGGCAACTGCACCCTTACAATGGACGGCGACGACTATAAGGCTGACTACGAAATCGATGGAAACACTTTTATATTGTCACAGCGTGGTGATGAATTCACCGGCACCATAAATGGTAACATTATAGAAATAACAAACTTGCTCGACTTAGGGCTTGATATAAGATTTGTTAAAGAAGGTATGTCGGCTGAAAGTTCAGGAGGAGCGCAAGGCGAAAGTGATGCACCGGTTGTCCTAAACGAAAACGACTTGACCGGCAAATACATTCTTTCGAGCATGACAACGGCAAGCGTAACCATGAACTATGAAAATTTGCAAATGGCAGAACTCGAAATGACACTCGAGATTACCGGCGACACAGCACAGCTTACTGCTTATGGCGGTATGACTCCGGTCGAACTTGATACATCGGCAAAAACCATAGTTTTACAGGGTGTTGTCATGGACTACGTTATAGATGGCGAAAGCATAGTAGCCACAGGCGAAACGGAAGGCATCGAGATGGTATTTGTTTTCACCAGTGAAAACAGCTCGATGTGGAATGGCACTTCCGGACAAAGCGGCGACGCTGATTTTATCGCTCCCGGCTACGGCACCGAGCAGACAATGCCGGTCGAAACACTTTCAAGCCACTCTGATTGGTACGGCATTGTTACCATCAGTGATTATGTCGGCAACGACGACATTTCCGGCGAGTACGAAGCCTGGGGTTATATCGGCGAAGACGAGTATGGTGTGTTTTTTGAGCTGTACTTAAATGGTCCCGTCGATAGTGAGCATGAAATTGATTTGATGTCGTTTAACATCGAGTTGCACGACTATTCCTTCTTCCCTGTTGTTGATGAATACGCTTGGTTGTATGGTGGTGCCCCACTCAAAGAGGAGGACAACACTTGGTATGTTCCCTCAATAACAAACGGCATTCTGACCTCCACCTACAACTATGACTACAACGGTGTGAGCTTTATTATCGACTTTGCGCTGGCCCAGATAGTCTATGATAGCGCACCCGATGTATCGAGCAGCACGGTACAGGAAAACGATACCGCTCCCGAGCCGGCAGCACCGCAAGCAAGTTTTACAATGGAAGAGCTGAAACAGGTATACAATGCTATCGGCGACCTTGAAATAGATGAAAAGTTTGCATTAACATATGAACAAGTCAGGGACACATATTTCGGCGGTGTCGATGGATCAATCCAAAACGAAACCGATACCTTCAAGGCGTATCGATGGGTTTCGATCGAATCCGAAACCTCCCTTTTGAACATATCCTTTGAATTGGATGACAGCGGCGAGTTCACCTACAAATCCATGTCGATCAACAACATAAGTCTCGACTAGTGATAAACACACAGTTGTTCCGAATAACGAGTTGTTAGGCAGACTTTAACAATCTGAAATCAATAGCGTAACACCAAAATAATTGCACACAGAAAAATCGCTGTGAACTTCTTGAAGTTTACAGCGATTTTGCAATGCGTATTCTATTGAACAAAGGACATCTTGCACATTTATTTTAACGACCTGGACGGTTGCTGGGAAGCTGATTTCCGCCCGGTTGATTTCCGCCCGGCCCCATGGTTAAAACATCCAGCGGATTTCCGTTTTCATCGGTTATAGAACCGCCTGATATGCTATATACTCCGCTGACATCGAGTGCACCATCGCCGCCTGAATAAATCGAGTTGGCCTCTATGACTATATCTCCGCCCAGTATTGTCAAGTCTCCGTTTGAGTCTATTCCATCGCCCTGACACGTTAAATATATTGTTCCATCGGTGATGTTTGCATATCCGTCCTCTGCATTTGCATTAATTGCATCATCCAACACATTTACATTAATATTGCCGCCATTAATTGTTACGGTTGAACCCTCAATGCCTTCATATGCATTTTCCACTGTCAGCTCGATATTGTTTATTATCAAATCATAATCCGCATGCAAAGCATCGTCACCGGAATTGATAGTGAAACTGCCGCCGTTTATTGTGAGGTTATTATTCGCATGAATCGCATCCTCATATGAAGAAACGACAAACTCGCCGGCATTGATAGTTATATCGTTACCCTTGATACCTTTCATACTATCTTCAAGCAAATCGGTTGGTTGAACTATATTTCCCGAACCTTCGCCACGTGTGATCTCATTCAGCACTTCTACATAGCCATTGCCCGAATAAAGATTGAACACTCCGCCATCTATCTGCAAAATCTGTTCTGCACTGATTGCATCATTTTGTGCTACAATATCATAGTTGCCGTCTATGATTATGATATTCCCTCTATCCAAATCCTCGTCGTTAGATGATTTTAGGCCATCTTTACCGCACTCGATTGTTATGGTGGAGTTGCTAATGGCAAGCAGGTCTTTGCCGACAATTCCATCCTCAATTGAATTCACTATTATGGTTCCGCCCTCTATCACAAGGTCATCGCGGCTGTTGATACCATCCTGATAGAGCGTATTAACCACGAGAGCACCGTCGCCGATTATTGCAGTATCTGCGGCAGAATAAACCGCAGCCGAAGGAAATTCGGTATCCTGAGTGTTTATCGCGCCTTGGGTTATGGTATTTTCACCCATAAGCACCAGTACAACATCTTTTGCTTCAATAATGTTTATCGGTGTGCCGATATCGTTTTCGATGCTGACATTATTCAGTACCAGATACACCACACCTTCATCGGTGTCCTTATCGACATTAACAACTATTTCGTTGTAACTACCGCTGAACTCGTAAATTCCACTTTGCGAAATAAATACCGCTTGCTCCTCCATAAATGTCGAATCACTAAAGTCATCGGTGAAATCATTCGAAGGGTAGCTGAGTTGTGCTGTGGTTTGATCGGTTGTTGGGACTGCATCGCTATCGCCACTCTGCTCTGATCCCTGCTGGTTTGATATAACATCGTGCGTGAGTTCGCTACTCACCGTTTCGTTACATGCAGTTAGTGACAGTATAGCCGTTGCTAAAAATATTACTAAAATTGATTTCATATAAGTGTTCTCCTGTTTTAGTATCGTTTAAAGATACGATTAATAATATAGCCAAAAAAGCTAAAGGTTACAAAACTAATGCCTAATATCAACAATATATCTTCGTATATTGAAGACGTTCCGGCAATCTCAAATACTCCGCGCAAGATCGAGCTTATAATAAGTGCCACAACGCCTGTGTGATAAAAATGAGTGGCAAAAAAACTTTGTGGTTCCTCTTTTTCCAGAATCATTGCCAGCGCCCCCAATCCAATCCCCATTGTTAGTGGATATGCAAATAAATATGTTATATGCGGCGAGCTGACACCGTGTGAAAACTGCAAATATATATAAGAGAGTAATGCGCAAAATATTGTTACTATTGCATAGGGTACAACACGTTTTCTCAGATAAAAAGTTCTTGTCTCCCGCCTATTCTGTAATGTAGACAATGTCGCTCACACTCCTTTCCTTGAAGCTTTTCCCGTTTGTGGTTGGATTGTTGACAACCTCGCCCATAAACACCATTGTAGCCGAGCCGCCACCATCCAAGTTGTAACCCTCGACACAGCCATACGAGCTAAGTACCGTCGCAATCTCTATGAGTGAAAGGCCGTCACTTTGCGTTGTCCTTCCGTCGGCAACAAGAAAAATATAGTGATCGGGTGCAATCATCCCAATCGCTGTCCGGGGATTGCTCGGATCTTCTTTTGCCACCTGGCTGTTCTCGTCTACAATAATATCCCCGTCGCTGATCAGACCCGGTCCAAATGAATAAATTTGCTGTGCCCCTTGCTCCGCCAGCTCGGCCGCTGAGATATTCGCCTCTTCTATGATGTCCATAGTTCCGTCTTCGAAAATGACCAGATCTTCATTTCCGCCACTCATTCCAACTTCCCGATAGAGTTGACCGTTTCGCATGACATAACCGATATCGCGAAACCCGTAAAAATCTCCATTTATCGCAAGTATAGCATTGTTTGTCTGCGCGATTTCAGAGGTTGTCTGTTTCAGATTGTTGCCAAAGGCTCCATATGCAAGCCCCGACTGCAACGAATCGCTTTCTGTTATTTGCACCTCTGCAATATATATATCGGTATCGTATTCACGTATTGTAGATATGGTTATATTGACATTGTCACTTATATAACTGTTTTGCGTTATAACCGGTTCGCTAGGCGTTTCGACCTGCTCTTCGGATTCACTTATCGACGGATCTTTCACCGCCTCCGACTCTGACAACACCTGTTCTTGAGATATCGAATCGCTTTCAAGTGCTACAACATTTTGAGGTATAATAAAGCGGTTTAGTAGTGCAAACCCTATATAAACGATAAAGAAAACCGTTGCCGATATTCTCCAAACCCGTGATGCCATTTTTGGTGATATGTTATTTTTAAAAACCCAATTTTTTTGCATTTTATAGCTGAATAAAAACAGCCCTCCGTCTATAATGATTTTTGATATTACCGGACTCTGCAACACTGTTGAAAGAACGGCTGTGCCTATTGCGCTTGCTGCCATTATCACAAAAAAGAGTGTAATGTATCTCAGTGATTGTTGCAAGGTCCTGTCCGAAGAACGAAACACCAGTTTCTTGTTTAAAATAAAATTAACGCAACCGGATATCATTCTGGCTAATATAGAAGCAATAGATATACTCCCAAACGTTCCAAATGGTAAGGCGATTGAAATGAGATAAAAAAACGTTATGTCTACCAACGAACCGACAGCGGAGCTTGCTATAAACTTGATCAATCTTTTATATATTCGCAACGCATCATGAAAACATCGAAAGTGTGACGATGAATTGTTGTTTATATACACCGTTTCTATTGGTATACTTACAATAGAGAACTTAGCCGACGCCTCCTGCAAAAAATTGTACTCATATTCATAGCGAGAGCCTTCCACTCCCAGTGCAAACCGAATCATGTTCGACGGTATTCCTCGCAATCCGGTCTGAGTGTCATCACATTTCACTCCGGTGCTCAACCTAAACAAAAAAGCCGAGATTTTGTTTCCAAGATAATTTTTCACGGGCACATTTTCCGCCCGAAAATCGCGTGACCCCAGGATAAGTGCATCAGGGTGGCATCGCATAGTTTCAGATACCTTCACGATGTCGAAAACTTTATGTTGTCCATCTGCATCTGCTGTAATGCAGTTCACCTGTTCACCATATAATTGAACGGCCGATTCAAATCCTGTTTTAAGCGCTATTCCTTTGCCTTTGTTTATATTATGTTTTATGAGGTGACAGCCTGTTTTTTTGACATCGTCAAACACTTTTTCGTATTCACTTGTGCTGCCGTCGTTTATGACTATAATTTTACTAAATTCGTTTTCCTGCAACTCTTCAATAAAACCTACCAGCTCCGGCGATGGTTTATATGCCGGAATAATCATAACTTGAGTTCTTTCCATACGCGTCACCTTGATAGTCTTAAAGCACATTTGCAAAAAGTTCTTGTTTTGTAATAATGATTTCTAAATTCCCGTTTCTTGTTCGCAGCTCATCGATTAACTCTTTTTCGTTCGCTGTGTTTTTAAGCTCAATTTCATAACTCAACTTGAACATGCTTCCCATGTTTGTGGTTTTTGAGGTAACTAGATTCACCTTGTCGGTATATTTTCCGAAAAGATCATCGAACACATCAAAATAATTCAAGTTCTCCGGAATGGTAATATGCAAGGTTCGACTGTTTCCTTTTTGTTCGCCGAAGTTTGTCGTATTCAGCAAAAGAGCAAACACACAGGCTATAATCGAGAATAGAATTGCAAAACCGATATACCCCATTCCGATGGTAAGACCGGTGCACATGGCGGTGAAAATCGCACCAATTTCCTTTGCTGTGCCCGGAACTGATCGAAACCGCACAAGGCTGAACGCACCCGCTACGGCAACACCGGCTCCGATATTTCCGTTAACCATAATAATAACCATCGCAACCGCAAGTGGCAAAAGTGCCAGTGTTGCTACAAAACCTTTTGTGCATCTTGTTTTATAAGCATAAATTTTTGCCATGAATATGCCTAACACTATTGCCGACACCATACAAACGAAAAATTGAGAAAGTGTTATCGACAATGCTGCCGAGTTGCTGAAAATTCCTGAAAAAATATTATTGAGCATTCTGCACACCTCTAAAGCGTTCTAAATATTTGGGCAATATAAATTTATTATATGCTGTGCCGTATTTTGAAAAAGATGTTTTATACAATCCGTTTTCTCCAAGAAAGTCTACAAACCAAAACGGCAAACCTTTCACTGTTTTCACCTCAAGCACAACAATATCGTCAGAAAGAATTTTGACGTCTTCGTCACTTTCATACGGTGAAATATCAACATCGCGCATCTTTATGTTAAAGTCAAAAGTGATTCTGAAATTCTCATCGTCCGGCGAGTAGTATGCCTCGCGTTCGTAGGATAGATACAGGCTCGGCGAGAGGTTATTATGAACGCCTATGAAATAGTCCACTTCCTTTTTTATCTGGGAGGCATCCTCGAGCTCGGTTTTATTGCAAAGGTAGGACATTGCATCCGACTGGGTAGACTGTATTCTTCTTTTATAAACTACACCGTCATATTTCTTTTTCAACTCGATAAAACTAACCTTATCTTCAGCCGGCTGCCCGTACACCCTCAGCCTTAATTTTTCTTTATACTTTGGTTTTTCGACGCTATGCCGTATAATGCTGAAATTTTCGGTATCAAAATATACATTCGATATTTTATGTCTTCCATAGCTATCGAGTACCATATGCTTTTCCATGTATCGGCAGAGCAATATATATTGGTGATATGTCAAGCTGTATTTTAATTCATGTCGTTTAAAAACCGTCTGAGCAGCCATTGCAACCTCGTATCAAATATTTATCTTATGTTTGTATTATACAACACCAACTTTAATCTTACCTTAAAATGATTTTAATTTAGAAAACAACGGTCATTTCTATCTCGTTGCAATTTTTGCTCTCGGCCGATATCTTTGCACCGTTGCTCTCGCAGATCGATTTGGCGATGGACAAACCAATACCAAATCCAAGTGTTTCATCGTTTCTTGACTCATCTTCGCGATAAAATCTATCAAACCAATTATCATGTTTTCCTACAGCCACGTTATTACATTCATTTTTTATTGATAAGGCTCTCTTTGCGCCTTTTTGTACTAACTCGATCGAAATAATGCTATTTTGCGGCGAATACTTTATCGCATTTTCCACTAAAATCGAAAACAGTTTTCTTATATCGCCTTCGGCCGCCGATAGTGAAATGTTTTTCGAGATATTTTTCTGTATTTCTATATGTTTTTGTTGAATCGCCGACGAAAACTCATCTATTGTCTCAATCAGCGCCTCATCTAAAGAAAAATCGGTTTTAATCCCCAACACTTTCACTTCATCAAGTTTGGTGAGCGATATCAAGTTTTCCACAAGCAGGTTGAGCCTTTCGGTTTGCAGTTTAATGCCGTCGATCCATTCATCCTCACCACTATACATTTCTACAACATCACAATTCGACCTGATTATAGATAACGGAGTCTTGAACTCGTGGTTCACATCTGTGATAAATCTTTTTTGCTTTTCATGCATTATTGCAATCGGTTTTACTGCCCACTTAGAAAACAGGCATGACAAAACGAAGATAAAAATAATTGCGCCAAGCATAATCAAAATCGAAAACAAAAGGTATTGTTTAAATCCGATTATCTCTGCCTCAACATCAAGAAAAATGTAGGTGTGTCCATATGATGTTTCTGTCTTTATAAACCTGAAATTATCGACAGTTCCGCTAGACAAATTGTTGCTGTCTACCGTCTGTGCATAAATTATTGCATCTTGAGTCGAAACGCTACCGATATTTTTGGTGTCGATGTAATCAATTTTGCCGTCTTCGTCGGCACGCAGAACAAAAAACCTTGTCGTAAATGCCATCTCTCTTGGAAACCTATCAGGCTGGCGAGATGTCTCCACCAACTTCATGTCGTTTTCAATCAACAGTTCGAGCAAAGAATCCGAGTTGCTCATTATGGAAAAATAATTAACCACATTGATCAGCAATGCAATGATCAACAGCACAATTAACGATATTATCGTTGTAAGTAACACAAACTTTTTTTGAAGGTTCTTAATCACTTTTCTTCTCCAGCGAATATCCCGTATTGCGTATAGCCGTTATTTTTATGTCGGCATCAAGCAACGTCAATTTCTTTCTTAGATATGAAATATACACCCAAACGATGTTTATTTCGACATCACTGTCAAGACCCCATATTTTTTCTAAAAAACGCTCAGTCGATATGATCACCCCTTCATTGATCAAAAGCATTTCCATCATCTGAAACTCTTTTCCGGCAAGCTTAAAAAAAGCTTTATCGGTCGAAAGTTCAAACGTCTTGCGATCCAATGTTACATTGCCGTAACAGAGTTTAGAAGATGTGCTGTCGGTAGATGTTCTTGTTATGGATCTAATTCTCGCCAATAATTCCTTTGCGTCAAACGGCTTTGTCAAGTAATCGTTCGCGCCTAGGTCTAGTCCTATCACTTTATCATCGACAGTGGATTTTGCGGTAAGCATGATGATAGGGACTACATTGCCTTTTCCTCTCACATGCTTTAGCACCGATATCCCGTCCATCTTTGGCATCATGATATCCAATATAATAGCATCGTAATCCATTGATTCAATATAGACAACAGCTTCCTCACCATCATAAACAGTATCTACAGAATAGTTATGATACTCAAAAATTCTCACCAATGCTTTTGATATCTTTCTGTCGTCTTCGCATAATAAAATTCGCACTTTTCTCTCCTGTAGTTTGAAATCAAAAAAACCACCGTAAATTTCTATTTATATTTTATTATACATCATTCACTTTAATTTTACTTTAAAAACACCAATTTATTTATAAGATTTATTAGTTGCTTTTAGAAAAGCCAAACATACTGTGTCGAAGTTTTAAAAAAAATTCCAAAAAAGTATTGTAACTTAATACCATCTATGTTATAATTACAAAAATTAAATATTGATTGACAATGGAGTCATGAACGCAATGCATTTTCGAAATGCATATTTTGCGCTCTGACTCTTATTTTTTTGGAGGTATTTATATGGCAAACACTCTCTACGATAAAAGGTATGAACATGATGCCTGTGGCATAGGCGCCGTCGTGTCTGTTGACGGGATAAAGAGTCACGCGGTTGTTTCAAATGCGCTGTCTATTGTTGAAAAACTTGAGCACAGGGCCGGTAAAGATGCGCTCGGCGAAACCGGAGACGGTGTTGGCATATTAGTTCAGATCTCACACAAGTTTTTTTCTACTCTTGACATGGGATTTGACATTGGCCTTGAGCGCGACTACGGCCTTGGTATGTTCTTTTTGCCCAACGGCCATCAAAAAAGAAGACAAGAAAAGAAAATGTTTGAGATCATCGCCCGAAAAGAGGGTGTGGAAATCTTAGGTTGGCGTGTCGTTCCAACCGACTCTAGCGTGCTTGGCAAACGAGCTGTTGAAGCGATGCCTTGTATCGAACAATGTTTTATAAAGAGGCCTCAAGGCATATCGCAAGGAATCGAATTTGACCGCAAGCTTTTTATCATTCGTCGTGAATTTGAACACAGTTCAACCGATAGTTACATACCCAGCCTTTCCTCCCGTACTATCGTTTATAAGGGCATGTTTTTGGTCAACCAGCTTCGAGAATTTTATTTAGATCTGCAAGACGCATCTTATGAAAGCTCCATTGCTATGGTGCACTCGAGATTTTCCACCAACACCAACCCGAGTTGGGAGCGGGCACATCCAAACAGAGTAATTCTTCACAACGGTGAAATCAACACCATAAGAGGCAACGCCGACCGCATGATTGCAAGAGAGGAAACTCTTTTTTCAAGCATAATGGGCGACGAAATAGAAAAAGCTCTGCCTATTATCAACAGTGAAGGTTCCGACTCGGCAATGTTGGATAACACGCTTGAATTTTTGTACATGAATGGTGTCGATCTTCCGCATGCAGTCATGATGGCAATACCGGAACCATGGAAAAACGATCCGTATATGGATCGTAACAAGAAGGATTTTTATCACTACTATGCTACCATGATGGAACCTTGGGATGGGCCCGCAGCGATTTTGTTTTCCGATGGCGACATAATGGGTGCAGTACTCGACCGAAACGGTCTGCGTCCCTCGCGATACTATCTTACAAAAGACAACATGCTCATACTCTCTTCCGAGGTAGGCGTTTTAGATATCCCTGCCGAAAACATCGTGAAGAAATCCCGCCTTCAACCCGGAAAAATGCTTCTCGTGGATACAGTCAATCAAAAGATCGTATCGGACGAGGAGCTGAAAAACAGTTATGCCAAAAGAAAACCTTACGGTGAATGGCTGGATAGAAATCTCTTGAAACTAAAAGATTTGGAACTTCCGAATAAAAAGATCGCGGTGTATGACAAGGCGTTCCGTGAGAAACTGTATAAGGTTTTCGGCTACACCTACGAAGATGTTAAACAAGTGATTCTGCCTATGGCAAAAAACGGCATCGAGGCCACAGCTTCAATGGGAACCGACATTCCTCTGGCAGTGTTATCGGAAAAGCATCAACCGCTTTTCCGTTACTTCAAGCAAATGTTTGCACAGGTTACCAATCCACCCATAGACTCTCTTCGAGAAGAGATTGTCACCGACACGACGGTTTATCTCGGCTCTGACGGAAATTTGCTTTACGACTGTGCCGAAAACTGTAGGGTGCTTGAGGTTCAAAACCCCATTCTCACCGGCACCGATCTGATGAAGATAAAAAATCTTAACGTCAAAGGCTTCAAAACCGACACTGTCTCGATTTGCTACTATAAAAACACATCGCTTGAACAGGCAATTGAACAACTGTATGTAAGTTGTGACAGGGCATATAAAAAAGGCGCAAACATTATCGTGCTGTCTGACCGCGGCGTCGATGAAAATCATGTTGCAATCCCCTCTTTGCTTGCAGTCTCGGCCATGGAACAATATTTAATAAGAACAAAAAAACGTACCGCAGTTTCTATTGTTTTAGAAAGTGCCGAACCACGTGATGTGCACCAATTTTCCGCCCTACTTGGATACGGTGCACGTGCGATACATCCATATCTTGCACATGAATGTATCGAAGAGCTGGTAAAAGAAAAAGTCCTTGACAAAGATCCCTACACCGCCATACAAGACTATAATCACGCAGTGCTCCACGGAATTGTTAAGGTTTCGGCAAAGATGGGCATTTCAGTTTTGCAATCCTATCAATCGGCGCAGATATTTGAGGCCGTAGGCATCAACAAACAGGTTATCGACAAATACTTCACCAACACCATTTCACGAGTCGAGGGCATAGGCCTTAGCGAAATTGAAGAAGGTGTGGAATTTAAACATTCATCTGCGTTTGATCCACTTGGACTCGGAGTTGACAACACTCTTGACAGCACGGGTTTTTTAAGGCTTCGTAGCGGTGAAGACAAAGAAGATCATCTTTACAGCCCAAGCACAATAATTGCGTTACAGCAGGCTGTACAAAACGAAGATTATAATCGATTCAAGCAGTATACCGCTATGGTGGACGACGAACACAAACCGCACACACTCAGAGGCCTACTCGCCTTCAAATTCGATGAGGTCAACGCGATACCGATAGAAGATGTGCAGTCGGTTGATGAGATTGTAAAGCGTTTTAAAACCGGAGCCATGTCTTACGGTTCAATTTCAAAAGAGGCGCACGAATGTATGGCAATCGCGATGAATCGCCTCGGTGGAAAATCAAATTCAGGTGAAGGCGGCGAAGAATCCGAGCGTCTTGGAACAGAAAAAAACAGTGCAATAAAGCAGGTCGCCTCGGGGCGTTTCGGTGTCACATCGGAATATCTGATGTCGGCAAAAGAAATTCAAATAAAAATGGCACAAGGGGCAAAACCCGGCGAGGGTGGACATCTCCCCGGTGCTAAGGTATACCCGTGGGTAGCTAAGACAAGGCATTCCACCCCCGGTGTTTCACTCATATCTCCACCACCTCACCACGATATCTACTCCATCGAGGATTTAGCCCAGCTGATATACGACCTCAAAAACGCCAACCGAGCGGCAAGAATATCGGTGAAACTTGTTTCTGAGGCAGGAGTCGGCACCATTGCCGCCGGTGTTGCGAAAGCCGGTGCCTCGGTAATACTTATATCGGGATATGACGGCGGCACCGGTGCCGCACCGCTTAGCTCAATTTTAGATGCGGGCCTGCCTTGGGAACTGGGAGTCGCCGAGACCCACCAGACGCTTATTCAAAATGGTCTGCGTTCTCATGTGGTTATTGAGGCAGACGGAAAATTGATGAGTGGACGAGATGTGGCTATTGCCGCGATACTCGGTGCGGAAGAATTTGGTTTTGCTACCGCGCCGCTTGTAGCCATGGGATGCATGATGATGAGAGTATGTAATCTCGACACATGTCCTGTTGGCATCGCAACGCAAAACGAATGTTTGCGCAAGAGATTCAAAGGCAAACCGGAATATGTAGAAAATTTCATGAAATTCATTGCCGAAGAGTTGCGGGAAATCATGGCGCGGCTTGGCGTAAAGCATCTGGATGAGCTCACAGGTAGAACCGACCTAATAAAAGTTAAAGAAAAAAAGGTCACGAGACGGGCCGAGCTTGTGGACATGCAAAAAATTATCTCTGCCGAATATGCGCACCATGAACAAAGACTGTGCAATCCGGACAATGCTTTTGACTTCAAGTTATCCGAAACGGTAGACGAGGCTATACTGCTTAAAAAATTCAAAAAAGCTATCGAGAGTGGCACAGCACATACCGAGTGCATTAAACTCTCCAGCATTAACAGGACGGTGGGTACCATCCTCGGCTCACAAATAACGGCAAAACACGGCATGGCACTTGCCGACGACACCTTCACACTCAACTGTGTTGGTGGTGTGGGACAATCTTTTGGAGCTTTTATTCCTAAAGGCCTTACCATGCGGCTTGAGGGTGATGCTAACGACTATCTCGGCAAAGGTCTTTCGGGCGGAAGAATAGTTGTAACCCCCCCATCGAAAAGTTCCTTTGCGGCAGAGGAAAACATTATTGTCGGCAACGTTGCGTTCTACGGTGCAACATCAGGAGAAAGCTACATAAACGGCATCGCGGGAGAGCGCTTTATGGTGCGCAACTCCGGCTGTGTGTGTGTAGTCGAAGGGTGTGGCGATCATGGTCTTGAATATATGACAGGCGGTCGAGCAGTTATTCTGGGTGAAACGGGCAAAAACTTTGCAGCAGGCATGAGTGGCGGCATCGCCTATGTGCTGGACGAGAAACGTGAACTATATCTAAAACTCAACAAAGAATTTGTTTCGATGGAAGAGATCGCGGACAGCCAAGATATAGCAGAACTTAAAGAACTGATTTCAAAGCATCATGGCGAGACAGGCTCACCACTCGCAAAAAGGATTTTGGACAATTTCCTTGAATATTTACCAAACTTTAAAAAGATTGTGCCAAACCGTTACATGAAAATGCTCATGTTGATTGATGAGTTCAAGGAAAAAGGCTTATCGCAGGAAGATGCCGCCATGGAAGCTTTTACCGCTTCACTCGCACATTAGGACTGAAAGGAGTTTACGCTATGGGAAAACCTACAGGTTTTTTAGAATACGAGAGAAATGCAAACACGCGTATCTCGGTTTGTGAGCGTATAAAAAACCACAACGAATTTTATGATATAAATTCGATAGAAGAACGAAAAAAGCAAGGTGCAAGATGCATGAACTGCGGTGTTCCTTTCTGTGGTTCTGCATTGCCGCTTGCCGGAATGGTCACCGGTTGTCCACTCAACAACCTGATACCGGAGTGGAATGACGAAATATATAACGGCAGATTTTCACACGGACTATCAAGACTACTAAAGACAAGTTGCTTTCCGGAATTCACCGGAAGAGTATGTCCGGCACTCTGTGAAAAAGCCTGTATAAACGGAATGGATGACAACAGTAGCGCCGTTACCATCCGTGACAACGAACTTTTTCTGATAGAACAGGGTTTTGCAAACGGAGACATGCTGCCGAACCCACCATTGGTTCGAAGCGATAAAAAGGTTGCTATCATAGGTTCAGGACCTGCCGGACTTGCCGTTGCCCAGCGACTTAATCAGCGCGGGCATAATGTGACCGTGTACGAACGTGACGACAGATTTGGCGGTTTGTTGATGTACGGCATCCCTAACATGAAGCTAGACAAGAAAGTTGTTGAACGGCGTATCGAACTTATGCGAGCAGAGGGTATAAGTTTTGTGGCTAACATGGATTTTGGAAAAAACCTCAAACTCAGCAAGCTAGAAAAGGAATTTGACGCAATTATCCTTTGTTGTGGTGCAAAAAAAGCACGTGATCTACCGGTAAAAAACAGAAATGTAAATGGTGTTCATTTTGCAGTAGACTTTTTGACAAGTACAACAAAAAGCCTTATAGAAAGCGATCTTGCCGACAAGAAATACATCGATGCTAACGGAAAAAACGTGGTCGTTCTTGGCGGTGGAGATACCGGAAACGATTGTGTCGGCACAGCTATTCGACATGGCGCAAAGTCGGTGGTGCAGATCGAGATGATGCCCAAGGCGCCCGATAAACGTCTGCCCACAAATCCGTGGCCACAATGGCCAAAAATCTGTTTGACCGACTATGGACAACAGGAGGCGATCGAAGTCTTTGGCAATGATCCTCGAATATATCAGACTACCATTAAAGAAATTATCGAAAAAGACAATACTATTGTTGGTATCATCACGATAGAAGTGGAATTCAAAGACGGCAAACTATGCGAGATTGAGGGCACGCAGCGCAAACTTGATGCCGACCTATTGCTGATAGCTGCAGGTTTTGTAGGGTATGAAGAATATTCGGCAAAAAACATAAAAACACCTGATAAATTTAGCACATCTTACAAAACAGATAACGATGGTATATTTGCATGCGGAGATATGAAAAGAGGGCAATCACTTGTTGTATGGGCGGTTGCCGACGGCATCAAATGCGCAAAAGAAGTCGATGAATATTTATTGGATTTTTAGTGGTTCGATTTGTAATCGGTGAAAAACAGTGATATAATTAAAATAATATACTTTAGGCATAAAAAAATCAGACTGAAAACAAATCTTCAAAACACAAGTTGTATGCCTTTCATATAAAACATGCTCGAATTGCACTGCAAACTTGTATTGAATAAAGAACGACAAAACATCGGAAAGGAATGGGTACTAAAATGATAACCGCTATTGTAGGAACAAACTGGGGTGATGAAGGCAAAGGCAGGATGGTTGATCTGCTTTCAAGTGATTATGATATCATATGTCGATATCAGGGCGGAAACAACGCAGGACACACCGTAATAAACGAACGCGGCAAATTCATTTTGAATCTGTTGCCGTCCGGCATACTGCGTGATACAACTGTCAATGTTATGGGTAACGGAATGGTTGTAGACGTGGAGCATCTTTGCAGCGAGATCAAATCACTCACCGATAACGGAATTAAAATAACACCCGATAATCTAAAAATCAGCAACAGAGCAACAATCTGTATGCCTTATCACGTCTTACAGGATTGTCTCGAAGAAGATCGGTTGCAGGACAAAAAATTCGGCTCGACAAGGCGCGGTATTGCTCCGGTATATGCCGACAAGTTTTTCAAAAAAACCTTGCGTTTTTCCGACTTGCTCGACGAGGCTACTCTTAGAGAAAAAATCGCCGATATTGTCGAATGGAAAAACATCGTACTGAGTGGATACGATACAAAGCCGCTCGTTCCCGACGAGGTTTTTGATCGTCTCATGCTGAGTGCAAAACAACTAATTCCATTTATCACCGATGTGACTGTTTATCTGACACAGGCGGTCAAAGCAAACAAAAACATTATGTTCGAGGCACAACTTGGAGCTCTTCGCGACATAGATTTCGGCATCTATCCTTACACCTCGTCGTCCTCAACAATAGCTGCATACGCTCCGATCGGTGCGGGCATACCGGGCGTAAAACTTGAACAGACGATAGGAATCATGAAAGCATATTCCAGTTGTGTCGGTGAAGGTCCCTTTACCGCTGAGCTTTTTGACAAAGAGGCAGAGGAACTTCGCGGGGTCGGAAGCGAATTCGGTGCCGCAACAGGAAGACCGCGCCGAGTAGGTGGTTTTGACGTTGTTGCATCACGCTACGGCGTGCAGATGCAAGGCGCAACACAGATTGCACTGACTAAACTCGATATACTAAGCTATCTTGATAAAATTCCGGTGTGCACGGCATACGAAGTGGACGGTGAAATAATCAGCGATTTCCCAACCGGAGACGCACTTGCAAAGGCAAAACCCGTATATGAGTATATGGAAGGATTTGGTTGTGACATTTCAGGTTGCAGAACTCTTGAAGAGTTGCCAAAATCTGCTGTAGACTATATTCGATACATTGAAAAACAGATGGGTTGTCCCATAAAGTATGTTTCGGTTGGCCCGGATCGTGAGAGCTATATAACACTTTAATTTAGGAGCTGTTTCAGATGAATAATACAGTTAATGATGTATTGGAATTTATTAATGAAAACGATGTGAAATTCATTCGTCTTGGATTTTGCGATCCATTTGGCGTGCACAAAAACATCTCGATCATGGCCAACGAACTTGCCGATGCCTTTGAAAACGGTGTTGTACTGAAAGGTAGTGCAATAAAGGGATTCGGACAAGAACCTCCCCTGCTTTTTCCCGATCCAACTACCTTGACAGTTCTTCCATGGAGACCGGGACCCGGTAGGGTGGTGCGTTTCTACTGCTATATAAAAGATGCGAACAAAAAAGACTGTTCTGGCGACAGTCGTCTGATACTGAAATATATATTGAACGACTTTGAACGACTTGGCATGCGTTGTAAAATCGGCACCGATTGTGAGTTTTATCTTTTCAAAACCGATGAAAGCGGCGAGCCTACCTACAACACGTTGGATTTTGGCGGTTTTTGTGACATTGCACCGCTTGACAAGGGTGAAAACATACGACGCGAGATATGTCTGAACCTTGAAGAGATGGGCTTGCAACCTATGGTTTCACATCACGAAAAAGGGCCGGGACAAAATGAAATTGACTTCAAGTATAGTGACGCACTAAATGCCGCAGACAACTTTTTGACCTTCAAGTCGGTTGTAAAGGCAATTTCCGCACGAAACGGACTTTATGCCTCTTTTATGCCAAAGCCTTTAAAAGACGAGGCAGGCAGTGGGCTTAGACTAAACATTTCTATTTCCGGCACATCAAGAACCGATTTTCCTAAACAGGCAGACAGTTTTGTTGCTGGTATAATCAAAAAAGCAGTGCAGATCACCATGTTTTTGAACCCAACTGTAAACTCGTATGATCGATTGGACACCCACGGTATTCCTTTTATCGCATACAATGAAGATGCCGGCACCAGCCCATTCATAAAGATCATTGAAAAGAACAATGACAAAATGCTGATAGAACTTCGCTCGCCCGACTGTACTATCAACCCATATCTTGTCTTTGCGCTAATTATAGGCGCCGGATTGTACGGAATAGAAAACTCTCTCGAATCGGCGAATGTCAAGAGTGAAAGAAACCTGCCACAAACGTTGCCGGAAGCAATAGAATTGGCGCGAAACTCTGCTTTCGTTTCCGGCACCGTTGGTGCACAGCTCTTGGACACAATATTGAGCGAGAAAAAATCGCAATGCGAAAAATACGATAATGCACAAGACAAAGAAAACTTCATTACCAAAAATTGCTTCAATTTATACTAGATAGTATCTGTTCAACAAATGCTGAGAGGGGGGTGAGTGTATCGAAAGTGCATTAATTATTTCCGCAACAGACAAAGGTACAACTTTTTTGTCTGATATATTAAAGGAGTTTTTAATAGAGCGAGTTGTGACCACCACAACCGGACAACAGGCAAGGCGCATCATTTCCGAGCAGGATTTCGATCTGGTCATAATAAACTCACCACTGAGGGATGAGTCGGGGGAAAAGCTTTCTCGCCATATTATTTCAAAAGAAATCAGCCAGGTTATTCTCATTGTAAAAAGCGATTACTATGATGAGGTTTCAAGCCTTGTCGAGGATGACGGTGTCATTACTATTGCAAAGCCTATCAACAGAAGCATGTTGTGGTTTTCTTTGAAACTTGCAAAAGTAGCGCATAACAGAATGCGCAAGATACGAAAAGAAAATTCAAAGTTAGTCGAAAAGATTGAGGACATAAAAATTGTATCAAGAGCAAAATCCATGTTGATATCATACCTCAACATGACAGAGGAGGAAGCACACAAACATATTGAACGCGAGGCGATGGACGGCAGAGTCACAAGACGCACCGTCGCAGAAGGAATATTAAGAATGTACGAAAACTAGCAACATACCGAAAGCAAAAGTGTTTTAGAAGGGAAACAAGATGAATAATCGCAGATATCTTTTACTCGAGAACGGCAAGATTTTTGAGGGCAAGGGGTTTGGCGCCGAAGGCGAAATCATCGGTGAAGTTGTCTTTACCACAGGAATGACCGGATACCTTGAAACATTGACCGACCCCAGTTACCATGGCCAGATAGTCCTTCAAACTTTTCCTCTCATTGGCAACTATGGTGTCATACCCGTTGACCTTGAGAGCGATTCAATAGGTGCATCGGCTTATATCGTAAAACACAGGTGTCAGACTCCCTCAAACTTTCGTAGTGAAGGGGATATTGACACCTTTTTAAGAACAAAAAACATTGTCGGGCTGTCTGACATAGACACAAGAGCGCTGACGAAGGTAATCCGAAAAAACGGTGTTATGAACGGTATAATAACATCGACAAATCCAAGGTCGGTAGATTTGGATCCTGTGAAGGCATATAGTATTATCGGCGCGGTAAAAGCCGTCGGAGTAAAAGAACCTCGGCTATATGAGACCCAAAACAAAAAGCATACCGTTGCCCTGCTTGACTTTGGATATAAACAAAACATAGTCCGAGAGCTCTTGAATCGAGGTTGTGATGTGCATGTATTACCTGCGACAAGCACAATCGAAGAGATAAAAAAGATAGGTGCAGATGGGGTTATGTTGTCCAACGGTCCGGGAGACCCTGCCGAAAATATTGAAATAATTAATAATCTTAAACACGTCTGTGAAAGCGATATACCGATATTCGGTATCTGTCTCGGACATCAGCTGTTGGCGCTGGCGAACGGCTTCAAGACCGAAAAACTTACGTTTGGTCACCGCGGGTCAAATCAACCGGTTAAAGATTTGACGACGGGAAGGGTCTATATATCGAGCCAAAATCATGGATATGCCGTCTGCAACGACAGTATAAAAAATGAGAGCGCAGAATTATGGTTTGAGAATGTAAACGACAAGACCTGTGAAGGAATCATCTACAAAAACTCCAACGCGCGGTCGGTTCAGTTTCATCCTGAGGCGGCAGCAGGACCGCTCGACACTGGATTTTTATTCGATGAATTTGTAAAAAACATGGAGGCGAAACATGCCACTGAATAAAGATATTAAGAAAGTTTTGGTAATTGGCTCAGGGCCTATTGTAATAGGTCAGGCGGCAGAGTTCGACTATGCAGGCACACAGGCCTGTCGTGTACTGCGTGAAGACGGTATCGAGATTGTCCTCATAAACTCGAACCCGGCAACAATTATGACCGACAAAAATATTGCTGATAAAATCTATATCGAACCACTCACCATACCGACCGTAAAACGCATAATCGAAAAGGAGCGCCCCGACAGTATACTGTCCGGACTTGGTGGGCAGACCGGCTTGACGCTTTGTATGCAGCTTGCAAAAGATGGGTTCCTCGATCAGATGGGAGTACGACTGCTCGGCTCTGACCCAACGACTATAGACAAAGCCGAGGATCGGCTTATTTTTAAAGAAACGATGCAAAAGATAGGTCAACCCGTCATTCCGTCCATCATTGCAACCCGCGTCGAGGAAGCGCTCGAGTTTGCAAAATCGAGTGGGTATCCGCTGATCATTCGCCCCGCCTTCACTCTCGGCGGTAGTGGCGGCGGAATAGTCAACAATGAAAAAGAACTTATAGCCACTACAGAAAACGGACTTTCTCTTTCACCGATAACACAGGTGCTTGTGGAAAAATCTATCGCCGGATGGAAAGAGATCGAATTCGAGGTCATGCGCGACGGCAATTCCAACACCATAACGGTCTGTTCGATGGAAAACTTTGATCCTGTAGGTGTTCATACCGGTGATAGCATAGTCATAGCACCTGCCGTGACGCTGTCCGACAAAGAGTATCAGATGCTTCGCACCGCGGCAATGGACATTATCGACGAGCTAAAGGTTGTGGGCGGCTGTAACTGTCAGTTTGCACTGCATCCCACTAGTTTTGATTATGCCGTTATCGAAGTAAACCCGCGCGTGTCTCGCTCGTCGGCACTTGCTTCAAAGGCTACCGGCTACCCAATAGCTAAGGTTGCCACCAAAATTGCCATCGGCTACAACCTTGATGAGATAATAAATGCCGTTACCGGCAACACCTATGCCGCTTTCGAACCGGCACTGGATTATGTCGCGGTAAAGTTCCCCAAATGGCCTTTCGACAAATTTGTCTACGCAAAAAAAGAACTGGGCACCCAGATGAAGGCTACCGGTGAAGTTATGGCAATAGCCGACAGCTTTGAAGCAGCGCTATTAAAAGCCGTAAGGGGCGCAGAAATCGGACTGACCGACCTTAACCTTCCAAGGCTGAAAAACAAGAGCGACTCCGACATACAAACCGAACTTCAAAACGTAACCGACGAGCGTTTGTTTGTTGTATATGAAGCGCTGTGCCGTGGCATGACGGTGGACGAGCTTTTTGACAAAACAATGATAGACAGGTGGTTTTTATACTGTCTGAAAAACATTGCAGACGGATTTGTAGGCGTGAACGACTTGTCTTACAAGATGGTGGACACCTGCGCCGGTGAATTTGAAGCGACTACCCCCTATTTTTATTCTGTATCGAACGGCGAAGAGAATGAAGCAGTAGATTTCATAAAGAAAAGCACCAAAGAACGAATAGTTGTGCTTGGCAGCGGTCCAATACGCATCGGACAAGGCATCGAATTCGACTACGCCTGTGTGCACTGTGTGTGGACACTCAAAAAATTGGGTTATGAGGTTATTGTTATCAACAACAACCCCGAAACTGTCTCTACCGATTTTGATACCGCCGATCGCCTTTACTTCGAACCGCTTTTTATCGACGACGTGATGAGTATCATTGAGCTTGAAAAGCCTGTGGGTGTCATAGTCTCTTTCGGCGGTGGCACCGCGATCAAACTCACAAAGCAATTGCAGGAACGAGGAGTATCCATCATCGGCACCTCGGCCGACAGCATAGATATTTGTGAGGACCGAGAGCGATTTGATGATCTTCTTGAAAACCTTTCAATCAATCGCCCAAAGGGAAGCTGTGTCTTCACTGCAAAAGAAGCACTTGTCGCTGCAAATAACATCGGATATCCGGTGCTGCTGCGCCCCTCCTATGTGCTTGGCGGACAAAACATGATCATTGCATTCAGCGATGAAGATGTGTCGGAATACATGGACATTATTCTAAAAAACAAACAGGATAACCCAATCTTGATAGACAAATATCTGTCCGGTCTTGAAATAGAAGTGGATGCAATATCTGACGGAGTCGACATATTGATACCCGGAATATTGGAGCACATAGAGCGCACCGGTGTGCACTCCGGAGATAGCATTGCGGTTTATCCCCCTGTTAATATAAACGACAATCTTTCGCAAAAAATATTCGATATTACAAAATCACTCTGCAAGGCTCTGAATGTAATCGGACTTGTCAATATACAATATGTTCTTCACGAAGGTGAAATATTCATCATAGAAGTCAATCCGCGCGCCTCACGTACCGTACCGTATATCAGCAAAGTCACCGGCGTTCCGATGTGTGACCTTGCAACAAGGGTCAGCGTGGGTGAAACATTGCAATCGCTCGGATATGGCACCGAGATAGCAAAAATACCACCATACTTCGCCGTTAAAGTCCCGGTGTTTTCGTTCGAAAAATTGACCGATCTTGACACCCACTTGGGCCCTGAAATGAAATCTACCGGCGAGGTACTCGGCATAGGACGAAATCTTGACGAAGCGCTTTATAAAGGCCTTGTCGCGGCGGGCTATAAAATGCACAAAGAGGGTGGGATTTTCATCACCGTCCGTGACAGTGACCGTGTTGAAGTTTGTGAAATTGCTCAACGATTTGTGAAGCTCGGCTTTGAGCTCTATGCCACAAGAGGCACAGCAAGAGCACTCAGAGAATACGGGTTGTCGGTCGGTGCTGTAAACAAGATACATGAGTGCAAAGAACACAATACGATATCACTGCTTGAAAGCGGCAAAATAGCCTATATCATTTCAACGTCGGAGGGCGGTCGAGATCCTGCTACCGACGAGGTTAAGATGCGCCGAAAAGCCTGCACGCTTGGTATACCGGCCTTGACATCGCTTGATACCGCTTCCGCACTTGCGAACTCGCTACAGTCCGGTTATACAGAATATAACACCGAGATAATCGATATAAACAATTTGAGAGAAGTTCGAATGAAAATAGCCTTCACAAAGATGCACGGCTGTGGCAATGACTATATCTATTTAAACTGCTTCGATAATGCGGCTACCGGCGGACATCTTCTTGAGTCACCGGAGTCACTCTCCATCTTTATTTCTGATCGTCATTTCGGTGTAGGCGGTGACGGTGTTGTTTTGATAATGCAATCTGAGGTTGCCGATGCAAAAATGAGAATGTTCAACCTTGACGGAAGCGAAGGAAAGATGTGTGGCAACGCAATTCGCTGTGTGGCAAAATATCTTTATGATAATGACATGATTGTTAAAGAGCAGATGAGCATAGAGACGCTTTCCGGCATAAAGAAGTTATGGCTTTTCACTCAAAATTCACTGGTGAATTCCGTTAAAGTAGACATGGGTAAAGCAGAGCTGACGCCGAGTTTGATACCGGTCAATTTTAACGGAGACAAAATGGTGGATAAGCCGATAACGGTCGGCGGCAAAACGCATAATGTCACCTGCGTGTCGATGGGCAACCCTCATGCGGTCATATTTAACTGGGAAGAAAATGTTTCTCTTGAGGCGCTCGACATTAAGTCAACCGGCAGTGCAATTGAGGTGAGCGAATATTTCCCCGACAAGGTAAATGTTGAATTCGCAAAGATATTGACAAAAAACCGAATAAAAATGCGTGTCTGGGAGAGAGGTAGCGGCGAAACTTTCGCCTGTGGAACAGGTGCGTGTGCCGTGGTTGTTGCAGCAGTTGAAAATGGCTATTGTGACAAAAACACCGATGTGACGGTGGAACTGCTTGGCGGTGAGCTCGTTATAAACTACACCGGTGATACCGTCTATATGACGGGTGAGTGCGTTAAAGTATTTGACGGGGTTGTTGAGGTATGATGAAATATATATTTGTAACCGGTGGTGTTGTATCCGGTCTGGGCAAAGGCATTACAGCCGCCAGCCTCGGTCGACTGCTCAAACAACGCGGATTAAAAGTATCGGCACAAAAACTGGATCCATACATGAATGTCGATCCCGGAACTATGAGCCCATTGCAGCATGGGGAGGTTTATGTAACCGATGACGGTGCAGAGACCGACCTCGACCTCGGACACTATGAGAGATTTATCGATGAAAACCTTTCAAAACTCTCAAACTTGACATCGGGAAAGGTCTATTTCAACGTGCTGAGTAGGGAAAGACAGGGCGGTTATCTGGGTGAGACGGTGCAGGTTATCCCACACATAACCGGTGAGATAAAACAGTTCATATACGACGGTGCATCGCTTTCAAATGCGGATATTCTGATAACCGAAATCGGTGGCACAACAGGCGATATTGAGTGTCAACCGTTTTTGGAAGCTATACGCCAAATATCGTTAGAGGTCGGCACCAAAAATTGCCTTTTTATCCATGTCACCCTTGTCCCCTATCTCAAAGGTGGCGGTGAACACAAATCAAAACCAACACAGCATTCGGTAAAAGAATTGCGCTCGATAGGAATAAATCCAAACATAATTGTCGCGCGCGCAGACGAGCCAATAAACCGCTCTATCCTCGATAAAATATCTATGTTTTGTAACGTCAAGCCGGACTGCGTAATCGAAAACTTAACACTGCCATACCTGTACGAAGCCCCTATAATGCTACACGAACAGGGATTGGACGTCGTCGTCTGCCGTGAACTTGAAATCGAATGTAAAGAGTGTGACCTTGTCGAATGGAACGAGTTGGTTGCACGAATAAAAGCTCCCAAAAAGAAGGTAGTTATCGCCATTGTCGGTAAATATACCGAGCTGCAGGATGCATATATTTCTATTGTGGAATCTTTGCAACATTCCGGCTTTGATTGCGGCTTCAACGTCGAAATCAAGTGGGTCGACAGCGAGACGGTAACCGCCGATAACGTCGCTGATCTTTTGACCGATGCCGCGGGATTGATAGTTCCTGGAGGTTTTGGAGACAGAGGCATCGAAGGAAAGATAGCAGCGTGCCGTCATGCGCGGGAAAGCAATCTTCCATTCCTTGGAATTTGCCTCGGTATGCAGGTTTCGGTTATAGAATTTGCCCGCAACGTATGTAATCTTAAAGATGCCAACTCCCATGAATTTGACGACAAAACTCAGCATCCTGTTGTACATATTATGGAGCATCAAAAAAGCATTACGGACAAAGGTGGCACCATGCGGCTCGGCGCATTTCCCTGTGCAACCCAAAAAGGCAGTCTGCTAAACAAACTCTATAACGAAGAGAACATCTCGGAGCGCCATCGTCATAGATACGAGTTCAATAACGACTATCGCGAAATCATGCAAAAAAACGGACTTGTTATCAGTGGTCTATCTCCGGATCGAACTCTTGTCGAAGCAGTCGAAATACCGGCAAACGATTTTTATGTTGCGGTCCAGTTTCACCCTGAATTTAAAAGCAGACCCAACAAACCACACCCACTGTTTTTAGGACTGGTAAGGGCAGCACAAGAAAGGAGCATGAATGAAGATCAATAAAAACTACTCGAATTTACAGCAAAGCTATCTTTTTTCAACAATTGCAAAAAAGGTCAATGAATATAAAACAGCAAACCCTACCCGTGAAATAATCCGTCTCGGCATAGGTGATGTCACACTACCGCTCGCACCGGCTGTCGTTGAAGCCATGAAAAAAGCCGTTGTCGAAATGGGTGATGGTGCGACCTTCAAAGGATATGGCGAAGAACAGGGGTACGAGTTCTTAAGAAATGCGGTGGCCGATTATTATCAAAAAAAGAACGTCATCCTTACGTCCGATGAAATATTCATAAGTGACGGGGCAAAAAGTGACCTTGGTAATATTCTTGATATTTTCAGCACCGAAAATTCGGTACTGATTCCAAACCCTGTATATCCGGTTTATGTAGACACGAACATCATGGATAATCGTGAAATCATATTCATGGACGGCAACATTGAAAACGGCTTTTTGCCTATGCCTCAAGAGGGCATGAAAGCAGACATAATCTATCTTTGCTCACCAAACAACCCTACCGGCGCCGTCTATACAGAGCAGCAGTTGAAGAAATGGGTGGATTATGCCCTCGACAACGATGCCGTCATCCTATTTGACAGCGCATACGAAGCATTCATTACCGACAAATCTCTACCCGACAGCATATACCGGATAGAGGGTGCCAAAAAGTGTGCCATTGAGTTTTGCTCCTTTTCGAAAACCGCAGGATTTACCGGCACGCGCTGTGGCTACACCGTAGTCCCCAAAGCGTTGACGTTCGATAATGTATCCTTGAACTCAATGTGGCTAAGAAGACAAACAACGAAATTCAACGGCGTGCCCTATATTGTGCAACGTGGTGCAGAGGCTGTATTCAGCACACAGGGTCATATGCAAATCATGGAAAACATCGGTTACTATCTTGAAAATGCAAAAATAATCACAGATGCATTATCCACCAAAGGCATACAGTTTACCGGTGGTGTTAACTCCCCCTACATCTGGCTTAAATGCCCTGAAAACATGACTTCGTGGAATTATTTTGACCATTTACTTAATGAATATAACATTGTCGGTACTCCGGGAAGTGGGTTTGGTTCGGCAGGCGAAGGATATTTCAGGCTAACGGCATTTGGTGATAGACAGAATATTATAACGGCTGTAAAAAGAATTACCAAATAAATAAAAAAAGGGTTGACAAGATTATTTTAATGTGATATACTGCATAGCATAGACAGCAAAGACGCTGTGGGAATTAATCCCGCGGTGTCTTTTTTTGTTATTTAAATCACAGAAAGGAACAGCTTATGAAGTACTGTACGAGATGTACTATGCCGGACACAAGGCCCGGCATCACCTTTGATAAATCCGGAGTATGCTCCGCCTGCAACCACTATGACAACCGTAAAAATATTGATTGGGATAAACGTTTTGAGGAACTGAAAGCATTATGTGACAAATATCGTGGATGCAACGGCCCAGGTGGATACGATTGTGCGATTGCCGTCTCGGGAGGAAAGGATAGTCACTTTCAGGTTTATATGTTGAAAGAGGTTATGGGAATGAACCCCATACTCTTTACGGTAGAAGATAATTTCCCGATGACCGATGCCGGTGTTCACAACCTAAAGAATCTAAGCGAAACGTTCGGTTGCACACTTATCAGTTGCAAGCCAAACATAAAAGTCCAAAAGGTTTTGATGCGAAAGTTTTTTGAACAGTATGGCAAGCCTACTTGGTATGTAGACAGGCTGATATATACGTTTCCTTTGCACATGGCGCTCAAATTCAATGTCCCAATGCTCTGTTATGGAGAAAATGTCAGTTATGAATACGGCGGCTCTTGCGATGAAGAAACCTATTCTGCAAAAGCACAGATAAACAACGGTGTTGCAGTCGGCATCGATACCGCCGAACTCATAGGCGACGGTGTTACCGAAAATGATTTAAGCCTAACGATTGCTCCAACCGCAGAAGAGCTGGAAAAGCTCGATCCGTTCTATCTTTCGTATTTCCTTCCGTGGGATAGCTTCAAAAACTATCACTTTGCAAAGAGCAGAGGCTTTCACGATCTTACCCACGAATGGGATCGACAACACCATGTTGAGATGTTTGACCAGATCGACAGCCGTGCATATCTCATACACAGCTGGATGAAATATCCAAAATTCGGTCATGCAGCCGCCACCGACTACACCGCGCGTAGTATCAGATATGGACTCATGGAACGAGATGAAGCTATAAAGCTCATAAATGAACGTGACGGAAATATCGACCCGCTTTGTGTGAGGGACTTTTGTGAATTTTGCGGTTATTCCGAGGCTGAGTTTAATGCAATAGTAGACAAATTCTATAACACCGAAATTTTCTGTAAAAATGATCGATTGAAATGGGTGCTTAAAGAACCGTTGAAATAAAGAAAAATGAAAGCTTGAAAATGAGTTTTCAACCCGGATTCTGTTGGAAAGATTCTTTGTGTCTTCCAAACAAAACACATTTGATTTTCGCCCACTATGGCGAAACCTAAAGTAACATCAAGAAAGGAATAGTCAAAACATGAACAATATACCGGAACTGTTTGGTAGCAAAGTTTTTAATGATGCTGTTATGCGCTCAAGACTCCCTAAGGACATATACAAAGCACTTAAGAAAACCATGACCGAGGGGAAACATCTGGAACTTGATGTCGCCAATGTAGTTGCTACAGCTATGAAAGACTGGTCAATAGAAAATGGTGCAACGCATTTCACACACTGGTTTCAACCGATGACCGGCATAACCGCCGAAAAACACGACAGTTTTATCTCGCCTTATGGCGACGGCGCAATAATAATGGAATTTTCCGGCAAAGAACTTGTCCGAGGAGAACCGGATGCTTCCAGTTTCCCGTCAGGCGGCCTTCGTGCCACCTTTGAGGCTAGAGGATACACTGTTTGGGACACAACTTCTTATGCATTCATAAAGGACGGAAGTCTTTGCATTCCGACCGCATTTTGTTCATATAGCGGGGAGTCGCTTGACAAAAAGACTCCGCTCCTTCGCTCAATGGAAGCGATTGACAAGCAGGCCATGCGAATACTGAAACTTTTTGGAAACACAAAGGCAAGGCGTGTAGTCACAACGGTTGGGCCGGAACAAGAGTATTTTCTTGTAGATAAGACCCTGTATGAAAAACGTCCCGATCTTGTCTCTTGTGGCAGAACGCTGTTTGGTGCCAGACCACCCAAAGGTCAGGAGCTGGACGATCACTATTTCGGTAGCCTAAAACCGCGCGTGTCGGCGTATATGAAAGACTTGGAACAAGAACTTTGGAGTCTCGGCATCCTTGCAAAAACAAAGCACAACGAGGTTGCGCCGGCACAGCATGAACTGGCACCGGTATTTACTACAACAAATATTGCAACGGATCATAACCAGTTGACAATGGAACTGATGAAGAGCGTTGCAACAAGACACAATCTCGTTTGTATACTTCATGAAAAACCTTTTGCCGGCGTAAACGGAAGCGGTAAACACAACAACTGGTCGTTGTCTACCGATTACGGTTCAAATCTGCTTGAGCCGGGTGATACACCGAGTGAAAATGCAAGGTTCTTACTTTTTCTCGCCGCTGTCATCAAGGCGGTTGATGACTATCAAGACCTACTTCGAGTCTGTGTTGCCTCTGCAGGTAATGATCACCGTCTCGGAGCAAACGAAGCACCACCCGCTATTCTTTCTATGTTTCTTGGCGATGAGCTTGCCGATATCGTCGAGGCGATAATTAACGAATCTGATTATACCGACAGAGAAAAAACGAACATGCAGATAGGTGCTAGCGTCCTACCACACTTTCCAAAGGACACTACCGATCGAAACCGAACCTCTCCCTTTGCTTTCACCGGAAATAAATTCGAATTCAGAATGTTGGGCTCCACCTTCTCGATTGCAGGACCTAATATTGTTTTAAACACAGCTGTTGCTGAGGTGCTAAGCGGTTTTGCTGACAGGCTCGAAAAGGAATCTGACTTCAATACAGGACTTGGCAAGTTAATCAAAGAAACGGTATCTAAGCATTTTAGAATTGTGTTCAACGGCAATAACTACTCAGACGAATGGGTTGTCGAGGCAGAAAAGAGAGGACTTCTAAACCTTCAAACCACAGTAGATGCACTTCCTACTTTTATAGCCGACAAGAACATAAAGCTTTTTGAAAAACATGGTGTGTTTTCCAAAACCGAAGTCGAGTCGAGATATGAAATTCTACTGGAAGGATACTGCAAGACTATTCATATCGAGGCACTAACCATGATCGACATGGTCCGCAAAGACATCATTGGCTCTTCCTTCTCATACCAACAAGAAGTATTGCAACTGCTAAAAGACAAAAAGGCGGCAGGCATTCCGGCAAAGGTGGAAGAGAAGTTAATCACAAAGTTGTCGGATTTAACCGATTGTCTGGTTGACAAGGTAGAGAAACTTGAAAGTAATGTTATAAGCGTTGGCGCAATTGATGATAGCTTGGAACAGGCTAAATATTATCGTAACAGTGTCGTATCTACAATGAATCGATTAAGAATTGTGGCAGACGAACTTGAGATGCTGACGATAAATAAGCATCGGTGCTACCCAAGCTATGCAGAATTGCTATATAGTGTAAACTAATACTAAAAGTCACAAAGGCGTGAGTTTTCGAAGAAATCGAAGATTCACGCCTTCATTTTTATTAAAAGGAGGATTATATGTTTTCAGCAGTAGACACAATTTGGACGCTCCTCGGAGCGGCGCTTGTATTCTTTATGCAAGCAGGGTTTGCAATGGTAGAAACAGGATTCACACGGGCAAAAAACGCCGGTAACATTATCATGAAAAACATGATGGACTTTTCACTTGGAACAATCATGTTTTGGCTCGTCGGTTTTGGGCTCATGTTTGCCGGAGACGGACTCTTTGTAGGCGGTTTTGATCCATTTATACAAGGCGATTACAGTTCCAGTATTCCCTCGGCAGCATTCATTATATTTCAAACTGTATTCTGCGCCACGGCGGCAACGATTGTCTCCGGTGCAATGGCAGAGCGCACAAAATTTTCCACCTACTGTATTTATAGCGTAGTATTGAGTGCGTTAGTCTATCCGATTTCCGGTCACTGGATCTGGGGTGGCGGTTGGCTGGCACAGATGGGTTTCCATGATTTTGCCGGTTCTACGGCGGTACATATGGTCGGTGGTGTTGCGGCACTGGTCGGCGCAAAGATACTTGGCCCACGTATCGGAAAATACTCGAAATCCGGAAAATCAAGAGCTATTCCGGGACACAGCTTAACACTCGGCGCACTTGGTGTATTTATCCTTTGGTTCTGTTGGTTCGGCTTCAACGGCGGTTCTACCGTATCCATGACCGACGGTTCTATCGAAACAGCGGCAAACATTTTTGTGACAACCAACATTGCAGCGGCAGCGGCAGCGGCAATGGTTATGATAATCACCTGGATAAGATATAAAAAGCCGGATGTTTCCATGACCTTGAACGGCGCGCTTGCAGGGCTTGTTGCGATTACTGCGGGATGTGATGTCGTTTCCCCACTAGGCGCATTCTTTATCGGTTTGATATCGGCTTTCGTTGTGGTATTCGGAATTGAATTTATCGACAAGGTACTGAAAATTGACGATCCGGTTGGCGCCGTCGGCGTTCACGGAATGTCGGGCGCAGTCGGCACAATACTGACCGGCGTGTTCGCCCTCGATGGTGGTCTGCTATATGGCGGCGGTTTTGATTATCTTATAGTACAGACCATAGGCGTACTTGCTGTAATAGCATGGGTAGCGATCACAATGTCAATTGTATTCACAATACTGAAAAAGACAGTAGGACTAAGAGTGTCAAAGCAGGAAGAAATCGCCGGTCTTGATATTGAAGAACATGGTCTCGCAAGCAGTTATGCCGACTTTATGCCGGTAACCTATGGAACAGATTTCAAACCATCGCCAACCGAGATTAACGCAGGCGAGGTTGTAAACATCGACGCTGCAATCCCTGTTCAAAACTCGTCGCACCCCGACGCAAAGATGACAAAGGTCGTAATCCTTACAAAACAGAGTCGATTTGAAATTCTTAAGAACGCACTCGATGCGATCGGTGTTACCGGTATGACCGTAACCGACGTACTGGGCTGTGGCATGCAAAAGGGCTCTACCGAAATATACCGTGGTGTTCCACTTGAAACAACACTGCTTCCAAAGATAAAGGTAGAGATTGTCATCTGCAAGGTTCCTCTCGATCTGCTAATTGCCACCGTGAAAAAAGCTCTTTACACCGGCAAGGTTGGAGACGGAAAAATATTCATCTACAATGTTGATAATGTTATCAAGGTGAGGACAGGTGAAGAAGGGTATGAGGCATTGCAGGACAATGAGTAGTACGGTATTTGGCGGCATTTTACTGCACAAATTGATAACAGTAGCAGTAAAACCATCGAATTAAAAAACTGGATGCCTTGCCATCAACATTCTTTATTCTCATCACCAAAAAACAAAACGGGTAGTTCAGCAAACTATCCGTTTTGTTTTTTGTGGTTTATAGATCACTTCGCAGCTCTTTCCATTTTATTTCAGCACCGCTCTGTCAGCGAGTTTTCGCCTGTGCAATAAATAAGCGCATTGGGAATGTCGGTCATGATCATTGCCGCACCGATGATTCCCGGCAAGTGACGTCTGCGCCGATGAATAAAATTGCTAACCGAGTAATTATTGTTTGCTTCTGATCGACCGAGAACTAACGGCTGAACTGCATCAACAATTTCAAACAGCTTAATGTAATCACTGTTTTGTAGCGAAAAAATGTTGACAAAAACGCACGAACCCTAATAGGTGATCAGCAACGTTCTTTTTACATTGAGTGTGTTTTCAAACAGTACATTGTTACTCTTTGCAGTAAAGTTTTCACTCACATCATCACAGACAACTTTTTTTACGGTTTGCTCTTTTGGAAGCATCAAGGTATTCAGTTCGAGTTGTCCGTATAGGACATTAATTAAAATTGCGTTGTCAGAAATCTCTACTTTCCCCCAACCGCTGTCAAGAGACCAAAAACAACTGAAATCACCGCCCACTTTAGGATTAAAACCAATGCCTTTGTTGTGCATATCATACTCAAAACCGCTATATGCCAAAAGTAACGCGTAACTTGCCATAGAGCGAGCATAGTTACTGCCGCATTCGAACTCGTTCCATGGGTTGCGTTTTGTGCCATCATAGCGCTTGCGCAGAGCTTTTATGCACTCCATGCCCTCGTCCATCATACCGCGTTTTATCATATGTATCGCCGCTTGATATTCAAAACCGTGCATTGTTTCCTCAGCATATGGGGCAGGAAGGTACGGTTTTTCCACGCCGTCGGGATAGGCACAGATTATTAGGCCTTGCTCGTCGTTGAGACAGTATATCCTGCAAGGGTTTACAAAGTTTCGCATGTCTTTGATAAAGTTATTTTTATAGATAGAAGATAAAGTTTTTTCCACCTTATCATCGTCGAAAATTTTGCCGAGCCCTATCATGTCGGCATGAAATTGTCCGAGCAGTTGGTCGAGGGCACAGCCTTCTGCCGTCTGGTATTGGATCTCATCAACCTCGTTATTCCAATAGGCATCCTCGACCGTCTCGTTTTGCATACTGAGTCCATCGGTGTATCTTTGCAAAATCGACTGATCCTTTAAATCAACTTTTTGGATAAAATATTCGCCGTTAAAAAGCGTATCATTGAGCGCGGTTCGACCACTTTCAAACACATCGGAATACTCTTTTTCTGCCTCGACATCGCCTAGAATTTTTGCTATCTCGATGCCAGCTTTGAGACCGCCGAGATACACACCGGAAAGCCAAGAGCTGTGTCCGAATAACTCCATATCGAGTGTGTGGTGCTGTCTGCCCTCCATGAGTCCGTCTTTGTCGGCATCCCAGCCGTCGGAATTGTTTGGCGACCATGCATATTCGATACTGTTTTTTACCTGTGGCCATATATTTTTTAGCCAAGCGATATCTCCGCTGATTTTAAATTCACGATATATCCTCATGACGGTGGCATATTGACCGTCGACACAGGGGCGAAAAGAAGAACGTTCACTTCCGAGCGGCAACATAAGTCTAAACGCCATGCCGCCGTGCTCATCCATGTTATATTTGTATTCAAGTGTCCTCATGCTACGTTCGAGTTTTGGGAACAAAAACGGTATGGAATAAGCATAAGACCAGACATGCGTACAGCTACCCTCGCAACATCCGCTACAACAGTGAGTGCCCTCAAAACCGTATAACGAACCGTCCTCGAGTCGCAGACAGGTCGGGGATTTTATTATGGCAAGATTTGCCGAAACCGCTTCAATCGCCTCGGGAGGAATAGAAGACGAAAAGAGAGTGTCGGTGAAAAGTTTGGTGTCATGATAAAGTCGAGCATAATTTTCTAAAGAATACCTGCCACTCGCGAGAGAGTTTTCAAAAACGGTAGCATAGTAGTTTTTCCAGCTTGATTTATCGGCACAGGAGTTCCAGTAGTTGTGATTGTTCGGCATGTTCCAGCTTAAAACAAAACGAACTTTTTTACTGCACCCTGCCTTTATACAGACATGTGCGGCAAGGGTTGCGATATCACGAGTCGACAGGTTAGGGTCGCCGATTTTACTTTCAGAATCGTACACACGGTTTACAAATCGTGAGGTATCTTTGAAGTTATTCCAAAAGGTGGAAAGATTGTCAAACCACTTTCCTCTGAACCAGTACTGTTGATAACTTATCTCATCACAGTCGGTTGAAATGGTCATGTCGCCATACTGTAAATCATCCTTGCCATACAGTTCACTTGACATGTGTATACTTTTTATATCATCATATTCTTTAAAACTGTGCACACCAACCGTAGAGCAAAACATGTTTGCCATGGAAAACGCTATGGAATAATCGGTATCGGTGTCGGTGTCATTTTTTACTTCAAACTCGAAAAAGGCCGCAGGGATAGAAGAGTCATCCTCGTTTGTGGGAATAAACGGATTGAATGCCTCCATTGTGACATTGCCGGGGAATTTTTCATCGTCAAAACTGAGTTTTGCCATTGGGAATCGCCCCTCAAACTCACAATGCTCGAAGTTCGGCAGCCCCGCCATGCTCGCACGGTTTGGGCCAAAGCCGTAACAATTGAAATCTCTGCCGTTATATGCGCCGGTATAGCTTTGCAGATAATCGCCCTGCAAGACACGCTGGTCGATCACTTTATCGCCCTGCTCTGCCTTTATGCAAAAATGACTGAAATCCGCCACCGAGCCTTTGTTCGGTGCGTTGAATATTTCGACATCGATAAGCTGACCATTGCCGGCAAGTCCAATAGAACCGGCGCCGATGCCGCCGAGCGGAAAGGATATTTCACGCGCATTTTCGTTTTTATATTTCATTTGCACTCCTAAAAATGTTTGGTTAGTTCATCGTGTGATATTATAGACGGCATAGTTTTCGATGGTTTATCAAGATAGAAATAGGACACCGAGATATAGTCATCCTGTCGTGGCAAGAAATGCTTTATCTTGCCGTTGTCCATTGTCTGCCAACCGAGGCACTGCACAGTAACACGAAGATTCTCTTCAAAACGAATAGGATCTGTCACATGCCAGCGGTACATAGAAAATTTTTGCTGTATGTTATATAGTCCGTCCGGCCGCTCGACATGATGCATTCCAAGATAGGGCGTCGAATAGGTGGTGTAGTTCCCCTCAATGTCCCAGTTGAACGCACCACCGAAATAGTCCTCAAGCCCGGTGGAACATATGGTCGGGAACTCGTCGTCACCGTCGATATAGAACTTGAACTCTCCCTCACCCCACCACTGCGACGTGCGGTTCAGTCCGACATAGAGTGCCGTGCCGAGATAGACACCGCTACCCGATACATTGTCGAGCAAAGTGTGAACCTCTTTGTATTTCACCGGAACGGAAGGGCTGTATACGGCGTGAAAATATCCGGCGTCCTGCGGCAGTTCGCGTTCCTCAAAGTTAATTTGATAATATACACCTTTCGATTCGCTGGAGCGATTTTCGAGGGTAAGCAGTGCGCCGTCACGATACGGCATAGGAATAAAGCTGTTCAGTCCTCTATTCGGATTCACACACATAAGCTGAGAGTTCACGGTATAGTTCGGCCCCTCATTCCAGTTTTCCATCAGATGAGGTCTTGCCCAACCATATAGAAAAAAGTCGGTGAGAGGGCATTCGACACTCGGCATGTTGCTTTTATCCCAGTACATGCGAATGATCAACCCTTGATCCACCTCGCCGGTAATCCATATGCTTTTTATAACGCCTTCACCGCTAATATCTGCAAGGGTAAATTTCTCACCCGGTGCTATCGTTACAAAAGGTCGTGACTTCCAACCTTTACCGAGTTTTTCGCCCGGTGAATTTTCAAGCGGTTCTGCCATCGCAGCCTTGCCTTTTTCACCGGTCGGACTTTCGGGAGATATGGTGCGAGTTTTGATGGGCATGATGCTGAATAGTTCTTCACTAAACATGTTATTTTGTCTCCTTATTCTGTTTTATATATCTTGTGGGTGTCACTCCGAAATGACGCTTGAAACATTTCATGAAATATATTTCGTCCTCGTACCCCACCTTTCTCGCCACGACATGCATATACCCCTCGCCCTGTTCTATCAGTTCCTTTGCTTTTTCCATTCGATAGCGGAATATGTATTTTCCAAGGCTTTCGCCGGTCTTGTCTTTGAATGTCTTGCTGATATAGTGATAGTTGTATTTTAATGCCTCGCATACGGTGTCGATACCCAAATCCGTGCTACTGTAATTGTTTTTTATATAGTCTACAATCTCTTTAATCAAAATATCTTTTTTGTCATAAAACACCGCTTCTCCGCTCAACAGTTCTTCTTTATGTATCTCTTTAATGCGCTTTGAGATTTTCGCAAGGCACTCCACAAGTTCGCTGTCTTGTATCGGTTTTAACAGGTAATCGTTTGCCTCTGCACGCAAGCTGCTTTGTACATGTTCAAAATCGTTGTATCCGGTAAGCATGACAACAACGGTGTTTTTGTCGCCCATTCGAAGTTTTTGCACCATGGATATGCCGTCCATATTTGGCATGTTTATATCCACTATTGCAAGATTAGGCTTTTTTTCCAAGATCAGCTCATATCCACTTTGTCCACACTCTGCCTCGCCCACAATTTCAAAGCCATGTTCCTTCCAACATGGTGAGGCAATCAGTGACTTTCGGGTGAAATATTCGTCGTCAATTACAACTACACTATACATATCTATTTACCGTCCCAAAGTTTTTTTATATCATTATCTGTCTCGATAGGGCGAAACGGCAACGTTAAGTAAACTGCGGTGAATTTACCTGGTTTGCTTTCAATTCTAAAGTCATACCCTTCACCGAACAAGATTTTCAGTTGTTGATTGACACATGTGAGTCCGAAGTTCTTTCCGTTGTCGCTGTGTACATTCTCGTATATATCGTTTATCTTGTCCTGTGACATGCCGTTGCCATCATCACGAACCTCAAAAATGACGATTTCACCATTCTTTCGTCCCGATATATTGATGATTGTCAGCTCGCTTCGTCCTCTTGCACCGTGGTAGATCGCATTTTCTATCAATGGTTGAAGCGTCAATTTGGGGATGCATTGTTTTTCTATGTTATCGTCCATGTCGATCTTGTATTCAATCTTACCATGATACCGATACTTTTGCACCGTTAGATAGCTCTCAATCATCTCTTTTTCTTCGGCGAGCGAATAGATTTGTTGTCCGCTATTGAGCGTTATTCTGAAAAAATTCGCGAGATTATCCACAGTTTCTACCGCTTCACCTTGCATGTCAAGTTTTATAAGCGCCGACACGGTGGAAAGTGAATTGTACATAAAATGTGGTTTTATCTGCTCCTGCAAAAGCAAAAAACTATACTGTCTAATTCGTTCCTGCTTGTCGTAAACTTCTTTTAGAAGACTGTCATTGCGGTCCATCAAGCGGTTGAATGAATCCTCCATAATAATAAACTCTTTGCTTTTCAGTTCCTTTATTTTTAGTCGAAGGTCGCGATTGCCTTCACCTATCTCCTCCATTGTCCGCACCATTACATGAATCGGGCCTGTCAGCTTTTTTGCTATACTGCCCGTCATTATTAATATTGCCGCGATGCCTATGGCGGTTACAATCATTAGTATGGTCTGAACGTCGGTAAACGCTTGTTGAAAGTTTCTCATAGATGTTATGCTTATTACCGACCATGCATCCATATTGGTGTCAAGGCTGTGAACGTACTGCTCGCTTGCGATAAGATTCTCTTCAAAAGTTGCTATTCGCTCACTCGGTGCAATGACCTCTTTGTCTCGATTTAATACATAGTAATCCGAGTTTGAAAGTTCTTCAAGCGGCTCGAAAATGTCGGTCAACGAATCTTCGTTAACATAAGCAAAAAGATCGCCTAGCTCTTCGCCGTTTCCGCTGCTTATGATACTTTTTCGGACAACGAAAACATTTTCGATGAACCCATTATTTTTTTCAAGCTCATACGGGCCATACCATCCATAGGGGTAGTACGGCTCTTTATCCAAAGTTGGAAAAAGTTCTAAAAGCCCTTGGTCTTTATAATCACTTGCCTTGATAAAACTGCCATCGTTGGCAATAATATCGCATCCTGCGATATCTTGATTGCTGTCGACGATAAAATGGATTTCTTGTATCAGTTCACTTCCGAGATAAATTTCATCTTCCTGCCCATCATATTCCGAGAGTATTCTTTGAAGGTTGGGTTCAAGTATCAGTTGTAGTATATCGGACTCTATATTTCCTTTAAACCTATCTATATTGTCAACCACAATGGACTGAAATTGTTTTACGTTATTTTCCGATTCTTCATGATAAAGGTTGCTTATCGAAAAGTATAAAGTTAATATTACAGACAAAAAAAACAACACTATAAAAACACTGTACAATAACTGAATTCTTGAACGAATTGATCGTTTTTTTGTTTTCATAGTGTTGTTCCTGTGTCACTCTACTTAAGTGCCGATCCTGCGGTGAGTGCTTTTTCGATTTTTTCACTCATTAACAGATATATTAGTATCGCCGGTATGCTGGTCAGCACAAGTGCGGCGCAAAGCATTCCCCACTCTGTTCCTCTTGAGGTGCTGAAATATCCGATAGCCACGGCAATTGGCCGCATATCCACCGCGTCGATGGTGATAAAGGCGATGAAGTATTCATTCCAAGTATACTGCATAAACACAATAATTACAACAGTGCTTATCGCAGATTTTACCATAGGGAGAATTATTCTTGCAAAAGCACCGATAAGTCCACAACCGTCAATGTAAGCAGCCTCTTCCAATTCTCGTGGAAGTGAGCGCATAAAGGCATATATAATGAGTATACTCATCGGCAGCGCACTTGCGGTATAGACCATGATGGTTCCCATATACGTGCTACGAATACCGAGGTCACCGAGCAAAACATAGAGTGCTAGAACAATGATGGATATTGGTGTTACAAGCCCGAGCTGTACATAGGAGTAAAGTTTTTCACTTCCTTTAAAATTAATTCTGGAGGTGGCATAGGCAAACGGTGCCGCAATGAGTATCACAAGCAGAATAGTGCCAAGTGTATAAACTGCGCTGTTAAACATATACCGGAAGAAATCAAACGATTCGATCGCACCGATATAGTTATCAAAATTAAAGCTTTCGGGAAGCCCAAGGGGGTTTGCAATGACCTCACGAGCCGTTTTGAAGGAGTTGAGTGACATCCAGATAATGGGATAAATTGCGGTAGCAGCAAACACTGTCAAAAAAGCGGTAATTAAAACCTGCGAAAGGGTAATTTTTTTCATTTTCATATCATCATCCATTCGATTACGTCAATTCAATTCGATCTTTTGCGACAAAACGATTTACCAAAAGAACCATCACAAAAGTCTGTATTGCAAAAAGCACCGCAACTGCGCCGGCCTGACCAAAATCCAATACATTGAAAGCTTTATAGTACATCTGAAACACCAGCGTCCTTGTCAGGTCGCCGGGGCCGCCGTTTGTCAAAAGTTGTATCTGGGTGAAAACTTGCATAGTGCCGGTGATGGAGATAATAAGCACGAACTTTATCATCTCCTGTGACAGCGGTATCGAGATATGACGGGCACGATGAAAAAAGTTTGCGCCCTCCACCTTTGCCGCCTCGTAATAGGACTCCGGTATCGATTTCAATGCGGAATAAAAATAGAGCATATTTAGTCCAATGTATTGCCACATGGCAATACCACCGATAATCCAGATTGCGAAATCTTGATGTGATAGCCAAGGGACAATAAACTCTTCCAAACCTAGCGCTATTAGGATACTGTCCAGTGCACCCCACTCCGGCTGCAACATCATTTTCCACATCAGTGAGATAACAGCAACATTCAAAACGGCGGGCAAAAAGACCGCAACCTTGAAAAACCGTCGAAACCTTTCGCCCCTATCCATTATCAATAGCGCTAAAAGATAGGAAAACGGACCGCATATAACAAGCTGCACAGCCAGTATTTTAAGTGTATTGGTATTGGCAAGCCAAAATGCAGGATCTTTTAACGTGGCGATAAAGTTGTCAAATGCTATGAATTCTCCAAGCGTAAAGCCGTCATAAACGAAAAAGCTTCGATACACGGTAACAATAAGAGGATAGATAATAAACACTGTGAACAAGATCAGTGACGGCAGTGTGAACAGCAAAACCACCGCGCGAGTTTTTTTCTTTGAAAACATTTTTATGCACATTCCTTTCTCGATGTTTTTTCCGGTTTCGTCATATGGTGACGAAATTCAAACGCTTTTCGTTTGAAAGGAATAAAGACTCCGTCCAACTAAAGTTGGGTTGAATTTTTTTCAAGCTTACTCCCTGAATTATAAAACGGTCTGCAAGTGTTTTTTACTCGCAGACCGTCCGGTTTTTTTCTAACCTACTAAAGTTTGCATGCTTGCGGCAAATTCTTCGGCGGTCATCTGATTTGTTAATACTTTTTCAAGGAATGTTCCGTATTCTGACTGTTGTCCTTGGTTCAAGAAGTTTGTTGGGTAGTTGGGATATACCACTGTTTCAGGATTAACCATCTTGTCATAGACAAATGCGTTTACTTCCGGTGCACCCTCGGGAAGAGAGTCAAATCCTGCAAGTGCAGTGGCATTTCCGGCAACATTTTTCCAATACTCAGCATCCTGCATTACCATCCACTGTGCAACTTCAATAGCAGCTTCTTGATACATTGTGTTGGCGGAGATCATAAATCCTCCCGATGTTGCGCTACCCCATGCATTCACGGTGTTTGGTGCGCCGAATACCTCTGGGAGATATGCGTGACCGATCTCAAACTCGGCAGGTTCAATGGCTGGATATACCCAGACCGGGTGATAGATCATGGCGGCATTACCGTCTAAGAACAGTTGCTCATGTACCTGTTGCTCAATAGAGGTTACATCAACAGGGAATGCGCCGAGGTTTGCAAGGTCGATGAGTTTTTGTGCAGCTCCGACAACAATCGGATCGTCAAATGTTATCTCACCGGACTGGAGTTTGCCCATGGCTTCCGGATCTTCGGCTGCAAGCAAATCGGCAAAGAAGAACTGTTGTATGGCCCATGCGGTGGCCGATATGGGAGTATAACCTCTCTCTTCAAGTGTGGTAACAAGCTCTACGAACCCATCGTAGCTGTCCGGCATTGTTAGCCCCTCTGCCTCAAACAAATCCATATTGTAGAATATCGGGCCGGCAAAATATGAATCGGTACCGGCACTCAGACAGTAGATTTCACCATCCGGAGCAGGAATAAGTGCTGATGGATTCGCGTAGTTGTCAATAAATCCATTCTCGGTAATTATGTCGGTGAGCGGAAGTGCGTTGCCTGCTTGGTATACAACATCGCTACCCCAGAAGATGTCAGGGAGAGTTTCGGACGAGTTGTAGACAGTGAGTTTGCTGGTGTAGTTGTCGGCACTGCCGGGGAGTTCAAACTCTACCTCATAGTCAGGAAATGCTTCGGTAACTTTAGTGTAGTAATCTTGATAGATTGCTTGACGATTGCTGTCCTCTGACAGAATCATGACTTTAAGTGCCACATCTTCTGCCGGTTCTTCTGTCGGTGCATTCTCTGATGTCGCAGGTGTTTCAGACTCTTCCGGTGCGGGCTCGGCTGGTGCAGAACATCCGACCATTAGTGTTGTAAACATCGCGAGGGTAAGAATTATGCTAAGTAACTTTGCTTTCATAAAAATATCCTCCTTTAGTTGATGCTTTTATAATATATGAAATAATCGACAAATTCCAGTTACATTTTTGGTTTTTTTAGGTAAATTTTAGGCACAAAAATCATTTGGACGTTTTTTTCACCGCTTCGACTATATTTTTATAGTCCTGTAAACTCACATCGTGTGGTATGCTGTGATCAGAAGAAAACACATACCCACCATCTTTTCCGAGTATCGGAAGCATCGTTTTGATGTCCTCTATAGCATTCTCTGCGCCTACCCAGTTACGGGCGTCAAAACCGCCACGCAGTGCGATACGGTCGCCATATTGTTTCTTAACGGCAATCGGATCCATGCCTGCCTTGACTTCGAGAGGGTTGAGCATGTCTATTCCTATATCTATAAGATCATCAATGAGGGAGGATATATTGCCGCAACAGTGCAAGTGAGCCTTCACCCCATGACTGTGCGCCCATTCCACCGTTTTGAGCTGATAGGGTCGCACAAGATCAAACCACATCTGTCTTGAAAAAAGCGTGGTGTTTTTGTATGCCATGTCATCATACCAAAGCAATTCGTCGAACTCATAACCCTTTTCCCACATAATGTCAAGCATTTTAAGTGAGAGATCGCAACCGGTGTCGAACATGTCTTTGACCCATTCCGGCTCTGCCGCCATTGCCATGAGGATAGTTTCGGAGTTGCACATTCTCGTGCTGACAATATCGTAACCGAACCAAGGCGCTACTGTTATCCATGCTCCCTCCTCTCGCCAGTTTTTATAGTTCTTTTTCAGATATTTCCAGTCAACTCTCGACGGGTCTGGGGTCATTCGCTCCTTGGCTATTTTCCATGAATCGGGGTCATGGACTCTTTGTCCCAAATGCTCGAACGTGGCACTCACCGGCTTAAAATTTTTGATAGTTGCGCCCCATTTGTCCTCTTCAATGATATAGCTATCCGTTTCCTCTATAATTCGCTCCTCGAAACATGGGCTTGTATCCAGTTCATAGGTGTTCACCATACGAATTTTATCAACATCAAAATAATCCTGCCACAAAATATCGCTTGGCATCCCCTGTTCCTGCCAAGCCGCTAACGTGCTATCCCATGGAATGTCAATTATCGGCACTCTGTCCGGTTGTTTGTGGTTATAAATGCAACTCATACGCTCATGCGTTGTCATCTCTTTCATGTTACAAATCTCCGATAAATTCTTTGTTCTAATAATACAATTTGTAGCAAAACTGCACAATGTAGTTTTTTGGTTTTTTTAGGTAATTTTTGGGTGCATTGCTGACGAGTTAGCAAATTGCAATTATTACCAGCCGCGAGGATTTCTATTTATTTGAGTCTGCACTCCTTCTAAAGCTTCTCTCACTTTCTATGTTTTCTCGGGCATTGCCGCCGCCTTATTGTACGCTCCGGATTTGCCTAATACCATATCAAACGAAAATATGCAAGTGTAGGTAACATTTATGGAGCAAGCCCGAGAATTTCCGGATCGAAACTCTCGGGCTTGCAAGTACAAATTATTTAGTATTTTGTGTGTTGCTGCGTTTGTTTCCGGTCGATGGTCGAAAAAGAGCGCCAACATCCCTCTAATTAACATAAGCAGCGTGTTTTTGAGGGTGCGCATTGAAAAAACACAAATTGAGACTCACATGGTTCAAATTCAAGCAACTTTTAATCAAACCTTTACCGTTCCTCTTCGTTTAAACACGGCATCAGCAACAACAAACAACAGGATGCCAAGAGCTATGGGGATAAGTGCAAGGTAGTACATCCCAACAACTCCAAACATGGTGATTATGTAACCTGCACAAACTCCGCCGAGGATTCCGGAGGCGCTTATCGTCCAAGCGTTGAGGGTTGTTTGGGCATAAAAAAGTTCCTCTGCCTTCACTATCTTTGCCAAATATTGCACGGTGAAGGAGAACTGTATTCCCCCTGCTAAAAGCTGCAGGGTCTGTGCCGCAATTATTGAGCCGGAGGTTGTAGCGGTGGCGGTCAACAACACCTTTACAAAGTAGGCAGCAAAGCATATCTTCATCAGGGTTGGAATGCTTATATATTTTTTTATGTAGTTTGCACTAAGCATTGCAGGTATCTCGAACATCGCAGACACGAACAAGGCTATGCCAAGTACAGAGCTATCTGCTCCGTTATAATACATCAATGTCGGGAGAAAGCTAAAGGCTGTGGTAGCTCCAATATTCACAAGTAATGCAGAAACCAAAAACACCATATACTGCGGATTTTTGTAGATGGTGTTGTAATTTTGTTTCCTTTTCGACGGCAAATCCGCAGACCGCTCGGGTGACTCTTTTATTAACATTACAGCCATGAGTGTCAGCATGCAAAACAACACAAACGCATAGCTGATTACAGTTATCTCAAAATAATTTAGCAGATATCCAAAACTTATCGCGGTAATCGAATAAAAAAGCGAGCCCATCCCTCTTGTAAATCCATAGTTTAGGCGAACTCCGGCCATGGTAATTCTCACCGACCACACATCCACAATTCCGCCGAGCCCTCGAAAGCAGGCAGAAATAATAATCACACTTGCTACCGTGGTAAACAAGGATTGTGTACCGGTACGAAGTAATAATATAGTGATGGCAGATACAGATATCAGCACCGCAAGCAAAGGTTTCACGCTTTTGAGGCGTGAAGAAATAACGCCTATTAAAGGCTGTGCAAAAAAGGTGGACGCCATCATCACCGAGTTTACTATGCCTATTGTCAAATCATCCATCCCAAGATGGATAAAATACGGGATAAAATAAGAAAAAGAGACGCAGATTGCAGAATAATAGAACCCCTGTATCAATCCAAACTTCAAATTATAGGTAACGGCTTTTTCCATCACTGTCCTTATGCGTTAATAAACATAGACATTCTACCACATTTTCACAATTAATTCAACATTGTAAGGTTATTAGACAGTATTTTCATGTCATAACTATTGCTCGAAAAAGCGCATAATCTGAACACACGCGGTTCAAATCCATGTCCTTATTCAGTCAACATTACTTATAGATACTCACCAAAATCTTTAACCGCTCTCATAAATGCCTCAATATTTTCAAACGGTACTTCCGGCTCTAACATATGGGTCGGTGCGATGCAAAAGCCACCACCTTTCCCCATCTTTTGGATCAGCTCTTTTGTCGTTTCATACACCTCCTCCGGTGTTCCGAACGGCATGGTGGTTTGTGTGCCCAGTGCGCCCCAAAAGGAGAGCTTGTCGCCATAGAGCTCTTTCAATTCAAAAGGATCCATGCACTCCGGCTGTATCGGATTGAGAATGTCGACTCCGATTTCTATGAGTTCGGGAATTATATCGACGATTGCTCCGTCTGAATGATAAAAAGCAAGCAGGTCTGGGTTGACCTTTTTTGCAGCGGCAATTACTGCGGCGGTCGTGGGCATAATCCATCTCTTCCAAGCTTCTTTGCTCATCATCAACGAGCGCTGTGTGCCGACATCGTCTCCGTAGACTATCATATCGACACCGCACTCTGCCGCTTTTTTCGCTATTTCGCACTGTATCGAAGACATTCTATCAAGGCAAACTGCCGCCATCTCTTCGTCGATTAACATGTCTGCAAGCATATTGTCAAGCCCACGAAGATACCAGGCGAATTCAAAAACTTGAACCGCACTGTAAGCGGCGACACGACCTTGTGCGTGTGCCTTTTCCACCTCGATTTTAAATTCGTCCCAGCGATATTGCGCAAGTAGGTCGGGGTATGGGTAATCCAAGACCTGCTGAGGCGTGTCATAGTCTGCCATTGGGGAATAAAAATGTGTGAAGTGCGCAATACTTCCCCTCTTATGCCCCACACCCCACTCGTCGATGAAATCCAACTCATCTGCATTTTTATGAAAGGCACGATAATCCGGCATAACCTTTGGTGCGGGAAGGGCAATGTATCTAACCGGCATATCGAATGCCTCGACAACATCTCTTGTCGAAGTTCTTTTTTCTAACTCGTCCAGCTGCGAGTCGCACATTGAAAATTGGAACGGTACTCTCTCACACGGTTCTCTGCGCATTGCCGCTAAAAGGTTTTCACGATGATTCATATTGTGATTACTCCTTAATTTTTTCTGATTATTGCAGTGCAGTAAGGTTTTTTTGATTATACCGTAGTAGAGATTACAAAGTCAACCGTATTTTTTTGCTGTCATGTGATGAATTTTTTTACTTTCTACAAAAACAACATTTTAGGTAAAAATTATCCACCTAAATTGGTCATAATTGTGAGTTCATTTTTTTGAATAAAACTGTTAATATAACCTCAAGACAATAAATTTGAGGAGGAAATTTATGAAAAAAAGATTATTGGCAATGTTGATGGCACTTACGCTGTCACTCACCATCTTTGCAGGTTGTTCAGCACCGGCAGAGTCGGAAGCACCGGCAGAGTCGGAAGCTCCCACAGAGTCAGAGGCACCCGCAGAAGGTGAAGATACCGAAGCGAGCGGCGATCTCGCAGGCACTGAAATCATCTTGATGGCATCTCAAAACTGGATCAAAGAGGTCGACGAAGAGTTGATCGCAAAATTTGAAGAAGAGACCGGCATAATCGTCAAGACAAATCTTGTTCCGGATAATGAGTACACAACACTGCTCGGCACAACTCTTGCAGGCGGTAGCGATGCGGTTGACGTGTTCATGTACGGTGCAGGCGCAGACATCGTTTCACAGGGTATTGTCGATGTTGCTGTGGATCTTTCCAATGAAGAGTGGGTATCACGTCAGGCTGATTGGACTCAGGTCGTAAACAGCGTTGACGGCAAACAACTCGGCTTCAGCACCTGGTCTATCGACTACGAAGGTGTTCTTTACAACAAGACATACTTTGAAGAAAACGGACTGGAAGTTCCCACCACTTGGGACGACTTTATCGCACTTTGCGATCAGATCCTTGAGCTTGGAATCACCCCGCTCTATGAAGGAATCAACGGAACTTGGCACACAACAAGCTGGGCATTCGGTCTGACTCCGCAACTTCTTGCAGAGAAACCCGCCCTTGCAGAATACCTCAACGCAGGCAGTGAAAACAACTGGGCAGACATCGCTGCATTTTCAGATGGTCTTGCACAGATCGAGCAACTGCTCTCCGCAAAAGCGGCTGACGGCTCTCCGCTCTACTACACAAATGACGGTCAAGCAGAGGACTGGTTCGGTAGCTATCCGGCACTTCAAAACAGAGAAGTAGCCATGATGTTTACCTACTCCGCCTATGCAAACGAGCTTGCCGCCAACGGCGCAACCGATACATTCGGCATGTTCCCCGTTCCGCTTCTTGATAACCAAACTCCCATCCACAACGGTGGCGGTATTTCAAGATTTATCAACGTAAACAGCGCAAACATTGATGCCGCAAAAGCATACTTCAACTTCCTTGCACAAGATGAGAATCTTGAGACCTACTATGCCGCAAGAGCCGACCTTGTAAACGCTGCATTCAACGACGTTGAGAGTGCTGTTCCAACCAGCGCAACAACCGATATCCTCGAGAGAAGTGATGTTGCACAGGCTGATATTCCGGCAATGTTCCAAAAGAACGTGCTCTACTGGGATCCCGATATGTACAAGTATCTTCAGGGCATGGCCGATGGCAGCACAAGTGTTGAAGACATCGTAGCAAGCGTTGACAGCTTCCGAGCAACAATGTTTGATACAGCCGGCTAAACGATTCGGTTTGTCTTAAATTGTAAATCCCAAAACCATTAGGGCTGTACATGATTCGTATTATGTGCAGCCCTTTTTTTCGAAAAGGAACTACTCAAATGTACAACAATAAAATCTATAAATGGTACTTCACGGTGCCCGCGCTAATAATCTATACATTGCTGTTCATATTGCCGGTTTTGCTCAACTTCTATTATTCATTGACCAACTGGAACGCAATAAGACTGACAAATGAGGTGGCAAAATTTATCGGCTTTGAGAACTATATCACAATATTGCAGGATACCGAACTGCTCGGTGTCATCTTCCGGACAATCGGTTTTGCGATAGTGACTACCGTGCTCAAAAACGTGTTGGGCTTTTTGTTGGCACTTGCCTTCAACGAAGGACTCAAAACACGAAATGCACTCCGAGCTATCTTTTTTCTCCCTTCCATGCTCTCGTCGCTTATAATCGGTCTGATCTTCGGTTCAATATTCATGACGGCAGGTTTTGCAAATCAGTTGTTGACATTTATCGGTCTTGAAGATATCACAAGAGCATGGCTGACAACAGCAGAGACCGCTTTTGGCGCTACCGTTTTTGTTGAGGTATGGCGACAGGTCGGTTTTACGATGGTCATCTATCTTGCGGGACTTCAGCTCATTGACAAAAGCCTTTTTGAGGCGGCATCGGTGGACGGTGCGAGCAAGTTTCAGTCGCTCATTTATATCACTATTCCGAGAATGATGCCCTCCTTGATCATAAACCTTCTCATCGCACTCTCGCAAGGGCTCAAAGCATTTGATATTCCGTTTGTATTGACGGGTGGCGGCCCGAACGGTGCGACCGAGATGATCAACACCCTTGTGTACAGTGAATTCGGAAAGCGGCTGTACGGTCTTTCCTCTGCATACGGTGTTGTGCTTTTCATCATCACCGCCATTGCGGGACTGCTCGTTTTAAGAATCCAAGACAACCACGATTAAGAAAGGATTAAACCGAATCTATGAAAACTAAAAGTGAAAAGATAATGCTCATAGTCAAAGAGGTGTTCTTTTGGGTCTTGTCGTTGATCGTCTTGGTGCCTTTTTCAATCGTGGTATTCAATGCTTTCAAAACACAGCCGGAAGCCATCACCATGTCGCTCTCGCTCCCGAGTGAGTGGCAGTTTGAAAATTTTATCACCGTTTGGGAAGATGCTGACATACTTACCTCCATGAAGAACAGCTTTACAGTGAGTAGCGTATCTGTTATAATTACGGTGGTAGTCACCTCAATGTGCGCCTTTGTCATAAATCGAAACAGGACAAAGATCAACCGACTGATCTATCTTTATTTTGCCATGGGACTCATGGTGCCGGTCAGTATGGTCACCGTAGTAAAGGTGCTCAGAACCATCAATCTATATAACACCCTCATCGGAACAATAGCGGTGTTTGTCGCTCTGATTATGCCACTTAGTGTCTTTTTGTACTATGGCTTTATCACCGGAATACCAAAAGAGTTGGACGAGGCAGCGGTCATCGACGGTGCGGGCGCAATTCGAATATTTATGCAGGTGATTTTCCCGCTCTTGAAGCCGGCAACCGTCACCGTGATCATGATCAATTTTCTCAATGTGTGGAACGACTTTTCGGTGCCGCTTTATACCCTCCCTCACCCCGATTATGCCGTTATCGTGCAAAAGGTTTATAGCTTTTTCGGAACCTATACTGCGAGTTGGAACCTTGTGAGTGTGACTATCTTGTATGCAATAGCGCCGGTCATAATCGTCTATCTGCTGGGACAAAAATATATCATCAGCGGAATGGTTGCAGGAGCGGTAAAGGGATAGTGATTATTTGCCGCTGTTTATGCTGACAATAGTCAAGACAGGAAAGGAATATATAAATATATGATAACAGCCGTACTTATCGGAGCGGGACAGCGTGGTGCCGACGCATATGCAAGCTATGCACTGACAAACCCGGACGAGATCAAAATTATTGCGGTGGCAGAGCCGAACGAACAAAGATGCAACTTATTCGCCGATCTTCACGGCATTGATGCCGACATGAGGTTTGAGAGTGATATCGAGCTTTTTCGACTCGGGAAAATTGCCGACTGCGCGATGGTATGCACGCAAGACCGATATCACACAGAACCGGTCACAGCGGCACTGAAACTCGGATATCACGTGATGTGTGAGAAGCCGATGTCGTTCAATGCGGCAGACTGTGTGAAGATGAGTGAATATGCCGAACGATACAACAAGACTTTGACCATCTGCCATGTTTTGAGATACTCACCGTTTTTTACACAACTGAAAAAAATTCTTGACAGCGGAGTGATCGGCGAGGTGGTGTCGATACAGCATATAGAGTGTGTCGGCTACTGGCATCAGGCACACAGCTTTGTCAGGGGAAACTGGAGCAACAGCGAAGTTTCAACACCGATGATACTTCAAAAATGCTGTCATGACATGGATATCCTTCACTGGCTACTCGGCAAAAAGTGTTTGAATGTCTCCTCTTTTGGCTCGTTACAATATTTCAAAGAGGAAAATGCTCCCGCCGGCAGTTCAAAGCGATGTCTTGTCGGTTGTGAGGCGGAAGAGGAATGTCCTTACAGCGCGAAAAAGATATATCTGAGTGACAGAATACCGCACAGTGAAATCTTCCGAAAGATTGTCGCGGTGGAAAACACCGACGAGGCGATAGAGCGCGAGCTGTTGAGCGGACCGTATGGTCGCTGCGTCTTTCGCTGTGACAACGACGTGGTGGACCATCAGGTGGTCAACCTTGAGTATGAGGGTGGAACCACCGTCAGTTTCACCATGTGCGCCTTCACCGCAAATGGTAGCAGAATCATGAATATAATGGGCACAAAAGGTCAGATACGCTGTGACATGGAAAACAATATAATCATCACCGAAGAATTTTTGAGCGGTAAAAGCGAGACGGTGACGCTTGATGTTTCGACAGAAGGACACAGCGGCAGTGATCGCTGTTTTATGGAAGGGTTAGTAAAGACGGTCGAGACAAACGGGGAATATTCTCTCTCTTCCGCAAAAGAATCGCTGGAAAGTCACCTTGTTGCATTCGCCGCCGAAAAAAGCCGTCTGACAAATACGGTTGTGAATCTGGGTGAGTTTGCAAAAGAACTCTCTTCTTCACTTTCTTGAAAAAAGTGCCCTGATCAAAAAAACAAACACATGGGACTGTTAAGGGTATGAAACGCTTTACACTTTCACAAAAATTATTTAAAGGTTATGCGATTTGGTTTGCCCTTTGCATAACCTTTATTGCCGTTACTACCGGAGTTTTCACCGCATATCTCATCAATGCCGACATTGAGACCACTTATTCTCAGTCGATAAACGGAATAGGTGCGGGAATCGAGAGCTATTTCAACGACATGGACGAATTTTCGAGAGAGCTTTTAACCTCGGAACAATTTGCAAAGACGGCGATTGAAATTCTTCCGCAGGCGTTCGATGAGAATCAAAGACAGACCGAGGCTTTTTCTGACCTGTATCTTGCGGCGAAAAACATGTTGTATTATGGTTATAAAGTTGGAGTGTTGGTTCAGGATACACACTATATTTGGATGTCAAACACGTTCGGTATCGATGCGCTCAGCGGCGAGGAACTGGACGTGTATGAAAATCTGGTACGCAACGAAAAACCGGTCATCCTTTTCACTCCGGAAAATGAATACCTTTCTGTTGTCGATGCCGCTGCAAAGGATAACGGACCTTACATATCGTTGGTTCGAAGTATAGACAGCCGCAACAATTATATAGACGGAAGAGCGATCCTTGAAGTCATGGTTGAATATGAGGATTTCAAAGAGTATGTGGATAAGCTGACAGCGCCCTCTGCAAGAAATATATCGGTGAACATTTTCAGCGGGGGCGGCGAGAGCATCTATCTTGAAGATAGCGATTTTATGCTTGACGCCGAGCGTTTGGGCGAAACGGAAACCTATTTCAGTGAGGACGGCAAGGTGGTCAGCATAATGCCGGTGTTTTCTGACGTTTATGCTGTATACACGATGGATCTTGTCGTCTATTTTGAGCGGCTGATCCAAATTATCCTTATCGAAATTGTTCTTTTTGTCATTTTGATAGTCGGCATTATGGTTATTACCAAAAACATTTCACGCAAGATGTCAAGCCCGATCAACGACATCTGCGACAAAATCAAGGACATTGACATAGAAAAAGGAATCTACTATCAATCGGTGGACACCGATATAGCAGAGCTGAGCCTTTTGTCTGAAACCATCAGCGGAATGTGTGACGAGCTGGACTATTCCATGAAGAGGGTGATAGCGCTCAAACACTTTGAAACGCAGGCTCGCCTGCTTGCACTTCAAGCACAGATTCAACCACACTTTTTATATAATACCATCAATACCATAAGCAGTCTTGCGGACGAAGATGACAAAAAGGGTGTTAAAAATGTCTGCGAGAATTTGACCAATATGTTTAGATACATAGCAGTGGAAGATCAAAGCGGGGTAAAACTTTTTGAAGAGATAGCGCATACCGAGCGGTATGCCGAGATCATGAAACAGCGTTTTCCAAGCAGTAGTGTGACCATCGATGTACCGCTGGAACTTTACGGTTGTCTTGTCCCAAAACTCACCCTTCAGCCGCTGGTCGAAAATTCATTCAAGTACGGCAAAAGCAACTCGGTGGTCATCAAGGTGACGGGAGCGATATTGCCTGACGGCAGATTCAGCTTATCCGTCAGCGACAACGGCCCGGGTTTCTCTTCAAAAAAACGTGACGAAATATTGGAAAACTGCCATCAAGACACCCCGGAAAACCCGCAGCAATACGAGCAAACCGACGGAATCGGCCTTGTAAACGTCTATGCACGACTTTCCCTTTTCTATGGAGAGGCGGCATTATTCGAGATTGAGGCCGGCAAAGGGGTGGTAACGGTGGGCGGACAGCGACTTGAATAGTTGAAAAAGGAGCAAGGTTTGATGAGCGACAAGATTACCGTAATTATAGTTGAGGACGAGGAGCGGATACGCAATAGCCTACGCGCCCTGATAGAGGAAATTTCGGACGATTTTGAGGTTGTAGGTTGTGTCTCGGACGGACATGAGGCGATAAAACTGATTAAAGAGCAATCGCCACAGCTGATGTTCACCGATATTCAGATGCCCAACATGGACGGGATTGAGTTACTTGAACAGGTACACGAAAATTACCCCAACCTTGTGACGGTAGTCGTTTCGGGGCATTCCGATTTTATGTATGCCCAAAAATCCATGCGTTACGGGGTATATAATTACCTTTTAAAGCCGGTCGAACGACAGCAACTGACCGAGACGTTGAATGAAATTAAAAATCTTGTTTCTCGCACAAGAAACAAGAATAACAGCAATGTTGCGTATTCCAAAAACTATAACATTTTGACCGATGAAAAAACACGATTTATGTTGGCGATAATCTGCATAGGCAACCTTATCAACAACGAGCATTCCGAATCGGTGCACCGACATTATGAACAGCTGATGAATTCGACCGATCTTGAGTCGATGCTGGGGCATTATCTGACGAACGAGTGGTTTTTAGTCGATGAATATATGGTGAACGAAAAGGCATTAGTAATTAAATGTGACGATTATGACACGGCGAAGTTATACGATTTTTTGGTGAATAAAATTTCGGAAGAAAGTGATATCAACATAACTATGATCTGCTTAAAGCAATCGGTCAGCAAGGCGGAATTGCCCCACGGAATTAAGACTCTGCGACATCTTCTCAGAGAAAACTTGGTGGTGGGCGAAGGCAGTTATAATTCATTTGAAGAACCGACGGAACTTAGAGCCGACACACTTGAGCTGATAAAGGCGAAATTAAAAAGTGCGACAAAAAATTATCTTTTGCTCGAGGATTTCGATAAATACCTCAAAGATATAGATAGTGTATTCAAAAGTATTGTACGAAACAACTGCAGCCAAATGGTGGTAGAAAAAACCTGCGTAAACATTTTCACACTGCTTGAATTGTCGGAGAAGGGGTTTGACTTTGCAAAATTAGACTTTCTGAAAAATTCGATGCTAAACATAATCGCATTGACGCATCACAGCAACGATCTTTGCGAACTTTTGTCCCATGAAATGATGGGGATAGTCGACCAAACAGAGTACACAAAGGTTTCAGCACGAGACGACAAACTGGTCAGATATGTAAATGATAATTACTTGAAGATTGAGGGACTGGACGAGGTGGCGGATAAATTCGGCTACAACTATTCGTATGTCTCACGCATGTTCAAAAAATTGACCGGCCTATCCATGAATCAGTACATACGCTCCAAACGGATATCGCTCGCAAAATCGTTGATAGAGCAATATGAGCACACCCCCTTGTCCGAGATAGGGACGATGTGCGGATACGAGGACAGCAAATATTTCAGTCGTATATTCAAGTCCGAGACAGGAGTATCCCCAAGCGAGTTTCGCTCCGGATTGAAGGTGACATAATTGCAGGGGCACATCAATTATTTCAGTTGGCTTCGCTGTCGGTGTTGCCGTGCGAGCGTCGGGACCACCTCCACCGATTGATATTTTGTAAGCACCTTTTTTCTATTGTGAGCACGCCGTCTTCGTTAAAAACACCAATATCTATCCTTTGAAATACAGAAAACAGGTGTAGAAAAAATCTTGAAAAATTATATCTTTATCTTTAAATTATTATCTTTAAATTATATATTTATTTTAAAGTTATAAAAAACTATAATTAGTTTATAATTTATAAAAATATGGGGGGGGGGTGTAACCGCTGTGAATGTAAGAATTTATGACGTTAACAACAACGAGCTAAATTGCGAAATAAAAAAACATATCGAGAATGACTTTACACGCTTCAGCTTTACCTACAAAGGCTCTGAAAATGTATGTATTAGAAATGCCGTTTTCAATACTGTTGAGCATGGTCTCAGTGCTGATACGGAGTTTTATGCCGAGAGCTATAACATGCTTTCGCAGTATTACGGCACGATAAAAAAGCCTGTGTCGATGACCGACTACACCGACTCGGGTCACTACAAGCTTCCATCCAAGGATGGCTTTTTCACAGCGTACTCACTGTTTATAGCCTATGCACAGGTTGCCGTTATTTACGCATTTACCTCTGCTAACCGTTTTGTTGGAAAGATTAACTTCAATGAAAAAGAACTGATTTTAGAACAAGACCTGTGTGGGATCGAGATAAAGCCGGACGAAGAAATATTTCTAGAAGAGATTTTAATAAAGTCAGGTAGCGCAAACGAGCTGTTCGAAATTGTTGGTAACAGGTTGTCGGAGCATCACCCAATGCCTGAATATAAAGTGGCTCCGCTTGGTTGGTGTTCGTGGTACTGTTTTGGACCCGAATGCACCACAAACGATGTTGTAAATAATATGGAAAAGGCTTTAGACACCTTTACTATTACAAAAGAAAATCCGTTTTTTATACAGATAGATGACGGCTATCAAGCCTATATGGGGGACTTCCTTGATATTGCCGATACCTTTGAAGATTTTGGCGGACTGATAGACCTGATACACAAAAAAGGTTGTCAACCGGCGCTTTGGGTAGCACCGTTTATTGCAGAGGCAGACTCAAAGTTGTTCAAGGAACACCCGGAATATTTTGTTATTGGCGAAGACGGGACACCGCTCTGCTCGGCTGATTGCTCTTTCGGCGGCTGGCGCAGAGGACCTTGGTATATGATTGACGGAACAAATCCGGCTGTTCTTGAGTATCTAAAAAATCTTTTTTCCACCCTTCGTAAAAGATACGGTATAAAATACTTTAAACTGGATGCAAATGTTTGGGGTGCACTGCCTTTTGGCAAACGCTATGACAACACTAAAACCTATGTGGAAGCTTATCGCAACGCCATGAATGCTATTATCGAAGGTGCAGGCGATGGTGCTTTTATCCTTGGCTGCAATGCACCGATGTGGGCTTCTATCGGTGTTGTTCATGGCATGAGGGTCGGTGGAGACGTATCAAGAGATTTTCATAACTTTAAAACGCTTCATGATGAAAATTCACATCGCAACTGGCAACACGCAAAACTTTGGATTAACGACCCGGACTGTATAGTGACCATAAATATGCCGGGAATTAAACAGCTGCTTGGCGATGGAACTATTGTGCAAAACAAATCCACGGTGTCAGAAAACGAGTTTGCTTTTCATAGAACTGCGATATTAGCAACGGGTGGAATGATACTTTCAGGCGATGATATGGTACATATTCCCGATACACAGATTAGCTACATTAAGAAGATAATGGCCGTTCCGAGAATAGCGGCTGTCTATGATGATAATACCCGAACATTAGGTAGGCAAAAAATTGAAGGTGGCACTATAATAACTGCTTTTTCACCCACACAGGAAGGCAGGACTACCCTTGTTAAGTTAGAAGCAAACTGTGATGTGTACGATTTTTGGAGTGGCGAAAAACTGTATGAGAATGTTGCCGAGTTTGAGGTAAAACTGTTAGCACACGACGGCAACGCATTTTTTGCTAAGATTGTTTAGAAAGGAACATAAAATGCAACCAAATATTATTTTTATTCTAATAGATGATATGGGATATAAAGACCTTTCTTGCTACGGAAGCACATTTTATGAAACGCCTAATATTGACAAGCTTGCGTCGGAGGGTTCGCCGACCTGCAACTTCCCATTAGCAGAGGGAAAAGGTTGGATGTATGACGGTGGTGTACGAGAACCTCTGATTATCAAAAACACAAAGAATAACAAAGGCATCTGCACTATCCCTGTAACAGCGACGGACTTTTACCCCACCCTACTGGAATACGCCGGCCTTGACCCGCTACCTGACCAACATAAAGACGGTGTAAGCTTGGTTCCGTTGATAGAAGAGGGAGTCGCACCCAATAGAGAGGCATTATATTGGCACTATCCACACTACGGCAATCAAGGCGGAACCCCGGGAGCTGCTGTTAGAATGGGCGAATATAAATTAATCAAATTTTTTGAGGATAATCACACCGAGTTATACAACCTAAAAGACGATATCAGCGAGGTATTCGACCTATCGAACAAACTTCCCGCCATTGCTAAAAGATTAGAGGACAATTTAGATAACTGGATTAACGAGGTTGGTGGATTAATTCCACAAAAAAATGAGCAGTACAAAGGCTAACAAAAAATACGACACAAGGAACGGTTACCTTGTGTCGTTATTTTTGCAATAATTAATCCTGTTGTAGGTCTTTAATAAAGAAAGCCATTCCGGTTAGGTATGAAGCATTGTCTATACACATTGTCGCTAAAGGTATGTGCTATTGTTTTTTGATCCGGCGTTAACATATCACCGTGAACTCTTACTCCGTGATTGTTACACATTTTTCCTGTCATTAAGGTCGCTCTGAATGGCATACAGACGGGAGAAGTACTTACCGCATTTTCGCATCTAATACCGTCCCCTGCGAGCTTGTCAATGTTGGGGGTTCTCACATTTACATCGCCATAACAACCAAGTGCGTGCCCCCGCAGCTGGTCACACATTATCCATAAAACATTTGGCTTTTCATACTGTCGAGTGCTCCTTATTGCATATTATTTGTGTTGTTGAATGCAAATATTACCTCGGCTGTTTTGGTGTTGTTAAGCTGTTTTGTCTCGTTTTGGTACCTGATTGTTTTCGTAAACTTCTTTTCTGCTTGCAGATTAACGGTTACTTTTTCACTATCCCATGCTATGTTACATATTATGCCACCTACTGCAAGCAGACCTTTTATGCTACCCTCTACCCATTTTTTCGGTAGTGCCGGCAGAATATCTATAGTCTCGTCGGTCGAAAAAAGTAGCATTTCGTTAATAACGGCAGGAATACCGATATTACCGTCAATCTGAAAGGGTGCAATCCTCATGTCGTCACAAAAAACAGGTCCTGTTCTGCGCCAGTCGTTATGAACGGTAAAAAAGTTGTTCATAAGACAGGTTCTTGCAAGAGTCTCGATAACGTATAAAGCCCTATCTCCCTCCTGCATCCTTGCCGCAATCCCTGCCATAAACACCATCGACCAGCTTGACTGGTCAGAAAGACCGTGCCTTAAACGCATATCTTCTGCAGTTTTAAAGTTCTCAAACAGCGGATGATCTCGAGTTACCTCTTTACCCGGAAAAACAGGGTAGATGTGACTGTGATGCCGATGTTGATAATTGTCCTTATAAAAGTCGTGAGTCCACTCTTTAATCGCCCCATCCTCATTAATCCTGTAAGGTGGCAACTTTGCAAGCATGTCCTTCCATTTCTCCTGATTTTCGGCATAAAGTCCTGTAATTTCACAGCCGGTGATTAGGTTGGTCAGCAGCTCCTTAACACAGGCAATATCCATGGTTGCGTTAACACAGGTCTCAATATTGTTGCGTTTTGTCATCTCGATGACATTTCGTGCAGTGTTTTCCGGCGAAACGGAGGGGGCAAACATATAGTAACCATTCTCATCGAGGAATAAAAAGTCCTCAAAGAACAGTGCGGTCTCATACATAAAAGGCAGGGCGTGTTCCTTCATATATTCAATATCATTTGTGTATTTACAGTAGTCCCAGTAATGTTGTGCGAACCATGCCGCACCGACAGTCCAGTTTAAAATATGGTTACCCATGCATTTCGATAATCCCGATTCCGGTGTGTTAACCGAATTGATAAATATCCCCCTGCAACCAAATAGTTTTTTTGCATTCTCACGAAAATCATCCATCAGCGACTCGGTGTAGTCCAGCGCCAACCTCAGTAGCTGTGGCATGTTGCCGGTTAGTGCCTGCCAGTAGATAAGTTCCATGTTAACGTTGTACATGTTAAATGCCCAAAAACAGTTATAAGAACCATTCCAAAGACCGATAAGGTGACAGGGAAGCGCCTCTTTTTCGGCAGTAGAGCAAACAAAGAGATATCTACCGTAATTGTAAAGTTTTTCCATCATTTCATTAGAAGGTTCTGCTCCGTAAGCATCGAGAAGCAGTTCTTCATTAGAGGTGCTCTGCGTGTCGGAAATTGAAAACTCGACTTTTGAGAACAACTCTGTATGTAACTTTGTATGCTTTGTAAGCTCGTCATCAAAATTATATTCTAGTATAGGTTTTGCAAACTCAACTGCCCTATCCGAAGCAACAAAGGTTCTCGTAACAAGAAGTATTTCAGCTGTTTTAGTAACGGTTAAAAACTTAACTGGGGCAAAACCGCCTTCAGCTGCAAAATCTCTGCCTATTTGCTCTGTGATTTTTTTATCGCCATCGGTAAAAACCCTCGTTACCGCACCGTAATCTCCGGTTGAGTATTCATTTTTATTATAGGCACTGTACTTTATTAAATCATTGTCGATTGACATTTCGTAATTTTCTATTTTATAGTCACCAATGCTTTCATTGTCGTGGTAGGTGACGTTTATCGAAACATCAAGCACCGGTTCACTTGCTTTTATTCTTGTAAAAACAAGGTTATTCTCTCGGGATACAAAGGTTTCTCTTGCAAATTTAACACCATTCTCTTCGTAGCTGACCGTAACAAGAGCCTTGTCCATATCGATTATTCTGCGATAATTTTTAAAGTCCTCGTTAGAACCTGAAAAAATATTAATATCTCCGAGGGGAAGCGGTGCACCGATAGTTGCGTCAAATCCTTTCTCTGCAAGGGCAAAACTAAGGATAGAATCGGCACTAACCGGATCATTCTCCGCAAGTGCTTTTCGAATTTTGGGTAAAGCATCGCTAACATCCGGAAGTTCCGGAGTGGTAGAGCCCTTCCATAAAAAAGCATCGTTAAGAAGGATGATCTCTTTTTTAATGCCGCCGTAAACACTAACTCCGGTAACACCATTGCCGCAAGGTGCAGCCTCACGCCACATATCACCGTGCCAGGTTGAAGGGTAGCGCATAATAAGTTTTTTGTTCATTTTACTCACTCCTGTATTTTAATCCCGTTATGTTTTTATACTTTTATATTTTTATGTTTTCAACCGTTCTCGCAGTGTGTTTTGTGAAAGCGTTGTTGTCCATTCGTCTATCTGTGCAGACATCTTTAAGCAGATATCCGGATGTTTTTCGGCGATGTTTTCAAGCTGTCTTTCATCTATCGATAGGTCGTACAGCATTGCCTCGTTTCCATAGCAGCCAAGGTCGCCGTATCCTAAGTCGTCGGCAAATATAAAGATAAAGTTTGTCTTCTTCGTAATCAAAATCAATCCTTTCTAAAATATGCAAAACTAAAGATTGTTCAGTGCCTTTTGATAGAATTGTATTTATTATGTCACAATACTCCTTATCCTTTAAGAGTCGTTATTTCAAGAGGATACATTTTTTAACTAGCATTGTACAAAACAGCTATTGCCCGTAATTATTTGTAACTACCATGACAAATATATTTGCATTTATGCATTTCTATAGTGTGTTAACCACTTTTATTATATAATAAATGATAAATTCATACAAGACACCTTTTTCGGTAACGCTTGCACCATCCATTTTATTATCAATTTATTACCATGATCACTGAGTTTTGTTAGAACAACATCCTTTTTGATCACACTACTTGTATTGTGTAATCAAAACAGATGTTTTGGGTCGTGTTCACAGGAGACGAACGGCTAACTTCTGTGCACCTCTGCACGTGGGTGATGGAGAGTAGGTATCGCAAGGCTGAAAATTT